>CAZLUL010000269.1:0-4989 GCA_964562635.1 uncultured Fibrobacteraceae bacterium | reverse complement strand
GAAGGTGCCGTCCGGGCGCATGGCGCGGGGCACGCCGGCGGTGTTGATCACGAAGTCGCAGCCTGCGAGGATGTCGTAGTTCTTGCTGCCCACGACGTTGATGTCGCGTCCGTAGACGGGTGTGGCTTCGGATATATCCAAGCACTTGCCGGCGGCAAATTCGGGCTCTTTGATATCGACCAGGGCCACGTTGCGGGCCAGGCCACGATTGACGATTTCGGAGACGCACACGCCGCCGATGTTGCCGCCACCAATGATACCGATCTTGTTGATCATGACACCAAGCTCCTTGGCTTATGGTTTACAGACTGCTCTGGGCTAAGACACTCCCGAGGACTGAATTGTACACGCACGTTAACACCCGAACCTGCGAAATTCCAGTCGATTCGCTATATTGGAGGGATGTCAAATCACGAGTGATCAGGTATGTATTCTCTTGTCGTCAAGGAAGTTGAGGATTCCGGCAACTATGACTGAGCACAAGAACAATTGGGACAACCGCTATGATGAAGAGCGGTTCTTTTACGGCACGAAGCCGAACTACTTTGTGGAGCGCTCGCTGGCGGGAATGGCTCCGGGCCGGGCGCTGCTTCTGGCCGAGGGCGAAGGCCGCAATGCGGTATATGCCGCGACTTTGGGCCACCATGTCGTGGCGGTGGACAACAGCTTCGTAGGGAAACGAAAGGCGCTGGCGTTGGCCGCGCAGCGTGGTGTGGAGCTGGAATACCGACTGGAAGACCTGGTCGGCGGCACCTGGGCGGATGAGTCCTGGGACCTGATCGTGCTCGGTTTTGCCCACCTGCCGCCTGAGATCATGCCCGGTGTGCACGAGGCCTGTGCCGCGGCTCTTTCACCGGGTGGTGTGCTGGTCCTGAATTCCTTTGCCAAAGCCCAGTTTGGGCGCAAATCCGGCGGGCCACCACGGCTGGAATGGTTGCACGAAGTTGCTGAATTGCGGGATCGGTTTCCCGGGCTTGAGTTGGAAGTGGTGGAGACTGAAGTGGAGTTGGATGAAGGACCGGGACACCGGGGCTTGGCCATGGTGATCGAACTGGTGGGGCGGAAACCGGCGGACTCCTGAAGAGCAGATTCCTGAAGAAATGCCGGGCCGCGGGGGCCCGGCGCTCTGCCAATTCCTGAAACCGACTTATGTGCCGAAAGTGCCGGCCACGGCAATCGCCGACCAATTCTCGAAACTGCCGCCATCGGGCCCCGCTTCGGGCGCGGTCATGCTCTTGAGCTCACGGGCCGGGATCCAGCGCGCCTGATGGGGCTCCGCCTGGGCGCTGACCAGTTTCATGATCTCTTCGTCGCTGTCACCCAGATTGTCCAGATCCACCTTGAAGACCACCCCGAAGTGCACACTCGAAACATCGTCGCTGTCCGAATTGAGGAACCCCGTGAGGGTGAGGGCTTCCGAGCCCGGGTTCAGTCCCGTTTCTTCTTCCATTTCCCTGAGCGCCGTGGCCATGACCAGGCCGTTGGTCTGCACGTTGTCGTTGTCCCGATCGAGGGGTTCGATGTGCCCGCCAAATCCTACGGACCACAGGCCGCCCAGTCGGGCTTCGGTGTGTTTGGTCCGGCGCTGGTAACACAGAACACGAGCATCATCGCCACTGCCGCGCTGTAGCAACAGGTAGGGGATGAGCTGCTTGTAGTGGGAATTCTGCTCCATATAGCCGCGTTCGGCGAAAAACAGATGCTCACTGAGGCTGTCGAGGTCCAGGCTGTCGACCGGCAGAAAGCCCTGAGGGCTGAGACCGGGAAACAGGTGTTTGCGTTCGACGACTAGGATGACGCGCACGTTATTGGGCCCTTCTCTGGGGAAAATGAGGTGCAAAAAGAGGCGGGAATTCCTCGCCGGGGGGCAAATCTAGCACATGTTGAATGACGGCGGAAGCTCGGCTGAGCAAATTGTGGAATTGCTCGTTTTCCGCTAGTGAAAAGTCATGGGTGACAATGGCTTCGAGATAGGGCTGCTCCTCGTCAAATGCCATACAGCAGGTTCGGGCCAGGTTGGTGGGTACAATTGCCCGGCAACGCCGGTCCAGGTCACTGGGTTCAATTTTCACCATTCCGGCTCGTTTGAGTTTGCGAACCAACAGGTTGACAGTGGACCGGTCCAATTTTAGCAGCCGTGCAAGCCGGGCCTGGGTGATGCCCGGGTTGGCGACGACAAGAAGCAGAACCTGGCGTTGGGTACGGCCAATGCCATAGAATTCGAAGGTGCGGTCTTTGAGTGTTTGGAGTCGGCGGGCCGCAATCATCAATGACTCAGCGGAGTTTAACGAAGCTTTGCACATACATCCCCATCCTTGTTTTGTTGGCTAGCCAACGATTGATGGGAGGTATTTACATATGAAATCTAACCTTGATTTGATTGGCTAGCCAACCCTTTTCAGTATCCGACATATACAAAGGCTAAGGCAAGAACCGCCCCACATTGGCCAGTTTCTGCGGCAGGTATTCTTCGATCACGTAGTTGAGCCCATGCTTGGCCAGCGCCTGCTGCTCCGCACGAACTCCCATCTTGATCATTTGCTCCAACGCCAGTTGCCACGGCCGGTGATGCAGGATGAAGGGGTCATTCTTCAGCGCATCCTTGGCCCGTTTGATATCCACATCCTTCAAGGGGTGGGTTGGCAACTGGTAGTCGATGATGTCCTGGGGCGTGATGCCCAGCATGTGGGCCTGGGGCACGCAGAAATACTCGTTCAGGTGGGCGGCGTTGCCGGAGCCGACCTTCAGCGTGCGGTAGATGTTCGAGAAACCGTACGGGTCGCCATCGACAAAAACATAAACCGGCAAGCCGTGGCTGTCGGCCAGGCGCCGCACGAACCGGCGACAGGCCCGGGTCGGCACACCACCGAGAGAGATCAGGATGCAATTGGAACTGCGCCAGTAGTTGTGCTTCACCAGCCGCTGGAACATACCGGCGGTTTCGATGCACAAGATGAACTGGGCATCGGTCTCGAACTTCAATTCTTCGACCGAAATGGGAATGGAATAGGCGCCGCTGCCAAAACGGGTGCAGTCGATGCGCAGTTCTTCGCCCGTATCGCGGTCGTGATCGATAACCACGAGCTGGCCGGCTACGTCGCCGCCTTTTTCTTCCGGTACGAAGCCCAATTGCTCACGGTTCACGCCAAAAAAGGCTTCGACATCTTCCATCACCGTATCGGACTCGGGCTGTTCCTTGAACCGCGCCTCGGCCCAGTTCTTCGAGACGTAGTAGGCCTCTCGTTTGGTGGCGATGTCGTCGGTCTCGATCAGTTCCTTGGACAGGGCCATCATCTTCAGGGTCTGGGCGAAGGTCTTGACGGTGTTGACCGTCAGGGTGCGTTCCTTCAGCTTGCCCTTCAGCTTGAAATAGCCGGTCTTGGCGTTGTAGGTCACGTTGGCCAACGAGCGCAGGGGAAACTTCATGGCCGGTTTCTGGCCCAGCAGAATTTTCTGCCGGATGATGTTCGACTCGGTGCGGATGCGGCGTGAAACCGGGCTGAACGAAGTGCCTTTTTTGGTGTCGGAGACGGGTTTGATGCGCGGGGGGCCGGCGTCGGCTTTCTTGGCCGGGGCCTTTTTGGCGGCGGCCTTTTTGGTGACCTTCTTTTTCGTCACGGGTTTGTCTGCGGCCGCGCCGAAGCCCAGTTCGCCCTGGTTCTTGTCGCTCGCCGTCTTTTTTACGGCCTTCTTGGTCGTTTTCTTCTTACCGGATGCCAAGGCAATACCTCGTCCTTTTCTTTATAAATCTTGTCTACAGCTTGCGACTGCGTTCCAAAGTATCGGTGAGCGTGGCGATGACCTCGTCTTTTTCCCCATCGGAGATCAGCAAAATTTCCTGCAGGGCTTCACCGATATGGGGAATGTATTTCTGGATGTAGCTCTGCTTCTTGAGGGCGTCCTTTTCCCGGGCGCGGCGCTTGATATGGCGGCCAAGTTGGCGCCCGGCTTCCTGCAGCGCCAGGCGCATTTCCTTGATGATCTCGGGATAGTGCGCCACTGCTTCCTTGGATTCCGAAGTGAACGGCACCCAGACTGAAGCCATGTGGATCAGAATCACCAACGGGCCGGTGGGCAGCGCTCCCTTGCTTTGCTGCAGGCCGTAGCTTTTCCAGTTCGACGACAACACCGCCTTGTGCACGCCACAGGCCGAAGCCTGGTACAACAGAGGCACGCGGTTGGCGAAGCGCATCACCTTGGCCAGTTCGTCACCGGGCAGCTTGCCGCCGTAGGCGAGACCGACCTCGATCTGAAAGGGGTTGCCGCGGTATACAGCCGCCGGGCGGGTCACTGAAGTGTAGAACTCGGCCTCGACGCCGCTCTTTAATCCCGCCATGACCAGGTCTTCACCGATGGGCGAGAGGCAGTCGGTGGGCGGGTTGGCAATCTTGGTGTCGGCAATTCCATCGAGCAGCCGCTGCACATCGGCCTGCACCAGGCGTTTGGGGTTCTTGCGCGGGGGAATGTCGGCCGCCACGAGAATCAACTCGGCCGTCTTGGTGCCCACTTTGCAGAATTCGTCCTTCAGGAAGGCGTTGATGTTGCGGGACTTGGTGTCCTGCAGCATGCGCGCCAGGATGCCCAGCTCCACGCCATAGGGATGGGGCTTGATCTCGACCGATTCGGGCGGCAGATCGGTCGTGGCGTTGGCGTAGATCGTCGTCTCGCCCTTGGGGTTCTTGTAGGTCAGGTGCACGTGCGGATTGGCGATGGAGGTCTGCTCGAGATAGTTGTCCACCGAGTGCTGGCCGCGTTTGTAGCTGCCCGTCAGGGTGATCTCGATGCGCGTGCCGCGTTCCTTTTCCCAGATGGTCTCGTCACCCGACAGAATCTTGGGCTCGTTCTTCTTCAAGTCGAGCTGGATTTCGAAGCGGTGGGCGGGCGCCTTGGCGCCGGTGCTGCTGTAGACCACCACGGGCTGGCCGGTGGTCAATTGGCCGTACATGCCGGCGGCCGAGATGCCGATGCCCTGCTGGCCACGGCTCTGCT
>CAZLUL010000268.1:0-5041 GCA_964562635.1 uncultured Fibrobacteraceae bacterium | reverse complement strand
CCCGGAAAGGGACTGGGAGCTGCATATGATTGCCACGCAAAATCGAAGAATCCCCCTGCCGACGGCGCTTATCGTCGCGGGACTGCTACTCGCCCTGATCGCCGCCCCGGCGGGCGCAGCGCTGCCCAGGGCCGACGCTGGGGGCGTTGTGTTCAGCCTCAGCGAGCCCGGAGCCGGAGCCGTCTTTGTCGCCGGCGATTTCAACGGCTGGAACGCCACGGCGACACCCCTGGCCAAAGCGGCCGACGGAACCTGGTCGGCGGTGGTCGAGCTCGCTCCCGGAACCTACGAATACAAGTTTGTCGTCGACGGCGATTGGCGGGAGGATCCGGCCAACCCCGAAAAGAAGACGGACCCCTTTGGGGGCGCGAATTCGGTCCTGACCGTCCGGCCCGATGGTGCGGTTGCCGGCGCGGCTGCTGTTGCGGGCGCCACGTCGGCTCCGGTAGCAGCGCCCAAGGCCGCCCCGGCTGACCGTTTCAAGGTCGGCACCCCCCGTGCCGTCAGCGGCGGCGTCCTGTTCACCTACCGCGCCGAGGGCGCGACCCGGGTCACCCTGGCCGGAACGTTCAACGGCTGGAACGCCGACGACACGCCCCTGGAAACGGACGGCGAGGGCAACTGGGCCGTGGTCAAGGCCCTGGACGCCGGCAGCCACGAGTACAAGTTCGTCTCGGATGGCAACTGGCAGGCCGACCCTGAGAATGCGGCCACCGCCTCCGATCCCTACGGTGGGATCAATTCACTCGTCACCCTCGACGACAACGGCGAGATCATTGCCGCGCCTGCGGCAGCACCCACCGCCGGCGGCACCAGTCTGCAGGGCATCGAGACCCGCATCACCATCGACGGCCGCTACCTGACCCGCTTCCAATACGCCAAGAACGTGCCGGTCAGCCTCGCCGACGAGACCTTGGTGGATCCCCGCTTCCGGCTCCAACGCCCCAGCCAGTCGGTGGATCTGAACATCAATACCGAAGTCAGCAGCACGGCCAGCAGCATGGTCCGGTTGCGGATGGATTCGGACCAGAACATCATCCAGAACAGTGTGGCGACGGTCCTGGACGAAGCCTTTCTCGAAATCCACCCGCCCAATTTCGACCTCAAGGCCTACTGGAACCAGGAAGTCTTCACCGGTGAGGACATGCTGCGCCTCGGTGGCGACCTCGACCTGCCCGGCACGATCATGCACGACCACCTGGATGCCGGCAAGGGCTCGGCCGGGGCGTTGTTCACCGCCAATCCGCTGGGTATCCGGACCCGGCTATATGCCGCCAACGTTCACAACTTCGACTACTACGGCGACCCCGAGCTCTACGACAACCTGGGACTCGACAAATTCGCCCTGCGCTTCTCAAAGTCCCTCGGCGGTCTCACCGTCGGCCTGCCGGTCTATGCCGAACGTGCCCTGACCTGGCTCAACTTTGAGAGCCTGGCGACGGGGACGTTCCCGCGCCTGGACACCTTCCGCGCAGATACCGACGACAACAGCACCTGGTACGAGGTCGACAATCTCATCTTCAATGGCGGCCTGGACCTGGCCTACACCACCGGCGGGCCCTGGTCGCTGGCGGCCGAAGCCCTCTACAATTCCCGGTCGCAGACCTTCGTGACCGGCAACTCGTCCGGCCAGGGCAATGTCAACGGCAATATCGATGTGCCCCTCCTCGACCGTGAGAACAGCCGCCTGGCGGCCCGGGTCGACTACCGCCCCGAGGGCAAGACCGGCATTTCGCTGCAGCACGAGATGTCCCGGATGACGGGCGCCGGCCCGGACGACCGATACATCGAGTACGGATTCCTGCCCCAGGCGACGGCCAACAAGCAGTTTCTCTGGGCACCTGGCGCCACGCCGGCCTCGGTGGACCAGGACTCGACCGAGCTGCGGGTTGACTGGCAGGGCAAGGAGTCTTCCCTGGCGTTGTGGCTGCGGCACGCGGGTCGCGATTACGATTACGCCGCGATTGGCGGGGCAGCCCCCGAGGACAGCACCGTCAGCAGCCACAGTGAAGACGTGTGGTACCTGGCGGGCCGGTTTGCCTACGGCTCCACCGATGATGCCAGGGGTCGGTTCGAGCTCGAAGCCGGCTACAAGGCCGCCGACCGGGGCGTGGCCGGGGTCCAGAACAACAGTCTGGAGGCGATCCTGCGCTACGATCGCGACCTGACGCGCAATGTCGGCTTCATCGCCGATGTGCGCTGGGTGGGCTATCATTTCGAAGGGACCCCGGACGGCGGCACCGGGGAAACGGTCGACACCGACTTCATCAACCCCTTTGTCGGCTTCCGCTATACGCCAATCCGGCAATTGATGCTGGTCCTGGCTTACGGAGTCGATCCGCTCGACTACACGATCGACTACGGGGGACGGCAGATCGGCCGCTGGATGTATCGGCAGCACTACCTCTGGGATCATCCCGGGGCGACGAATGTGGATGCTGAGAACTTTCTCGACAGCGCTCGCGTGGTCACCATGCGGGTCCAGATGACTTTCTAGGAGAAGCGATGATCCGGTTCCCGAAACTCCGACCGCAATCCCGCCGCCTGCGCGCCCGGCTCGCCGTGGCCCTGGTCCTGCTGGCCGCCCTGCTCCTGGCTGGGTGCAGCTACACCCGGATCCTGCGCAGCCGCATCCCGACGCCGCACCGGGTTGACGATTTCGAAAACGCCGTCCGGTTCCTCTACGAGGCCCCCCAGGCAAAACACGTCAACGTGTGCGGTAACTGGGACGACAACGGCTGGTGCGGTACCCGGGCCAGCGGCCGCTTTGACCAGGCCATCGGCGCCATGAATGACGACGACAAGGACGGCATCTGGGAAGTCGTCCTTCCCCTGCGCCCGGGCCGCTACCAGTACAAATTCTCCGTGGATTGGGGGATCCGGTGGGAGCATGACCAGAACAATCCCCTGGGCGAAGATGACGGTTTTGGTGGCCAGAACTCGATCCTGATCCTGCACTAGTCAGCACCTCGGGCGCCGGATCGGCAGGACCCCAAAAAAGGGAGCCCGGACAAGTCCGGACTCCCGCGATCAAACCCGACGTATTCCGAATCTAACGGTACAACGTCTTCAAGCTGCCCCAGGTGGAGCGTTCCACACCAACCGGATCACAAACTCCAGGACCATCTTCCCAGACATGGGTCAGGGTCGTCTCGGCCGCCGCAGCATCATCCAGCGAGAACAGCCTGTTGCCAAAGCCTTCCCAGGTCGCGCAGTCGTCCTTCTTGAACTTGTATTCCAGGTTCAGGGGCACGGCGGTGCCGGCCGGGAAGACGATGCAGGCCTGGTACAGGTCGGTCGCAATTTGAACCATGGGCACGCCAACGTCCCAGGCGTCCAGCTCAGGCACATTACCCACGACACACACGCCGCCGACATTGTCCACGCCGCTCAGGCAAACCTGGAAGCAGAGGACCTTGTCCTCGGTCAGGTTCGACCCCATGCCACACAGCATCGGAGCATTGTCCCAGCTGTCGGCAGACAGGGAAACAGAGGTCGAGCCGTCGGTGGGCAGGGCCATCAGGCGATTGGGAACGCCTTCCCAGGTCGAGCAACCGGCGTCCTTCTTGAATTTGTATTCGAAGTTGGGGTTGCCGCCGGCCAGGAAAGTGACGGTCACTTCGTAGAGCTCGCCGCCGATGTTGGTCATCGGTACGCCGGAGCCCCAGGCAGTGATTTCGGCAGCCGAACCGATAACACAGGCGCCATCGGTCGTCTCCGCGCCGCTCAGGCACAGCGTGAACGTCACGTCCACGTCGTTGGGCAGCACGTTGGTGATGTTGTAACGGAAGGGAGGCTCGCTGTTGTTCTGATCGGTGGCCATGTAATCGGAACCGTCGGTCGCATCGGTGAAAACAACCGTCACGTCGACCCACGCGGCACCCGCCAGAGCGGCCTGCGGCACCTCCGTGCTGTATTCGTCGTTATTGACACCATTGTCGCCGAAATAAGGCATGGCAATGACAACTTCGCCAGCGATGTCGGTCGTGTACTTCAGAACGGCCGAAATGTCCGCACCTTGGCCCGGCAAGTCGGTGACGCCGCCCTTGAAGACCTGAGCATAGACATCGATCGGTCCGGTCGGAACTACGGTGTAGCCATCGGTGGGCCAAACGGCGCCAGCCCAATCGATGACGGCAAATGCGCTTCCGGCCGTGCCGAGAGCCAGCATCACAATCGCCAGCATAATCAGTTTCTTCATGATTCCCTCCTGGGGAATTAGGGCCCAATTCGCCCTTTCCTGCGGTGCAGGAGGCCAAATCAGACCGATCGTGGGTGTGGGCCAACCTCTGGTGCTTGCCCAGATAGACCCCAGTTGCGCGGCCGGTCACGAACGAATCGCACCAAGCACACGGTTTGACTGTCCAATATTATCATATTTTCTGTAATTTATGGAAAATTTTTGATCAATTCCTTCGTAAAAACGCCTCTGAAGCTCTTCAACGGCTCCAGAGGCGCTTTTATCAGGCATATTGAAAACCGTGATTTGATACCCGGTCTGAGGTCAATTCAGCAACATGGCGCCGCTCATGCCCGGCAAGGTGATTTCCACATCTCCACTGCGGAAGTCGAGTTTGTCACCGGTCTTGAAGCTGGCTCCTGCCGCCCGCGGGAAAGCATCCGGCCCAACGATGGTCTCGAGCACCATGGTAGCGCCATCGCCGGCCAGGCCCATCAGGTCAGCTTGCGACAAGGTGAAAGTGGCGGGGCTGGACCCGGCGTTGAACAGCGACACGGCCAACTTGCCGTCCAGTTCGCGCACCACCGCCAAGAGCTTGCCTTCAGTCACCAGGGTCGTAAACGAGCCCCGGCTCAGCACTGGCGTATCGCGGCGCAGGCGGGTGATTTTGCCATAGTAGTCGCGCAAGGCCTGACGACGCGGGTCGCCCTCGTAACGCCAGTCCATGGGGCGGCGGCAATCCGGATCCTTGCCGCCGACCATGCCCACTTCGTCGCCGTACCAGATGTGCGGCATACCCACATACGACATGCTGAACATGGCGCCGAGCATCAGGCGCCGCACATCACCGGCGCTGGTCAG
>CAZLUL010000267.1:0-5092 GCA_964562635.1 uncultured Fibrobacteraceae bacterium | reverse complement strand
AGCGCAACGGCGGGGATCACTTTGGCCTTTCGTATCAATACATCCATCCTCGTGTGTGTTGCCAGACCAAACCGGAACCTCGGTTCAAAAGTCGTTCACACCCACCGCCCCTTCGCCAAACGAGGGTTGGGGGCAGTACCACACTGGCTCCACCATCTAAATATCGAAAACGCAGGAAGTTGCATGAATGCCGGCTTGTTGCGTTTTTCTATGTCCGAGTTCCAGGCTACCGATAGGTGTGGCGTCCATTATATCATTAATACGGTCGCCAATCCCCGCGGGGGTTGGCGACCGTATTTCAAGTGAAGTCGCTATGGATACAAGATCATCGTCGGCGGCGAAGCGGCCCGGCCCCAGTCGTGGATGTTCGGCCGATACTCACCCTCATCCTCTCTCTCGGTGCGGCTGAAAAACACCCAGTACGGAATCTCCACGCCATGTGGTGCGGACCCGGTGACTGAAATCGTAATCGAGCCTCTTTTTTCCAGACCAAAGATGCTCCCTTCACCGGATACCCCATGTGGAAGCAGGATCGTAATGTTGGCGTCGGTCGGGTTGTTGACCACCAAGTTTGGGTTATTCTCCGTATCAATGGTGACAATCGCCGGATCAATTCGTCCGATTTTGCCGTCGGTCGACAGGGTTACAGGGCTTGGCTGTGGCTCGATTTGCATATCTTCCTCCAGAAATTAGGGGCACGAAACCCCCGCCGCCCGGGCTCGGGGCGCCTAGCGATAGGCTGCCGTGATTTTCGCGTATCGCGCATCAGCACGCAGATTGCGAAAGCCCGGATATCCATCCACTCGTGTCAGGCGCAGACCCTTGCCCAGAGCCTGTTCCAGTCGGACCAATGCTTTGTTGCGTTTTCCCATGTCCTCCCAGGCGACAGAGATCATGAAGTCCGTGTTGCGGTCCATCTCAATAGCTTCAATTCCAGCCAGGATCTCCAGGGTCCGGATCGTATCGCCGAGTACCGAATAAATCGTCGCCAGATCAGCTTTCAGGGAGGTGTTATCCGGTGAGGCGGCCAGTTGCTGTTCAGCCATCAGGCGTGCGCGATCAAAGATAATGGTGACGGAATCCTCATAACCCGGTGACCAGCGATAAGTCTCGGCAAGGTTTCGCATGAGCTGATATTCGTGGACCTGGCCGAGGTCAAACGCCTTCAGATATTGGACCCGCGCATTCTGGTAAAGGTTGTGGTAGTAGTACCAGGTACCGAGATTGGAGTAGGTCGTGTAGTCCTTTCTGATCGCCAGGGCCTTCAGGAAATAGGACTCGGCCAACGGATCGTCATGAAGTTCGAAGAGCGCGACACCCATGTAGTTTTGGGCACGAAAACTTCGTGGGGCTATATCGGCCGCCGTTCGCCAATATTTCACGGTCTGGTCGGTATTCCCCTGGGTCCAGTACAGCCCACCGGCCTCCAGCAGGTCGACAACGTAACCGGGCCGGGCATCAAGCATTTGTTGTATCGAGCGATTCGCCTCCTCGTTTTGGCCCAGGGCAATGGACAGTTTGGCACGTGCCAGCAGTGCCTGTTTGTGGTCCGGTTCATAGCGCAGTACGCGGTCGTAGTCAGTCAAGGCCTGTTCGGTGTTGCCGCGTTCGGCGGCGATCAGGCCCAGATAATAGTGCGGGCGGGTCAGGGACGGGCTCAATCCGGATGATACTTCGAGTTGGTCGATACCAGTGTTGGCCAGGATCGTATCGGTGGACGAATAGAGCCCCCACAGGACATGTCCCAGCTCAGCCCTGGCAACGGCGAAGGACGAATCGGACTGCACCGCTGAGCTCAACAAATCCCGCGCTTTGATTTGATGGGCCCGGCGTAGGTTCGTATCCAATCCGGTGAAACGGCGTTCCCACGCGAGCCCGGTGAGGTAGTCCCGAAATGCCTCGGGCACTTGCGTTCCCAATCGCCAGGCTTGGACGGGGATGCCTTCCGAATCCGGATCCAACTGGGCCAGACACCAGGCCGCTATTTCGTATTGCCATGTGTTGAGATTGGCGATTTCGCTGGTGAACGATTGTCGGATCGGCGGGTTGTCCGAGCCATCGATATACTCGAGTCGCAGGTCAACCGTAGTATCCTTGAGGGTGCCGTAGGCCCGAAATGTGCGTCGCACCCCGAGGCGGTCCAGGGCCTGCTGCCCGTTCTGGATCTCGAACCGGCAAATATCATCGGGCGGGACGATCCAGAAGTCGGAGTACTTGGACTCGACCTGTGCCAATTGGTCGGCCACCAGCCAGCTCAACCCCTCGCCAAACAAATGGGCAGCCTCGTCATCGCCTTCGAGTCCGAAGGGAAGGATCGCAACACCTTGGCGATCAAGTCGGTCCAGTTGGGGGTGTGTAATAAGAGTCACGATGACGCTGGCCAGGACAAGCACGGAGGCTGTGACGGCAAAGGCCAGTCGACGCCCCCACCGCCGCCGCCGGGTCGTTGTCGGTCTGGTCACCGAGATAAGTCCAGGATTGTGCACCGCGGTATTCAAATCCTGCACCAGATCCGCCGCAGATTCGTAGCGGTCCAGTGGATCTTTCGCGAGACAGAGGTCCAGGATCCTTCGAATTCCACCGAATTCCTCGCCAAAGGTTTCGGGCAGGGCGCGCGGTGCTTCATAGGTGATCGAATACATAAGCGCCGCTGTATACTTCGCTTCATAGGGCAGCGTGCCCGTCAGCAATTCAAAGAGAAGAACACCCAGGGACCAGATGTCCACCTGAGGGGAAGGGGCGCCGCCCTGTATCATTTCCGGCGCCATGTAGGCCAGAGTCCCGGTTTGGTGGCCGGGTTGGGTCAGGCGAACATCATCGATCAGGTGCGCGATCCCGAAATCGAGAATGACCGCCTCGTTGTCTTCGGTAATGATGATGTTGTCGGGTTTGATGTCCCGGTGCACAATGCCGTGTCGATGGGCCGCCGCCAGTCCGAGGGCTATCTGGCGCGCATATTCAATGGCCGAAGTTGCGGGCATTGGGCCGTCGCGCAGGCAGTGGGTCAGGGTGTGGCCTTCGTAGTAGGCCATGGCGATGAACCAGGTGCCGTCCTGGTCCTGGTCCATTTCGTAGATGGTGCAGATGTGGCCGTGTTCAAGAGAGGATGCGGTATGGGCCTCGCGCACGAAGCGTTGCAGGGACGCCTCGTCATGGGCCAGTTCATTCGGCAGAAATTTGAGTGCGCGCCAACATTCGTTTCTGGTATCCCACGCCTTGAAGACCCGTCCCATGGCACCGCCACCGAGAGCCTCGCGAATTTCATAGTGGGAGACAGTACGGCCGATCATGGAGTGTTCCGTCCTTCAACCGGGCACGAAGGGGGCCGAGTCACGGTACGGATCTTATGGCCACACTTCCCCCTGATGCCGCCAAGCTCGTGAAACCGTCCTAATCATTAGGACACAGTTACAAAAGTATCGTATGGTGTGCAAGTCGGTCCCGTTGTGGGAACCGGCAGGGGGAGGGATCGATGCACGTCAAAAAATGGTTCCGAAACAGCATAATGGGGCGGCATTCCGGAGATGAAGGCCTGGTTGAACACCAGGAAAACGAAATGCTGCGCCGGGCCGTCGCCGAACTCGCCACCCTCAATGAGCTGGCCCGGGCCATTGGCGGCAGCCAGGATTCCGAGTACATCATCCACAGTATCGTTTCCCGCGCCCGCGAGGCCGTTCTTGCCGAACAAGCGACTCTGCATGTGATTGACAGCGGCAGCGAAGCCGCTTGGCAAACACGATTTCGGACCAAAGGTGGTCAGACCAGGAATGGCCAGCTACATCTGAATGCCATGCTCGAAGGCTGGATGCTGCGCCACAAACGACCCCTGCGCTGTAATGATCCTGATCAAAACCCAATTCTTGTCGACGCCGTTCTGCCTCAACCGGCACGCAATCTCCTGGCGGTTCCGTTGATCTCGCATTCGCGCGTGACAGGCATTTTGATGGCCTTCAATACGGCCGACCCAGACGGGTTCGATCATGAAGACGAACGTTTGCTCGTCATCATTGCCGCCCAATCGGCGCAGGTGCTTGAAAACTCGCGCCTGGCAGCAGAGGAGAAGGCCCTAAGGGCCATGCAGGAACAGTTGAAACTTGCCCGCGAGATCCAAATCAGCCTGTTGCCCGGCAGTATGCCGGCGGTTTCCGGGTACGAACTGGCGGGTAACATGATGCCGGCCCAGGAGGTTGGTGGGGACTATTACGATTTTATTCCCTTGGGCGACGGTCGCCTTGTGCTCTGCGTCGGTGACGTCTCGGGTAAGGGTGTGCCGGCTGCCATGCTGATGGCCAACCTTCAGGCGACTTTGCGCACCCACGCGGTGCTCGATCCATCGGTCGAAGCCTGTCTGGCGCAAACGAATGCGTTGCTGTACGACCGCACTCCCATCGAGAAATTCGTCACCTTGTTTTATGGCGTGTTCGATCCGGACACTCACCGTCTGTCGTTCGGCAACGCGGGCCACGAGCATCCGCTATTGCTGCGGGCAGCGACCGGAAAAGTGGAAAGGCTGGATCGCGGAGGCATGGTCGCCGGCGCGTTCCCAGGCATCAGATACGAAGAGCATCGGGTCGATCTGGCGGTGGGAGACGTATTGCTCGTCTATTCGGACGGCGTCACTGATGCGGAAAACCTCGAGGAAGAACCCTTCGGGGAAGAAATTCTGTGCGCGTTGCTTGCTGCCGAGGGTGCAAGAACAGCGACTGAAATTGTCACTGCGATTGGGGCGGCGGTCACGGCATTTGTAGGGCAGGCACCCCAGATCGACGATATTACTTTGTTGGTGCTCAGGCGGAATGCTTGATCTGGACGGCGACTGGTTTGTAGCGTCCATTAAACCAGGTCCGCCCTCTGATAGGATCACCCGGGGAACCGAGTTTTTGGACCGGGAAAAATTATGGAAATATGGTATGCAAGTTTCTCTCTTGGGCTTCTTTGATCAGAGAATGTGTCTATTAGATAACGACTCGTCGAGTCTTACTGAAGCTGGCGACACACACTCCCTGCCGTTCATGCTCCCTACTCAGACACCAGAGCCGTCTCTTCCAAAGTCACAAACCCCGTGTCGCCACAGGAAATGGCCACGTAGGTG
>CAZLUL010000266.1:0-5103 GCA_964562635.1 uncultured Fibrobacteraceae bacterium | reverse complement strand
TTCCGGCGGGTCGGTCGCGCGACCGGGGTGCCGGTATCGTACTTGACGTAAACCATCGGGCCAAACTGGTTGATGCCATGATTGGGGCGCTGGGTGCCGCCGTTGGAAAAATGCGTAAAAGTGACCGCGCCAATCAGGGACCACTGTTCGGCCAGGCGGTATTCCGCGTTGGGGCCACCCTCGATATGCACCGAGCGGCCTAAGCCCATGGCGACATTCTGGGGATTTTCGACCGGGTCATAGGATTCCCAGTTGTGGGTGAAACCGAAGGCAAAATCAAAATTGAAGGTCCAGCGGTTGGAGCGCGACAGGGGCCAGGCAAAGAAGCCGTACAGGGAGGTCGGCGTGCCCAGTTCTTCGTCATTGAAGAAATCGGCGCCATAAATTCCGATACCGTAGGACGGAAAATTGAATACGTGGTGCCAGTCCCGCGAGCCATCAGTTTGCCAACCGAAGTCCAGGCGCAAAGAATGGAATCTGTCGATGGGTTGTCCGGCCTTGTTGTCGCCTTTGAGGAAGTCGTTGGTGCCCAGTACGCTACCAGTCTGGTAGGCGCCGCGCAGATAGTGGGAGGGGCCGGGATAGGTGTCCGGGGCCGGGTCCTGGGCCCAGGCCGGCGGTGCGGCCAGCATCAGAACGAGGCCACAAAGGGTCAGCAATGGCCATGCGCGAAGCGAAGTTTTCATCGGAACCTGCCTGGATGGAGACCCTCTTGTATCCTTTTGAGCTGGGTCGAAGTGTAAACCAATAATTCCGTCTTGGGTAGCAACTTTGCTCGAGGCGGGCACCCTTGAAAAGCCCGCCATCTTTGGTGCAATTCATGGCGGGATAGGGAATGATCCAGCCCTTGGTCACGTGGTTGCCGGCCACCGTGGCCAGCTCATCTACATGCCCATCGCGTAGCCGATATTCCACTCGAGATTGTCTGCGAGGCCCAGTTCATGGAAGCGCACGTTCATGCCGATGAACAAGTTTTCGTACACGAACTGTTTGATACCCAACCGCTGGTAGAAGGTCGGCAGGCGCCCGGGCACGTCTTTGTATAATACCTTGTAACCGAGATGCAAAACCGCGTGGGTGCCGTTGACGACCAGTTCATAGCCGCCAAAAAGGGCCAATTCGTAGTTGTCGCCCGTATCTCCCTGCGCATTGACCCCCCGGTTGATGCCGTCCAGGACGATGAGGTTGCCCACGGATTCGTCATAGCCCAGGTCCAGGCCAAATACGAAGCGGGACTTGTAGGCGAAGCGCTTACCCAGCCCGACAGTCAGATTGCCGACGAAATAGTTCCGGTTCACGTATTCTTCACGCAGGGCCGGGTCTTCGAGCTGCAGGGTGAGGTTGCGCTTGCCCCCGGAGCCGGTGAAGGTCAGGTCCCAGCCATTGGGGTAGTCGTCGATGTTCCGGCGGGTCGGTCGCGCGACCGGGGTGCCGGTATCGTACTTGACGTAAACCAGCGGGCCGATCTGGTTGACGCCATGGTTGGGGAGCTGGGTGCCGCCGTTGGAAATATGGGTAAAAGCGACCGCGCCAATCAGGGACCACTGTTCGGCCAGGCGGTATTCTGCGCTGAAACCACCTCCGACATGCACCGAGCGGCCTAAGCCGACCGGGTCATAGGATTCCCAGTTGTGGCTGTAACCCATGTCAAATTCAAAATTGAAGGTCCAGCGGTTGGAGCGCGCCAGGGGCCAGGTAAAGAAGCCGTACAAGGAGGTCGGCGTGCCCATTTCTTCGTCATTGATGAAATCGGCGCCATAAATTCCGATACCGTAGGACGGAAAATTGAATACGTGGTGCCAGTCCCGCGAACCATCGGTTTGCCAACCGAACTCCAGGCGCAAGGATTGGAATCCGTCGATGGGTTGTCCGGCCTTGTTGTCGCCTTTGAGGAAATCGTTGGTGCTCAGTATGCGACCAGCCTGGTAGGCGCCGCGCAGATAATGGGAGGGGCCGGGATAGGTGTCCGGGGACGGGTCCTGGGCCCAGGATGGCGGTGCGGCCAGCATCAGAACGAGGCCACAAAGGGCCAGCAACGGCCATGCGCGAAGCGAAATTTTCATCGAAACCTGGTTGGCTGGAGACCCTCTGTGTCCTTTTGAGCTGGGTCTAAGTGTAAACCAATAATTCCGTCTTGGGTAGCAACTTTGCTCGAGGCGGGCACCCTTGACAAGCCCGCCAACTGCTGAAATACTCGGCACTCGAGCGCAATATGGCAGTGACATCACAGGCGGCAGCAATTTTCGAACGGCTTTTCTGCTGTGGCACTACCAAGTCCCAAGGAGTGATATGCGTACCATCACTAGTCTCATCGTCACGATCATGGCGATCCTGCTATTGCCCGTGGGGGCCTCGGCCACCGATTGCTGCCAGATCGAAGAAGGCTACCAGATGATCTGGAGTGGCACGGATTCGACCATGACCTTCGCCGAGTTGGCAGCCTATTGTGGCCCCATTCTCTGGTTCTCGCCGGATGAACCCAACCTCGAAGGGGCCGAGGGCAAGGACATTCGGATGCCCACGAACTTTCCGTTCGAACCGGACCTCGATTCGTCGTTGGTCTACTACCGGGTGCGCACGGTTTTGAAACGCGGCAACAAGCAGGGTGAGGTCATTGTCAACGAAGACCCGGAGCGCATCGATACGATGATGAATCTCGCTCAGGTGGTGGGTTTTGATCTCGACTATTTCTTCTATTATCCCAGCGAAGAGGGTCTGGGTTCGCACGCCCATGATGTCGAAGCAACCTATTTCAAGATCTATGTGCATCACTGCGAGGGCTGCGAAGTTCCTCACTATGCGTTGTATATCGAGCGCACCATTGCCAAAGCCCACGGCTTGCTCTGGTACGACAACACATTGGTCACCGATCAATACACCGAATTCCCCATGACCATCCTGGTCGAAGAGGGCAAGCACGCCAGCTGCACCGATAAAAACCATGACGGCGTCTACACGCCGACGTTCGATGTGAATCGCCGCATCAATGATGCCTGGGGTGTGCGCGATATCATGCGCGGTGGCGGCCTCTACAGCGGCAGTTTTCAGGCCTGGATGGCAAAAATTCGCCCCCTGGAATACCGCGTCTTTCCGCCTCTGCCCAGCGACAGCCCCTTGCGGGCCGAATTTTCAGTGAACGGACTGTATGCCCCGGATAATGGCATCTACACCTTGCGTCCGTTCCCGCGACCGGGTGATGTGGACACCGTGGCCGAGCCCAAGTTGCTGCACTTCGTCGATGACAAGGGCGACGAGGACTGGCCCGAGATCCTCAATGCCACCGACCTGCGCATGGTGGCCCGCTGGATGGACGAAGAAAAATTCATCAACTCGTTGTCCATCGCCTACCGCTACGACGGTTTGAATCACGGTTCCCGCGACCACACTGGAGGGCTGAGCTTCATCTTCCCGCTACTGGTGGTCAAGAACGTGTCGGATCCCATCGCGGGGGGCTGGTTCGTCAACCGCATGTATTTCAAAGACAAAGACCTGCGTGATTTTTCGTGGAACGTTCTCTACACCACCAGTGCTTCCCGCTGGGTCGATGGCTATTTTACTTTCGGTTGGGAATGGGACAAAGACGATTTTGGGGAAACCCACACCGACATGATGACCGAAACGGGCGTGAAATTTCGCCTGAATATGAGCCATACCCCGCTGAAGTTTCTGTCCAAGCTGGGCACGGATTTCTGGGGCGTGCGCGTCGGAATCAAGAACAAGGGTATCTTCAACTGGGAAGCGATCGGCTATGCGGTCGAGTTTGGTGCCGGAGTCTGGTAGGCAGATTGCGGGTGCGAGATTTTGAATTGGAGGACGGCGCATGAAGTTGTCAGTGGCAAGTCTGTCCAGTCTGTTGTTGGTGTCTGTTCTGTTGGTGGGTGGCGCCCAGGCCCAGGACGCGCACTACTGGGACAGTCAGTACGGCACCACGGCTGAATTGCTCGGAGGGTTGGTGGTCGGCAGTGCCACCGATCTGAGTGCGGCCTACTACAATCCCGGTTGGATTGCGCTGCAGACCGGGCCTTCCCTGCTTGTGACGACAAAAGCCGTTGAAGTCTACAACATCACCATCAAAAACGGCACTGGGCGCGGAAACGAACCTTCCAATACCGTTGTCACTCCGTCTCCGGGCTATCTGGCGGGTCGTTTTTCCCTGGGCAATGACTACGGCTGGAAGTGGGCCTACACGTTCCTGCAAAGAGTGCGGTTCCAGTTTGACGCCAGGGGAGTGCGCATCGAAGAGAACGCCAATCCGGCCCCCGAAGGAAATTTATGGTTCGGCGGTGAGAGCTTTCAGACAGCCAAGGTGGACGAGAGTTGGTATGGCGTCAGCTTGTCACGCAAGATCGCCGATAACGTGGCGATCGGCTTTTCTCCTTATGCCGCCATTCGCAACCAGCGGTCCCGGGTCCAGGTGGCCGCCCAGGCCCTGGACGCCAACCAGGTCCACGGCAACGCCTTTCTGGTGGATGATATCAAATTCTGGCACGCGCGATTGTTGCTGAAAATGGGAGTGGCGGCGGAGTGGAGCCGCTGGTCGGCGGGGGTGGCGATCACAACGCCGAGCCTGGGTATCGGGGGCAACGGCTCGGTGTATCAGAGTCTGTCCCTGTCAGGTGATTACGACCCGGACAATCCGGGGTTGGACGAACCCTACCTGCAGGCCAGCAACCAGGAAGATCTGGACCCTGTGTGGAGGACCCCGCTTTCGATCGCCGCTGGTGGCGCCGTCAATCTCGGTCAGACCAGGGTCCATCTCACGGCCGAGTGGTTCGACAGTGTCGACCGCTATTCGGTCATGAGTCCGGAAAGCTACGAAGTCCAGTCCGAGCCGGGCGAATTCATGGAACTCCGGGTGGAATATGGTGCCCAGAATGTGGTGAACTACGGAGTCGGTGTCGATCACGCCTTCACCGAGAAATTTTCACTATTCACCTCCTACCGGGTCGACCATGCCACGACGCCGGATTATCTGGTGAACTCCATGAGCATCTCGGTGTGGGACCTGAGCCATGTATCAGGCGGGGCTTCGTTCGAGTTTCTGAGCCTGGAGTTCACCGCCGGCCTGCAATTCAGTTGGGGAGACGGGCTCACCGACGAGTT
>CAZLUL010000265.1:0-5121 GCA_964562635.1 uncultured Fibrobacteraceae bacterium | reverse complement strand
TCGGCACCTTCGCCTGGTCCAGCCTGCGCATCATGCACCGCATTCCCCTGTCGGATGCCTTTGTGCTCGTGCTGGTTTCGGCGGTGACCGTGGTGACCGACTTGGCCATCGCCGTGGTCGTGGGCGTGGTTGTTTCGACCCTTGTGCTGGCCTGGAAATCGAGCCAGAGTATTCATACGCGGGTGGAAACCGGCGAGAACGGCGAAAAAATTTACATGTTGGATGGGCCGCTGTTTTTCGCCTCGATCGAAAGCTTCAATGCCCTGTTCCAGCCGCGCGAAGATCCGGATGAAGTGATCATCGACTTCTTTGGCACGCGGGTGATCGATACCAGCGCCTTGCAGGCCATCGACACCCTGGCCGAGAGGTACAAGCGCCAGGGCAAGAACCTGCGCCTGCGCCACCTGAGCCCCGATTGCCAGGCGCTGTTGGCCAAGGCCGGCAACCTGATGGAAGTCAATGTGATCGAAGACCCGCAGTACGGCGTGGCGGTGGACTACGGCGCCAGCTTCGACTACGAGAAGCCCAAAACCGAGCGTGGGATTTCGCATTTCTGGAAGCGTTAGAAGCACCAGCATTCAGGTGAAGGAGACGGCCATGGCCCGCAATGTGGAGATCAAAGCGCGCGTTGCCGACCCGGCCCGCCTGCGCAAGTTGGCACTGGCCATGGGTGATGGACCGGGCCAGCTGATCCTCCAGAAGGACACCTTCTACAACGCCCGCGAAGGTCGCCTGAAGCTGCGGGAATTCGGCGACGGCACCGGCGAGTTGATCGCCTACAGTCGGCCGGATCAGGAAGGGCCCAAGACCTCGAGCTACGTGATCAGCCGCACGGCCGATCCGGCCAGCCTTCACACCGCCTTGACAGCCGCCCTGGGCGTGCGCGGCGTGGTTGCCAAGAAGCGCACGCTGGTATTGAGCGGGCGCACCCGGATTCATCTGGACGAAGTGGAAGGCCTGGGCGATTTCATGGAATTGGAAGTCGTGCTCACCGCTGACGAAACTGAAGCCGAGGGCCAGCTAGTGGCGCAGGAACTGATGGCCCGGTTGGAAATCAAAGCAGGCGACCTCATGGAGGACGCCTACATCGATCAATTGGAAAAACTCTAGCGGGTTCAGTCCAACTCGTGCACCCACGCCGCATGCCGCGGCGCCTTCTTCGTCTGGCTCCACTCTTCGAGCATCGCCGGCGCCACCCGGTGCAGCTCTTGCATCTGCTCGGGCGTGCGCGTATTGGCCACCAGCTCCAGCCGGTGCCCATTCGGATCAAAGAAATAGATCGATTTGAAGATGCCATGGTTGGTGGGCCCGAGCACATCCAGCCCCGCCGCCTCGGCCTTCTCCTTGGCCTCCAACAAAGCGTCCATGTCCTTCAATTCGAAGGCAATGTGCTGCACCCACTCCGGCGTATTGCCGTCGCGACCCATGTCCGGCGAGTTGGGCAGTTCAAAAAAGGCCAGAATGCTGCCCGCTCCCGCATCCAGGAAAATGTGCATGTACGGATCGGGTTCCTTGGTCGAAGGCACTTCGTCTTCGGCGATGGCCAGCACAAAGTCCATGTCCAGGACCTTCTGGTAAAACTCGACAGTTTCCTTGGCATCCCGGCAGCGATAGGCCACATGGTGGATGCGTTGCAGTTCGACAGCCATGATGCGCCCCTAAGCTTCTTCGGTTTCGATGACGCCGCGGCGCATCTGGTCACGTTCCATGGATTTGAACAGCGCTTCGAAATTGCCCTCGCCGAAGCCCTCGTCGGCCTTGCGTTGGATGAATTCGAAGAATATCGGCCCGACCATTTTTTCGGAAAAGATCTGCAGCAGCAGGCGCGGATCACCGTCTTCGGTCGAACCGTCCAGCAGGATGCCCCGTTTCTGCAACTCTCCCGTGGGCTCGCCGTGGCCGGGCAGACGCTCTTCAAGCATTTCGTAATAGGAGTCTGGCGGCGCGCTCAGGAAAGGCACGCCCAACTCCTTCAGGTTTTGCCAGCACTTGAGCAAGTCATCGCAAATAAAGGCGACATGCTGGATGCCCTCGCCCTTGTACTCCCGCAGGTACTCTTCGATCTGGCCGACCTTCTCGCCCTTTTCTTCGTTGAGCGGAATGCGGATCAATCCGTCCGGCGCGGTCAATGCCCGCGACAACAGGCCCGTGTATTCACCCTTGATGTCGAAAAAACGAATCTCGCGGAAGTTGAAAATTTTCTCATAGTAGCCCGCCCAGTAGTCCATCCGGCCCTTGTACACATTGTGGGTCAAGTGGTCGATGATGTCGAAGCCCGCGCCCACCGGATGGGTGTCCACACCCTCGATGTATTCGAAATCGATATCGTAGATGGATTTGCCTTCTTCGAAGCGGTCGACCAGGTAGACCGTCGAGCCGCCGATGCCGCGGATGGCGGGCAGCTTCAGTTCCATCAGGCCCGTATTGAGGGGCACCGGCTGGGCGCCCTGCTTGAGAGCCCACTCGTAGGCGGTGGTCGAATCCTTCACCCGGAAGCCCATGCCGCAGGCCGAAGGGCCGTGCTCGGCCGCAAAAAACGCCGCCGCCGACTCGGGCTCGTAGTTGATGATCATGTTGATTCCGCCCTGACGCCAGAGGTCGACATCCTTGGAGCGGTGCCGCGCGATGCGGGTGAAGCCCAATGTTTCGAAAACCGGTTCCAGCACCCCGCGCTCGGGCGCCGTGAACTCCACAAATTCAAATCCACACAGCCCCATCGGGTTTTCGAACAGATCAGCCATCTTGTATTCCTCGGGATAAATGAGAGAGTTCGGGGTCGGGAAACGACCCATTTTGCTCGCGGGCGGCATTCGGACGGCATTGTAGCATACCAGCGCAGTTCGCACCTACGTCGATCCCATGCCCGCCCGACCTGCATCCGGCCTATCCAGCTTATCGTTTTGGCGAACAATCCGCCACCAACGAGCTACAGGAATTTGCGCAGGACCTTCTTGATCGTCATGCCCTGCACCACGATCGAAAACAGAACCACCATATAGGTGCTGGTGAGGATCAGATTTTTCTCCGGTCCGGGCGGCATCGAGAGCGCCAGGGCCACCGAAATGCCACCGCGCAAGCCAGCCCAGGTCAGGATGCGCACCACGCCCCGCGGGAACTTGTTTTTGACGCCAATGATTTTGATGGGCAGGTACACGCTGATAAAACGGGCTGCCAGGACGATCACGATGATGATCAATCCGGCCAGCACACTGCGGCTGGTGAACGAGATCACAAGCACTTCGATACCGATGAGCATGAAGAGAATGGCGTTGAGCATTTCGTCCAACAATTCCCAGAATTTTTCCAGGTAGTCGGCCACCTCTTCGCTCATGGCAAAATTGCGACCCCGGTTGCCGATCAGAATGCCGGCCACCACAACCGCGATGGGGCCCGATACGTGCAGCGCCCAGGCCACCGCGTAGCTGCCCATCACCAGGGCCAGCGACAACATGACCTCGACCTTGTAGTCGTCAATGCTCAGCATCAATCGGTAGATGAAGTAGCCACAGACCAGCCCCAGCACCGCGCCGCCACCGGCCTCGCGCAGAAAGAATATGGCCAATTGGGAGGCGCCTAGTTCGCCACCGTGGCCACCATGATCGCCACCGACGTGTCCGTTCTGGGCCGCCAGCAAGGCCACAAGGCCGGTGAAAACCACGACCGCAACGCCGTCATTGAATAGCGATTCGCCGGCAATATTCGCTTCCAGATCCTTGGGCGCATTCAGGGTTTTCAGAGTGCCCATGACCGCGATGGGATCAGTCGGGGAGATCAACGAACCAAAAACCAGACAGGCCAGGAACGATATCTCCAGGCCCAGAGCATTAAAAACCAGCCAACTCAACCAGCCCACCAGGAAGGTCGACATCAGCAAACCGAAGGTGGCCAGGGTCGCAATGGTGCCCTTAGCCCGCACGAAATATTCAAGATCCACGTGCAGCGCCCCGGCAAAGAGTAAAAATCCGAGCATCCCGTGCATCAAGGCCTGATTGAAATCAATGTCGCCCAGCATGCCTCGCATACCGGCCACGATTTCCAACTGGGGAAACAGCCAATGCAGCCCCATGATGCCCAGGGAGCTGGCCAACGAGATCATCAAAAGACCCACCGTTGGCTCAAGCTTGAGCCAACGGTGGTTCACATAACCGATGAGCGCCGCCAGGGTCACCAGAACAGCGATGATGTCAAATATACTCATCGCAGCTACTCAGCCTCCTCGGGCGCGGCCGGACCGTCGCCTTGTTGTTTTTGCAATTCAAGCAAGGCCTCGGGTGGGCCGCCGAATTTTTCGGCG
The DNA here is from genome assembly GCA_964562635.1 of uncultured Fibrobacteraceae bacterium. Lineage (GTDB taxonomy): Bacteria > Krumholzibacteriota > Krumholzibacteriia > LZORAL124-64-63 > LZORAL124-64-63 > JAGRNP01. The sequence goes on along the minus strand of CAZLUL010000265.1, from coordinate 827 downwards.
ATACTCTGGATCACCTTGTAATAAACCGGCGTCAGCAACACCATACCCACGGTGCCGACCAACATGCCACCAAACACCGCCATGCCCAGTGAAACGCGGCTGGCCGCGCCGGCGCCCGTGGCGATCACCAGGGGAATCACACCCAGGATGAACGAGAAGGCGGTCATCAGGATGGCCCGGAAACGCAGTTCGCCGGACATCAGGGCCGCCTCGGTGATGCTTTTGCCACTCTCACGATTGACCTTGGCAAACTCGACAATGAGAATGGCCGTCTTGGCCACCAGGCCAATCAGCAGCACCAACCCCACCTGGGTGTAGACGTTGTTGTCCAACCCGCGGAACTTGGTGAACCACAACGCCCCCCCGATGGCCACCGGCACCCCCATCAACACGGCCAGGGGAATCATCCAGCTTTCGTACTGGGCCACCAGAAACAAGTACACGAACAGGAAGGCCAAGCCGAAGATCAACGGCGCCAGGTTGCCTGCTTTCAATTGCTGGTAGGTCACGCCGGACCACTCAAAGCCCATGGTCGGCGGCAGGATTTCCTTGGCCAGACGCTCCATCTCGGCAATCTGGGCGCCACTCGAAACGCCTGGCTGGCCCTGACCGGTGATAGATGCCTTGGGATACATGTTGAAACGTCCGATGAACAACGGCCCCACCGTATCGCGCACCGCCGCAAACGTGCCCAGGGGAATCATCACGCCCTGGCTATTGCGCACTTCGATGCGTTCGATATCTGACGGCTCCGAACGGTAGCGCTCATCCGCCTGGGCCATCACCTTCCAGGTGCGTCCAAACAGGTTAAAATCGTTCACGTACGA
>CAZLUL010000264.1:0-5139 GCA_964562635.1 uncultured Fibrobacteraceae bacterium | reverse complement strand
TCAACCGTATGATTGACATGGGCATCGAACCGTTCCTGGTGGCTTCCAGTACGGTGCTGATCATGGCCCAGCGTCTGGTGCGGCGGATCTGCAAAGGCTGCAAGGAAGAAGTGGAATTGTCGCCCGAAGCCAAGGCCGATCTGGGTCTGAAACCGGGTACGCCCGTTTTCAAGGGCAAGGGGTGTGAAAAATGCAACGGTTCGGGCTATTCCGGACGGCAGGGTCTGTACGAAGTGATGCCGATCACGCCGGAAATCCGGGAATTGATCCTGGATCGGGCCTCGACTACGGAAATTCGCCATATGGCTGTCAAGCTGGGCATGTTGACCCTGCGTGACGACGGCCTGATCAAGGTGGGCAAAGGCGCCACCACAGTCGAAGAAGTGCTGCGCGAGACCGCGGTCGCCGATTAATAGAGACGGTGTCCGGGAACTGGCGTTTTGGGATCAATACACAGGGAGATGAGCACGTGGTAGGAATGCGAGAATTGTTGGAAGACATGGTGAGCAAAGGCGCCAGTGATCTTCATATCACCGCCGGATTGCCGCCTCAGTTGCGGGTCGATGGTCTGGTGGCGTCGACAACCTTCCCGGTCATGACCGGTGACGAAACCCGTCGCTTGGCCTACAGCATCCTCAATGAGGAACAGAAACTGCGCTTTGAAAAAGAAAAGGAACTGGATTTCAGTTTCGGCGTGCAGGGCATCAGCCGTTTCCGCGCCAACGTTTTCCAGCAGCGCGGCGTGACGGCCATGGCCATTCGCCAGATCCCCTACGAGATCCACACCTTCGAACAGCTGGGTCTGCCGCCGGTGGCGCGCCAGCTGCTCAGCAAGATGAAGGGCCTGATCCTGGTGACGGGGCCGACCGGAAGTGGCAAGTCCACGACCCTGGCGACCATGCTCGATACGATCAATACCGAGCGTCAGGGTCACATCATCACCATCGAGGATCCCATCGAGTTCGTGCATCAGCACAAGAATTGCATTGTCAACCAGCGCGAAGTCAATAGCGATACCCACAGCTTTCCCGACGCGCTCAAGTACGTGCTGCGTCAGGATCCGGACGTGATTCTCATTGGTGAGATGCGCGACCGCGAGACGATCCAGGCTGCGCTGACCATCGCCGAGACCGGCCATCTGGCCATGGCCACGCTGCATACCAATAGCACTTTCGAGACCATCAATCGAATCGTCGACGTCTTTCCTCCGGGGCAGCAGAACCAGGTGCGTTCGCAGCTGTCGTTCAGCCTGTCGGGCGTGCTCACGCAGCAGCTCATTCCCCGGGCGCGAGGCGGCGGACGTTGCCTGGCCATGGAAATCATGATCTGTACCCCCGGTATCAAGGCCATGATCCGGGATGACAAGACGCATCAGATCTACGGATTGATGCAGGCAGGACAGAAGCACGGCATGCAGACGATGAATCAGTCGCTGCACCAGGCCGTGATCAACAATTGGATCACCAAGGAAGCAGCAATCGGTCGTTCGTCCGATGTCGCCGAATTGTTGCAGATGCTCGGAGAGCCCGCCGGCGTACGTGCCTAGGCGGATACGACAAGTTTGAAACTGGAGGAATCCCGTGAGCGCCACCAATACGTTTCTTTGGAAAGGGAAAACCGCCAAGGGCGAAACCCTTTCAGGTGAATACGAAGCGACTGACAAACAACAGGTCAACGCGTACCTGCGGAAACGCCGGATCACCATTACGTCCGTCAAAAAGAAGCCCAAGGACCTGACCATTGGCTTTCTGACCAAAAAGAGCGTGGGCGTCAAGGACCTTGCGGTCTTTACTCGTCAGTTCGCCACCATGGTCAACGCCGGTCTGCCCCTGGTGCAGTGCCTGGACGTTCTGGGGCGCCAGCTTGAAAAGCCGTACTTCAAGGAAGTCGTGCTGCAGGTGACGGCCGATGTGGAGGGTGGCTCGACCTTGGCTGAGGCCCTGGATAAGCACCCCAAGATCTTCTCGGATCTTTATGTGAACATGATTGCCGCCGGTGAAGCCGGTGGTATCCTGGACGTGATTCTGAGCCGGTTGTCGGTATTCCTGGAGAAGGCCGACGCCCTGCAACGCAAGGTCAAGGGTGCGATGACCTATCCGGTGATCGTCCTGACCGTCGCTGGCGGCGCCTGCATCTTCATGTTGATGTTCGTGATTCCGGTTTTTGCCAAGATGTTCTCGGACTTTGGCGGCGTGCTGCCGGCTCCGACGCGTATTGTCATGGGCCTGTCGAATTTCATCCGGGGCTATTGGTGGGCCATCGGTGGTGGCTCGGCTGCCGTGACCTTCCTGTACAAGCGTTACCGCGCCACCGAAAGTGGACACCGGGTGACGGACAGGCTTTCGATGAAAATCCCCATTCTGGGCGACGTGATTTTGAAATCCGCCGTGGCCCGTTTCACGCGGACCCTCGGTACTCTCATCGGCTCGGGTGTGCCTATCCTGCAGGGACTGGAAATCACCTCCCGCACCGCTGGCAACAAAGTCATCCAGGAGGCCATCCAGGCGACGGCTAAGTCCATTGCCCAGGGTGATACCATCGCTGCCCCGCTGAAGGAAAGCGGCGTCTTCCCGGCCATGGTCGTGCAGATGATCGGCATTGGCGAGCAGACCGGTGCCCTGGATGAAATGTTGTCCAAGATCGCCGACTTTTACGATGACGAAGTGGACTCGGCTGTGGACTCCCTGACGGCGGCCATCGAACCGATCATGATCGTTGTGATGGGTGGCATGGTGGGCTCGATGCTCGTGGCCATGTACCTGCCGATGTTCAAAATGTCCAGCGTGGTGGGGTAGGGTCTTGTCCGAAATCAACCGCGGCAGCCAGGCCTCGTCTGAAAACGGCCGGCCTGGCCGTCGCAACCCAAACCTGACTCTCCTGAAGTGGCGGCTGCAATTTGTAGCCGCCCTTGTTGTGTTCTCTGTTGTCGCCTGGTTTTTGGACCCGGCGGCAGTGGTATTGTCCGGGCTGGTGGGTAGCCTTGGCCTCTTGGTGACCACCGTTGCGGTCAGTTGGGCAGCCACCCAGGCCGGCGCTCCGCTGCGCACCCTGTTGGCGGCCCAGTTGCTCGCCGATACGCTGTGTATTGGCCTGATTGTTCATTTTTCGGGCGGACCCTTCTCGGTCTTTCCGCTGGTCTTCTGTGTGCCTATCATGTTGGCGGCCAACTATCTGGACGCCCGCTGGTCGGTGGGTCTGGCTGGCTTGGCAGCCATTCTGACTGGTGGTGGCCACTTTGGTCTGGCCCTCGGTTGGTTGTTGAGTGGTGCTTCGATGCCCCACGACTATCTCTCTGGTTGGCCTGTTTTCGTAACCGCGATACACATGAGCATCTTTATCGTCACGGGCATGATCAGTGGCGATCTGTCGCGCCGCCTGGACCATCGCCGCCGCGAGCAGATGCGCGCCAGTATCCAGGTGCAGAAGTCGCGTTGCGAAGTGCGCAACATCCTGGACAACATCCGCAGTGGACTGATCACCGTTGATACCGAGGGCGTGATCACCCGCGTGAATCCCTCCTGTTGCCATATCCTGAAGATGGCCGAGTCGGACATGGTGGGCCAAAAGATCGAGCTTGTGATGGCCGACGGCATGGACGAACTGTCCGAAATCATGTTGCCGGTGGCCAGTGGTGGCGACGCCGTCAGCCGCGGCGAAGTTCTGGTGCGGCGTTTCGGTCGCGAGATGCCCCTGGGCCTGAACGTCAATCAAGTGACCGGCCCCCGTGGCCGCATCATTGGTGCGATTGCCATTTTTACTGACCTGACCCGCGAGAAGGAAATGTCGGCCCGTATTCGCGAAGCCGATCGCCTGGCCGCCATCGGCGAGTTGGCCGCCAGCATCGCCCATGAAATCCGCAATCCCCTGGCGAGCATTCGTGGCAGCGTCGAAATTCTGGCCGGCGACCTGGATCTCGAAGGCTATCAGCAACAGTTGCTGGACCTGGTGCTCAAGGAAAGCGGACGGGTCAATACCATCATCAACGATTTCCTGGGCTATTCGCGCATGCGACCCGCGACGGTCAAGCGATTCGACGGCATGACCTGGAGCGACCAGATCACGCTGCAGATTCGCCAGCACGTCAGTGCCTCCCATGGCAACGTGCGCGTGATGTGCGACATCTATCCCGAGGACCTTGAAGTGACGGCGGATCCGGGTCAATTGACTCAGATGGCTCTGAACCTGGCGATCAATTCGTGCCAAGCGATGAACTACAAGGGCGACCTGCGCCTGGCGCTGAATCTGGTTGACGCTGCGCGCAGTCTGGAACTGGTCGTGACAGACAACGGGCCGGGCATTGATCCGGACATCCGCAACGAACTGTTCAGCCCCTTCAAGACGACCAAGGAAAAGGGGACGGGCCTGGGCCTGTCGATCGTGGCGCGCATTGTCGCCGGTCACGGTGGCGTGGCGCGGGCTGAAGACGGACCCGGTGGCGGCGCGGTATTCCGCGTGCGCTGGCCAGTGGACAACACTTGCAGCGAGCGGGTGGAAGTCCTGAACGCCGCGGATGACGAAACTGCAGGGAACCGGGCGTCGCAACTGGTGGGCTAGATACCGATATTGCCGTTCTTTTCGCCCGGAAAAACCTGCCGGGCACACCGGGCACCCTGCCCGGGAATCGCTTGCCTTACAGCCTTCTGTATCAAAAAAACTTTCAAAACATCGTGCTTTCGTCCAAAAAAGGATCAAGCACCGTGCAAAAGCGTCGATAACTCTCTGGTGACCGCAAAACGCAAACATCGCCTCGCAACATCTTAAGGAGACCTCCATGCCACTCGGCAGGATCCTGGTCGTAGACGACGAAGAATCGATGTGCCAATACCTCTCCATCCTTCTGCAGAAGGAAGGATACGAGGTTCAAACGGTGAATTCAGGAGCAGCGGCGCTCAAGGTCGTCGAATCCGACCCTGTCGATGTCGTGATGACGGATATTCAGATGCCCAAGATGGATGGTATCCAGCTGTTGAAGGGCATCAAAGCCCTCGAGCCGACCACTCCGGTGATCATCATGACGGCCTACGCCAGCGAGCAGTCGGCCATTGATGCGGTGAATCTCGGCGCGTTTTCCTATATGCAGAAGCATTGCAAGAACGACGAGATCAAAATGATCGTGCGCAACGCGATGGCCCTGCGCAA
>CAZLUL010000263.1:0-5156 GCA_964562635.1 uncultured Fibrobacteraceae bacterium | reverse complement strand
TGAGTGGTCGTACAACCAGACCGCAGATTGGACCTCCCTGGTCGGACTCTACGAGCGCATCGTCGAGACGAGCTCGGAGCCCGGTGAGAGGGTCACGCACCTCCTCAAGTCTGCGATCATCCAAGAGGAGATCCTCGACAACGTCGATGGCTCCCTCGAGGCCTACCAGCGCGTTGGCCTGACCCTGGAAGAATTCGAAGGCCCGCACTTCAAGCGCATCGGCCATGTGAAGCAACTTTTGGATAGTGGACGCCTGGACAAGACCCTGCGGTGGACCTAGGCCAGCCGCAATTGGCCGCCGGTATCGGCGGGCAAATCTTCGCAAACCGAAAATGGGAGAAATTGTACGATGAGCCGACCCGACGCGATCTGCCGCAGCTGCGGTCATACGGAACTCGACTCGGTCCTGGACCTGGGCACCACCGCCCTGGCTGACCGCATGCCGTATGAAAACCAAGTGAACGAGACCGAACCCACCTTCCCTCTCGAAGCGGTGTTCTGTCCGAAGTGTTCGCTGGTGCAAATCATGGAAACGGTCGATCCGGCCGTGCTTTTTGACGAGGACTACCCCTATTTCTCGTCGTTCTCGACCTACCTGCTGGAGCATTCGAAGAAGAATGTGCTGGAGATGATCAAGCGGCGGGAATTGACCAGCGACAGCTTTGTCATCGAGTTGGCCAGCAACGACGGTTACCTGTTAAAGAACTACGTCGACCACGGCGTCTCGGTTTTGGGTATCGATCCGGTGCCGGCGTTGTGCGCAGCGGCGGAAAAAATCGGCGTGCCCAGCATGGCCGAGTTCTTCGGTATTGATATTGCGACCAAGTTGGCCGGTGAAGGCAAGCAGGCCGATGTGATCCACGCCAACAATGTCCTGGCTCATGTTGCCGATACCAACGGCTTTGTCGCTGGCATCGCCGCCCTGCTCAAGGACGACGGCATGGCGGTCATTGAGTTTCCCTACGTCAGGGACCTGATCGACCACTGCGAGTTCGATACGATTTATCACGAGCACCTGTGCTACTTCTCGGTCACGGCCGTCGACCACCTTTTGCGTCGTCATGGCCTGTTCCTGAACGATTGCTGGCGTCTGCCTATTCATGGGGGTTCACTGCGCCTGTTCATCGAAAAGAAGGACGCGCCGCTGGCCAGCGTGACGGGACTGTTGGCTGAAGAAAAAGAGCTGGGCCTCGATCGCATTGATTATTACCGGGAGTTCCGCCACCGCGTCGAAACCCTCAAGACTGACCTGCTGGAAATGCTGGGTGGGCTCAAGACCGACGGCAAGCGCATCGCCGCCTATGGTGCGGCGGCCAAGGGCAGCACGATGATCAACTACGTGGGCATCGGCAATGACGTGCTGGATTTTGTGGCTGACAAAAACGTGCACAAGCAGGGCCGCTACATGCCGGGCCAGAAAATTCCCATCGTGGCGGCCGAAAAAATCAAAGAGGAGCAGCCGGACTACGTGCTGTTGCTGCCCTGGAACCTGGAGACCGAGATCCTGGCCCAGGAGCAGGCCTTCCGCGATGCGGGTGGCAAATTCATCATTCCGGTGCCGACACCGCACATCGTCTGATATAAGGAAGTTTTGTTCATGAATGCGAATCGCGACGTGGGCCTGTGTCCCAATTGCCAATCCGGGACCATGGATGTTTTTCATGTGGCCCGCAATGTGCCGACCAACAGCTGTATTCTGCTCGAAAGCCGCGAGGAGGCGATGTCCTATCCCAAGGGTGACATCACTCTGGGCTTCTGCAGCGAGTGCGGATTTGTGGGCAACACCAGTTTCGACGCCAAGCTGACTGAATATTCGGGACGCTACGAAGAGACCCAGGGTTTTTCGCCCACTTTTCAACGCTTTCACCGGGCCCTGGCTGACCGCATGATCGAGCGCTTCGGTCTGAAGGACCGCGACGTGCTGGAAATCGGCTGCGGCAAGGGCGAGTTCCTGCTGCTGTTGTGCGAAGACGGTCTCAACCGCGGTGTGGGTTTTGATCCTGGTTATCTGGCCGATCGCCACGCTCCGGCGCCGGGTGAAAACGTGCGCTTCGTGGCCGACTTCTACACCGAAGAGTGCACCGATACGGCGGCCGATTTTGTGTGCTGCAAGATGACTCTCGAGCACATCCCGGCCACCCTCGATTTTGTGACCATGACGCGCAAGGCCCAGGGCGACCGCTCGGCCGAGATTTTCTTCATGATTCCCGAAGCCAAACGCATCCTGACCGAGTGCGCCTTCGAGGATGTGTACTACGAGCACTGCAACTACTTCAGCCCGTACTCGCTGAACAAGTTATTCCTGAAGGCCGGATTTTTTCCCACCGAAGTGGGCGTGGAGTACGGTGACCAATACCTGACCATTGCGGCGACCACCGAGGATACTGGCGTGAAGCCGGAGATTCCCGAGGGCCAGTTGGACGACCTGAAACGCTGGGTCGCTGAGTTCCCCGCCTTGTTCGGCAAACAGTTGGAGTTCTGGCGCACGCGCCTGGACGCCCTGCACGCCGCAGGCAAACGCACGGTCATCTGGGGCTCGGGCTCCAAGGGCGTGTCGTTCCTGACCACGCTGGGCCTGACGGACGAAATCGCCGGCGCGGTGGACATCAATCCCCATCGTCAGGGCTATTTCATGCCCGGCACTGGGCACCAGATTTTTGGGCCGGATGATCTGGTGGAGATGAAGCCTGACGCGGTGATCGTCATGAATCCCATCTATAAGGACGAGATTGCCGCCGACCTGGAAAAACGCGGCCTGCATCCGGAGATTTTTGCCGTGGATGACGGCCTGGAAACCCTCAAGAAAAGTTGATGAACGTGAACAAAGCGAACTGCCTGGCCTGCGGGTCCGACCGAGTCGAGAAGTTTTTGCGCCTGCCCGACGTGCCGGTGTTCTGCAATGTTTTGTGGGAGACGGCCGACAAGGCGACTGCGGCCCCGCGGGGGGATTTGGACCTGGGGATTTGCGCCGACTGTGGCCATGTGTTCAACCTGGGGTTTGATCCGGAGTTGGTGCGCTATGCCGAAGGTTATGAAAACTCGCTGCATCATTCGCCGCGCTTCCAGCAGTACGCCGAAGATCTGGCCACCGACCTGAGGGCTCGTCATGACCTGAAGGGCGGCCACGTGGTCGAAATCGCCTGTGGCCAGGGAGATTTCCTGAAACTGGTCTGCGCTGACGAAGGCTGCACCGGCAGTGGTTTTGATCCCAGCTTCCGGGGGGAGCAAATCGCCGACCACATCAAGATTTACGGCGAATATTTTGGCGTGCGCCCCTTGGGGCGGGCCGCCGACCTCGTCTGTTGCCGCCATGCCCTGGAGCACATCGATACGCCGGTGCCGTTCCTGCAGTCGGTGCGTGGTGCGTTGCCCGACGATAGCACGGCGACCCTGTTTTTCGAGATGCCCAACTCTCTGTACAGCCTGCGCGATGGTGGGGTCTGGGACTTCATCTACGAGCATGTCAGCTATTTCTGCGGCACCAGCCTGATCCGGTGTTTCGAAAAAGCCGGCTTGGGCGTCGCGCGCACCTGGGAAACTTTTGATGGGCAGTTCCTGTGCATTGAAGCCAGTGCTGATGGTTCCACTCAGGGGGCCGTCGAGGCGTCGCCTGTGCCCACGGCGGCCGAGCTGACCGGGTTGGCCCAGGGCCTGTCGCGTCAGGTGTCCGACCTGCTGGCTCATTGGAAAACCGAATTTGCCAAGGTGCGGGCTGCCGGCGGACAAATTGCCATCTGGGGCACCGGTTCCAAGGGCGTCACGTTCCTGAACCTGATGGGCGAAGACGCCGACATCTGCGTGCCGGTGGATATCAATCCCGAGAAGCGGGGCTTGCATGTGGCCGGTACCGGCCACCGGGTGGCTGGGCCGCAGGACTTGCCGGCGGCGGGCATCCAACTGGTCCTGGTGATGAACCCGGTTTACGCGGGGGAAATCGCCGGCATGGTGAAGGGCCTGGGGATCACTGCCGAAGTGGTGGGCGTGTAGAAACCGTGATTTGGTGCGGCGGTCCGAACCGCTGCCCATCCCGACCTCAAGACCGGAATCCTTATCTGAAGTCTTCAGTTTTCCGCTGTTCCTCTTTCTTTTCTGCCCAGCCCGTTGACCGGTTGCCAGCCTCGCTTTCTGCTCGGCCTGGTCCCGGAATCCAACTGGCCGCGGGGCCCAATCCGGTTTACACTGCCGGGTGTTGATGTGGACTGGGGCACCCGGCTGTTGGCGCCGCGTGTGGGTGTCTGGTTGACGGACGCCTGCAATTCTGTTTCTTTGCTCCGGTCTATCCTGAATTTCCGACGACAATGGTCATTACCCTAAGGGGACAATCGTGGCCCAGACCAACTTCAAAGGCATCATCCTGGCCGGCGGCACGGGCAGCCGCCTGCATCCGCTGACCCTGACGGTCAGCAAACAACTGATGCCTGTGTACGACAAACCGATGATCTACTATCCCCTGAGCACACTCATGCTGGCGGGAATCCGGGACATCTGCATCATCACCACGCCCGAAGACCAGGAATCTTTCCGCAAATTGCTCGGTGATGGCGCCCGATGGGGTTTGAACCTGGAGTATGTCGTGCAACCGAGCCCAGATGGCCTGGCTCAGGCTTTCCCCCTGGCCGAAGACTTCCTGGCTGGCAGCCCGGCGTGTTTGATCCTGGGCGACAACATCTTTTATGCCGAGGGCCTCGCGAGCAAGCTGCAGAGAGTCGCCCAGCGCGAAACCGGCGGCACGATCTTCACCTATGTGGTGCGGGACCCCGAACGTTATGGCGTGGTGGAAGTTGACACGGACGGCAAGGCCGTGAGCGTTGAAGAGAAGCCGACTGATCCCAAATCGAATTTTGCGGCCACCGGCCTGTATTTCTTCGACAGCGACGTGGTGGGAATCGCCAAGGCCATCAAGCCCTCGGCCCGGGGTGAATTGGAAATCGCCGATGTGATCACTGCCTATCTCGAACGGGGCGACCTGATGGTCGAGATTCTTGGCCGCGGCGCCGCCTGGCTCGATACCGGTACCCACCAGTCGCTGTTGGACGCGGGGCAGTTTATCCGGGTGATTGAAGAGCGGCAGGCCTTGAAAATCGCCTGCCCCGAAGAAATTGCCTGGCGCATGGGCTTCATTGACGATGATCAGATTGTCAAGCTGGCCGGCCCCC
>CAZLUL010000262.1:0-5168 GCA_964562635.1 uncultured Fibrobacteraceae bacterium | reverse complement strand
GGCTCAGGGATTCGAACCCCGGACACTCGGATTATGATTCCGATGCTCTAACCAATTGAGCTAAGCCGCCACCCTGAAATTTTTGCACCCGATTTCCCGGGCAGGGACGCAATTTATCGCCTGATGGGCACCTTGTCAAGAAGCCGGGATGGGGCTATTCTCCGGGCGAAATCTCTATCGAGGAAGAAGGACGCCCCATGTTTGAAAAATACCCGCCCACCGCGGGTACCGAAATTGTCGCCGAGACTGTGAACCTGAGTCCGTTGGTGGGCAAAACGGTGGCAATCATCGGTTATGGGACCATGGGCCGGGCGCACGCCCTGAATCTCGTGCGCAGCGGCGTTGACGTGGTCGTGGGCAGTCGAAAAGGGTCTGAAACGGGCCAGAAGGCTGTTCAGGAGGGTTTGACGAACCTGGCGGTGGCCGAAGCGGTCGGCCGGGCAGACGTGGTCATGCTCATGTTGCCGGACGAGGCCATGTTGGCGGTCTATGAGGCCGAGGTCGAGCCTCACCTGAAACCGGCCGCGGCCCTGGGTTTTGCCCACGGCTTTGCCATCGCTTTTGATCAGATCCATCCGGCGGCCGGGCGGCCCTGCTTTTTGGCGGCCCCCAAGGGCCAGGGCGACATGTTGCTGCAGGCCCACGCCGCCGGTGGTGGGGTGCCGGGATTGTTGGCGGTGACCGACGACTCGCCGCAGGAAACCTGGGAACTGGCTGCGGCCTACGCCAAGGCTGTGGGCAGCCTGACCGGCGGGGGCTTTGTGACCACCTTTCGCGCCGAGTGCATCAGCGACCAGTTCGGCGAACAGGTGGTCTTGTGCGGCGGAGTGATCGAACTGTTGAAATCGGCCTTCGACATCATGGTCGAGGCCGGGTACGGTGCCGAGAACGCCTATTTCGAGTGTGTGCACGAATTGAAGCTGATCACTGACCTGTTGCACAGGTACGGTGTGGACGGCATGCGCGACATGATCAGCGGCACCGCTTCCTATGGCGGTCTGACCCGCGGTCCCCGTGTCATCGACGACGGGGTGCGGGCACGCATGAAAGACATTTTGCAGGAGTTGGAAGATGGCCGGTTTGCCGGCGAGCTGCTCGCTCGTCATGGCGAAACGGCAGCCCTGGCGGCGGCCGAAGCGGACGGACCGCTGGCGACCACTGGCCGCGCGATGCTGCCGCGGTTGCATCCGGAAACCGATAAAAATGGAAACCCGAAAGGTCGATGATGAACGACAACTTCTTTGGACGTCTGGCTGATTTGATTTTCAAGCCCACGCGCCTGATGGAAAACGTGGGAGCCAGGCCGAGCTGGTGGCAGCCGGGGCTGCTCATCATGATCCTGACGGTCGGTTTCACCTACCTGACGACCCCGATTGCCAAGCCCGAGAGTGTTGAGATGATGCGCGATTCCAAAATCATGGAAATGGCGCCCGAAGGAACCTGGCAAAAGGCCTATGATGATGCCTTGAATGTTTCGCAGACCCAGATCCTGGTCGAGTCCGGGTTTACCGGCTTCGGTACTTGGCTGGCGGTGATCGTCTTCAGTCTGATTCTGGGTTTTTTTGCCAAGATGAGCAGCGGCACAGCGACGATGAAGCAGGCCCTGGGCGTAGGTTCCTGGGCGGCGGTGATTCCCTTTGGACTGGGGCTGGTGATCAAATTGCCCCTGATACTGGTGACCGAGTCGGTCTTCGAAGTCAATCTGGGCCTGGCGGCCCTGTTGCCCGATGCGGACCCGAGTACCGCGATCTACAAGGTATTGGCCAACTACGGTGACCTGATGACCTGGTGGGGACTGATCGTCATGATTGTCGGGTTCATGGTGGTGGGCAAAATGTCGAAAAATGCAGCCTCGGTATCGGTGATTTTGCCTTGGGCGTTGCTGACGGCGCCCCTGGTCATTTTTGCCATAATCTTCGCGTAAAATTTGTCCAGCCAAGGAGCCGGAAGCTTGAAAAAGATCATTCTTATCGTCGTGGGTGTCCTGGTCGTGGGCGCCATTCTGGCCTCGATCCTGACCGGCAAGGAACGCTCGGACGCCGAGGTCGAATCCGGCCTCGTCGCGCGTCAGGATCTGGTGGCCCAGGTCAACTGCTCGGGCACCATCCAACCCAAGCGCAAGGTTGATGTGAGTGCCAATGCCATGGGCACGATCGTCAAGCTGGCAGTCGTCGAAGGGCAGACCGTGCAGCAGGGCGACCTGCTGATGAGGATCGACCCCAGCGAATACAACGCGGCGGTGCAGGCCCTTGAGGCAACCATCCAGTCGTCTGCAGCGGACCTGCGCCTGGCGAAAGCCTCGCTGGAAAAAGCGATCCTGGATCGGGACCGGTCCGAAGAGTTGTTCGCCGAAGGCCTGGCTTCCGAAGAAACACTCTCGGCCGCCCGCACCAACGCGCGCATCGAAGAGGCTCGGGTCGAAGGCGCGCGCCACCGCATCACCCAGTACAAGGCCAACCTGACCAAGGCCCATCACGATTTGACCAAGGTCACGATCACCGCGCCGATGACGGGCGTGATCACGCGGCTGAATGTGGAGCAGGGCGAGAATGCCATCATGGGCACGCTGAACAATCCCGGCACCGTACTGCTGGTGATTGCGGATCTGGGCACCATGGAGGCTTGGGTCGAGGTGGACGAAACCGAAGTCGTCAAGGTCCTGTTGGGACAGAAGGCGGAGATCGAAATTGATGCTTTCCCCGGTGAAGTGTTTGCGGGTGTGGTTACCGAAATCGGCAACAGTCCCTTGCGCGTGCGCACGAGTTCGAGCCGCGAAGCGGTGGACTTCGAAGTGAAGATCACCCTGGATGGCTCGGTGCCGAATATTCGCCCGGGCCTGTCGGCCAAGGCGGAGATCGTGGTGGCCGATCGCAAGGCGGCGCTGGCGGTGCCATTGGGCGCGGTCACGGTGCGCAACTTTCCGCTGGCGGATGATGACATCCGGCAGTACAGCGGCAAACGGGCCCGCAAGCAGGCTGCGGCGCTGGAAAATTTCGGATTCAGTTCCCGCGAGGCCAAGCCGGATTCGGCCACCGGAGAGAAGGTTGAACGCGAGGAGACCGAGGGCGTCTTCATCATGAAAGACGACTTTGTCAAGTTCGTACCCGTTGAACTGGGCATAGCCGGCGAGGACGATTTTGAAGTGCTCAGTGGCCTGGACGAAGGACAGAAAGTGGTCACGGGACCATTCCGCATTCTGCGCGAATTGAAGGATGGGGCCCTGGTTGAATCGCTCAAGAAGAAGTCACGTGGCGGCGACAAGAATCAAGCGGACGACTGATGAATCTGCTGGCCGGAGTCCGCATCGCCCTGGCGAGTCTGCGCGGTGCCAAGTTGCGCACCTTCCTGACCTTGTTGGGCAACATCGTGGGTACCATGTCGGTCATCGCGGTGGTCTCGCTCATCTACGGGGCGGACCAGTACGTGTCGCAGGTGGTGTTGGACGAAGGCACTGATGTTTTCACGATCACCCGCATCGATAATATCCAGTTTTTGACCGACTTTGACGCCTTCCTGGAATCGCTGAATAATCCGGACCTGACCCTGGATGACCGCAACTGGCTGGCCGAGCGCATGACGACCGCCATGACGGTCGGTGCGACCATCAGCCGCAACGCCAACCTGCAGGCGGGCAGCAACAAGTACCGGGGCACCCGCGTGCGCGGCGTGACCGAAGACTACACCGTGCTCGAAGATCTGCCCCTGCTGCTGGGCCGGCATCTTTCCCTACAGGATGTGCTAAACGCGCGGCAGGTCGTGGTGATCGGTTCGGATGTGGCGCAGGAACTGTTTCCCCGCCGGGCCGACCCCCTGGGGCGCGAAGTGAAAATCGGTGGCCGCCATTTTCGGGTGATCGGCGTGGTCAAAGAGCAGGGCACGGTCATGGGAAACAATCGCGACCAGTTCGCCATCGTGCCGATCACGGCCTGGTTCAAGGTCTTCGGCAGCGGCCATAGCCTGGATTTGAAAGTGGCGGCGGCCGATTTGGAAATGCTGAATGAAGCCAAGGACGAGGCGACTTTCCTGATGCGCGTGCGCCATCGCTTGCGGCCCTTGGCCCGGCAGGATTTTTCGATCACCAGCAGTGAGCAGATGCTGTCCATCTGGGGCGGCATTTCCGCGGCCATCTATGGCGCGCTGGTGCCGCTGGTGGGGATCAGCCTGGTGGTCGGCGGTATCGTATTGATGAACGTGATGCTGGTTTCGGTCACCGAGCGCACACAGGAAGTGGGCGTGCGCAAGGCGTTGGGCGCTCGTCGCAAGGCGATCATGTGGCAATTCCTGATCGAGTCGATCACTCTCTCGCTGGTGGGCGGTATTGTCGGCATATTGATCGGACTCCTATTGGCCTGGGCCATTTCCTTGCTGTCGCCGTTGCCGTTTGCGGTGGCCAACTGGTCGTTGGGCCTGGGTCTGGGCACGACTTTTGTCATTGGTGCGATTTCGGGCACCTATCCGGCCTGGAAAGCCGCCGGGATGGATCCCGTGGAGGCCTTGCGTCATGAGTGATCCGCGCCTGCAGTCCGGTTCCAGGGTTGCTGTGAGCGAAAGCCTGGCTCAGGCCTGGCGCACCATCACGGGCCATCGCATGCGCAGCGCGCTGTTGATCCTGGGCGTGAGCATTGGTGTGACCACCCTGCTGGCCATTTTCACCATTGTGACGGGCCTCAGCGGGCGCATCCGTGATGATGTGGTCTCGGCCAACCAGCCCTACATCTACATTTCGCGCGACAGCGGTATCGGCGGCGGCGACGAGGCCGAGCGCGCGCGGCGTGAGCATCTGATGCCTGAACTGATTGCCCCGATACGCGCCACCGAAGGCGTGGACATGGTGGACTACCAGGTGAGCAACGGTTCGGGGGAGGTGCTGAAGTACGGCAAGGAAAAAACCAATTTTGTGCAGACTTTTGGATCATCTGAGGCTTTTCCTTTTCTGTTTTCCATCGGGGTGGGCGATGGTCGTTTCTTCACCGCCGGCGAAGTGACGGCCAGCGAGCGGGTGGCCGTGCTGGGTTATGGGCCGCGCAAGGATCTGTTCCCGCACACCGACCCGGTGGGCAAGACTTTGCGTATCTTCGGCCGGCCCTACCTCATTGTCGGCACCATGGCTGAACGCAAGCACATCATCGGCGCCCTGGGCGACAACTACGTCTGCGTGCCCTGGACCA
>CAZLUL010000261.1:0-5187 GCA_964562635.1 uncultured Fibrobacteraceae bacterium | reverse complement strand
AGCATCAGAAGCCGGAGGGCAAACCGTTTGTTTGCGCCGACGGCACGCGCATGGCGGGGCCGGATGAGATCGTTTATTGGGAAGCTAGTCGTGAGGCGGCGTTGACCCTGGATCCTACCTATGTGCCGGTGGATCATGCGGTGGTCGGTATCGTCAACGACGTGCAGATCGACGATGAGGTGCTGCGATGATTCTGGCGCGTGTCACCGGCCGCATCACCTCGACTATCCACCATCCGGATATGGAGGGGCGCACGATGCTGGTGCTCGACAAGCTCGATGCCAACGGCGAACCCAGCGGCGGGCACGTGATTGCCATTGATACGGTGGGGGCCGGTTATGGCGAGACGGTGATCATGCTCGATGAAGGCAACGGAGCGCGGCAGATTTTGGGCGTGGAGGGGATGCCGGTGCGATCGGTTGTGGTGGGAATTGTGGATGAGGTTGGTTGACCTAGCTGAACTTGGTTTTTAGATCACTAAACCCCTTTTTCTGTGGCTATTTCGTCGGTCAGATTAGGCTCCCAGTTGATGTCATATCCCGGACCCCTCCGGATAGTTTCCTCTTTGATCTCATACAGGCCTCAACTGCGGAAGTCATGCGACAGTTTCCTCGAACATCGGTCCAGATCGGGTGGGCGGGCTGTTCCCGGCCCGGCCTTTGCGACCCCGTGGGGCGATAGCTCGGGTTGTGCAGACGAATGCAAATTGTGGTATTCTCATATTGTCATGTGGATGGGAGGGAGAGCTCAACGCAATTGTCAATGTGTTCGCTTGAGCAAGCAACCCTGACGAGATATGAATACTTTTTGGAGGTGTCCGATATGGTTCCTGGAAAACTCGTGGGATTTTTTGTGGCGACTCTCATGGTTTGTGCCGCGTCCTTCACTATGGCGAACATACCTGACCTCGGACAGTCACATGCTGAGCGTACGTACACGGGCTCTGAGACTGCAGTGATGTTCAACGTTCCGAACGGTAGCGGCGTCGCCTTCACCAGCGCGTCAATTATTGGCGGTACGGTGGATGCAACCATCACGTTGACGATTTTGAATTTTGACGATACTCCCATCGCCAATTTCCCGTTCGAAGATTGTTGGCTTGAATCAGCCGACGGTGGCATGGTTTCATGTACCGGAGGTGCGACTGCTGATTTCAACACCGACGCTTCAGGCAAGACCACCTGGGGTTCTCCTCTGCAGGCTGCAGGCTCCAGCGAGGCGCTTACCGTGGTGTATATTTCTGGTTCCGCATTGACGACTGGCGCCGGTTTGGCTATTAGCCACAACAGCGCTGACATCAATGGCGACGGTTTCGTTAACCTCACCGATGTGCCTCTGTTTGCTGATGACTTCCACGGTGGCTCATACGTTTTTCGTTCGGACTTCGTGTTCGACGGTGCTGTTAATCTGTCCGACGTTGTCAGGTTTGCTCAAGCTCTGGGTGCAACGTGCCCGTAGTTGCCCAAGGTGGAGGTCACCCTGCAAACGGAGGGTTGAACAAATGTTCCTGGGCAAAGCGGTCGGCCGTATGGTGTGCTCGTTGGTCTATGAGGGCATGGATGGCGTGCCTCTGCTTTGGGTGCAGCTGTTGGACAAGCTGGACGCCGACGGCGAACCCAACGGCGGCTACGTGATTGCCATTGATACGGTGGGGATTGTGGATGAGGTGGGGTGACCACCTAAACCCCAGACAACACCCCCAAAACAGACAAACAACCTCCTCTTTCGCTATTCGCGGCAAATATTCTATGGTACTCTGAAACCTGACCGTCACCCACGATCGAATTCAGCATTGCAGAGGAGCCCTCCTTGATCGGCAAGACACTGGCCCACTACCAGATCACGGACAAGCTGGGCGAAGGCGGCATGGGCGAGGTTTACCGGGCCCGGGACACCAAACTCGGCCGGGACGTCGCCCTGAAGTTGCTGCCCGCCTTGTTCGCCAACGATCCCGAACGTCTGGCCCGCATGCAACGGGAGGCCAAGCTGCTGGCGGCGGTCAACCACCCGAGCATCGCCGCGATCCATGGCATTGAGGAGGATCAGGGCCAGAAGTTCCTGGTGATGGAAGTCGCCGAGGGCGAAGACCTGAGCGATCGCATCAAGGCCGGACCGCTGCGGATGAGCGAGGCGCTGGATATCGCCTACCAGATTGCCGAGGGCCTCGAGGAAGCGCACGCCAAGGGGGTGGTCCACCGGGATCTCAAGCCCGCCAATGTGGTCGTCTCCGCCGAAGGCAAGGTCAAGGTCCTCGATTTTGGACTGGCGACCACCGAGACGGGTGAACTGCCGGATGAAATGGAATCCGCCCACTCGCCGACGATTACGGCCATGCTGACCCAGACCGGCACCATCCTGGGCACCGCCGCCTACATGAGCCCCGAACAGGCGCGCGGCTATCCCGCCGACAAGCGGTCCGATATCTGGGCGTTTGGCATCATCCTGTTCGAAATGCTGACCGGCAAGCAACTCATTCAGGGCGACACCGTCAGCGACAAGCTCGCGGCCATCCTGAAGAGCCCGCCCGACTGGGACGCACTTCCGGCCACGACGGCGCCCCGAATTCGCGACCTTTTGGAACGCTGCCTGGCCAAACACCGGCGGGACCGGCTGCAGGACATCGGCGATGCGCGTCTTGAAATCGAGTGGACCCAGCAAGGCCGAACTGGCGCCCTGTCCGATAGTGCAACGGGCGGCAGGAGGATCCCCGTGGTCCGGGCCATCCTGGCGGCCGTCTTGCTTTGCGCCGTTGTGGGATTTGGTGTCTGGTCGCTGGGGTCCATGGGCGGCCAGTCAACCACCGATTCCCCGTCAACCCGCCGTCTGGTTCTGGAGTTTCCGGACGACCTGCAGATTGTCAACACTCTGACCGCTCCGAGCGGCCTCCAGGGGTTGGTCGGGCGGCCCAGGAATGCCAAGAACGAAGACTACCAAATCTACTTTCGGAACCTGGACAGCTTTGAGACTCTTCCTGTGGCCGGATCCGCCGGAGTGACCACCTCTTGTTTTTCGCACGACTCCGCCTGGTTTGCGATGATCGCTCCAGACAAATCGCAATCCACTGGAATGTTTCTTTGGAAGCTCCCGGTCGATCAGAGTTCCCCACCCCTGCGGGTCAGAAGTTGGCCCGACGAGTGGGAGATGAGACTCCACTGGCTGCGGGATGGAAATTTCGTGACCCGCAGCTATGAAGGCGAACTGGTGCGGATATCCAGCGACGGACAGGTGGTGGGATCGCCGGCCAAGATCAAACCCCCGGAATTCGGTGCCCAGTTCTCGCCGGGCGCCAGCTTCGGGACCGAACTGCCGGACGGAGTGCACTTGCTGGACGGTGTGGACACATGGTCAGAGAACGGCTATGCCCTGCACATTGGGCTGGCCAACATTTTGACCGGCGAGACCAGCCTCATCATCCAGAACGGCAGCAATCCGCGCTGGCTCAAGAGCGGGCATATCGTCTTCAGCCGCGGCAACTCGATCCTGGCCCTGCCATTCGACCTGAAAACCCTGGAAACCCGAGGCGGGCCGATCGCCCTGGGCGATGGACTGCGGATCAACGCCGCCTGGCAACACGGCGAATTCGGAATTTCGGCAACCGGGGATCTCTTCTACCATGACGGTGGACTGGTGGGTCAAAACAGACAATTGGCCTGGACGGACCCGGAGTTCAAGACCTACACGCCCTGGTCCGACGATCGGCTGAGTTTCGAGATGCCCCCCTTCCTTTCCCCCGATGGCAGCGCCTTTGTGACCATCGTCGCCTCGGCAACAGGACTTTTCGAAATCTGGATTTCCGAGACCAGTCAACCCACTTTGCGACGCCTGATCTCAGAGAAAGGGCGGGACTGCAACCCCCAGATCTGGACCCCCGATGGCAAGAACCTGGTGTATACGTCTTTCGCCCCCGGCCGCGCGGCGACGAAGATCCTGGCCGTTGATGGTGCCAGCCAGCCCGTAACGCTGTTTGCGGCCAATGGCGTTGCACAGCGCTCCATACCCACCAGCTTCGCCGATGGTGGCCAGGCCATGCTGGTGACCAGATCGGCTGATGGCAAGAGCCGAATCCTGTATTATCCCTTCAGCCAGGAGACTGATGGCAGCCCGCCCACCCGTGAGATCCTGGCCGACGCCGCCGATGGCGTGATCTCACCTGACGGCGGTTGGCTGGCCTACACCTCCGATGCCACGGGTCGTCCGGCAGTCTATTTGCGGAAATGGTTGGGCGAAGGTGAGCTGGGACCGGAGATCACCGTCGCGCCCGGCACGGCGCCTAACTGGTTTCAGATGGCTGCCGATGCCCCGCCGGAGATCTGGTTTCGCGACCAGGGACGCTATCACGCCGTCTCGCTGGAGGCCGGCCCCCGGGTCCGCCTGAGCAAACCCCGCTTTGCGGTCGAGATCACTGGCCGGCTCCAGGGTTTCGACATCGATCGCCAAGGCCGTGTCCTGGCCTTGCTGAACGGTGACGATGAGACGGCACCGAAGAAGATGAATGTGGTCCTGGGCTGGGAAAAGGAGATCCAGGGCAGGTTGACGGCCAGGCAGTAGGCTGCCAAGCGGGCATGCGCTTCCCATTGCCGCAATACCCGACCTTTAGTATCGTGGACTCTTTCACTTCCCAAATATTACCGACGCAATCGCCAGTGCGTTCCCCGCCCGGAGGCCCCGATGTCCGACGACCAGACCCTGCCCGTAGACCCTTCTGACGACGACAAGACCTTGGCGGTCGACGGATCTTTGACGTCATTCATCGGCGCTGACGCCCAGGTCGGCACCATCCTCGGCCCCTACAAGCTCGTTTCGCGCCTGGGTGAAGGCGGTATGGGCGAGGTCTTCCTCGCCGAGCAGACCGAACCCATCAAGCGCCGTGTCGCCCTGAAAATCATCAAGCCCGGCATGGACTCGCGCTCGGTTGTCGCGCGCTTCGAGGCCGAGCGCCAGGCCCTGGCCCTGATGGATCATCCCTGCATCGCCCGGGTTCTGGATGCCGGCGCGACTGCCCTCGGCCGGCCCTTTTTCGTCATGGAACACGTGCACGGCGAGCGGATCACCAGCTACTGCGACCGGCACCGGTTGGGCACGAAGCAGCGCCTGGAGCTGTTCATGCAGGTCTGCGGCGGTGTGCAGCACGCGCACCAGAAGGCGGTGATCCACCGCGACCTGAAGCCGTCGAACATTCTGGTCACC
>CAZLUL010000260.1:0-5218 GCA_964562635.1 uncultured Fibrobacteraceae bacterium | reverse complement strand
GGCGCGATCTTGATCACCGAAGCCAGCACGTCGGTAACGGTTTCGCCCACAAACAGTCGCTGGGCGGTCAGCAATTCAAAGAGGATCGTGCCCATGGCCCAGATGTCCGCCCGGTGGTCGACCGTTTTGCCACGGGCCTGTTCGGGAGCCATGTAGGCGGCCGTGCCCAGGATGGTGCCAGCTTGAGTCATCGCCGCAGTCAGGGTGGGTGACAGGCCCGGATCGCTGGTCTGGTCACCGTCCGGCGAGGTGGCGCGCGCCAAACCAAAATCCAGAATTTTAACCGTGCCGTCCGGGGTGAGCATGATATTGGCGGGCTTCAAATCGCGGTGCACGATGCCATTGCGGTGGGCTGCGTTCAAACCCGCGGCCACATGCCGGATGATTTCGACCGCTTCGTGTTCGGGCAGGGGGCCGTTTTTCAACTGAGCGGCCAGATCGGCTCCCTCAACCAGTTCCATCACCAGAAAGCGCACGCCATCGATATTCTCAAAGCCATGGATGGCCGCAATGTTCGGATGCTGCAGACTGGCCAGCGTTTTGGCCTCGCGCTGAAAACGGGCCACGCGCTCGGGGTCGTTGGACATCGCCGGGGGAATCACCTTGATGGCCACATCCCGGTCCAGTCGAGTGTCGCGGGCCCGGTACACGGCACCCATGCCGCCAACGCCGATCTGTTCGGTGATCTCGTAGTGGGCAAAAGTCTTGCCGATCAATGGTGGTCCCCCTGGTCGGATGCTCAACTGGAAAAATCTTTAAACGAGGTGGTGACAGGGTTTTTATCATTCCGGGGCCTATTTGTCGAGATTTTTGAAGTCCCGCCCCAACTGTGGTAGTGTCCGCCCCTATCGCGAATTTCTCGCCGACAGGGCCTTGCCAATCGAAAGCCGCAAAAGGACAAACCCCTTGGGAATGAATCAAAGTCAGCGCCGAATCGCGATGTGGTCGCCGCCGCGAGCGCGCAGCACCATGATGATGCGGGTGTTTGAAGCTCTCGGCTGTGCGGCCATTGACGAACCTTTCTACCCCTACTGGCTCAAGACCCTGAACAAGGTTGACGACCCCGGCTTCAGGGCAGCCCTTGATCACCACGAGACAGACTGGCAAAAAATCATTGAACTGGTGCTCGGTCCGATACCCGATGGCCGGCAGTGGTACTACCAGAAGCACATGGCCACCCACATGCTGGACGAGGTCGACCTGCAGTGGATGCATGAGGTGCGCAACTGCTTCCTGATTCGCAACCCCGCTGAGGTCATTGTCTCGATGTCCCAGTTTCGCAATCTCGAACCCGGCGGAACCCAGGATCTTGAGGCTGCCGCCAAGCTGGTCGGCATCCCCCAGTTGCGCCGGATATTCGACCGGGCATGCGAAATCAGCGACGGCATCCCACTGGTCATCGATGCCAATGATGTGCTCCGGGATCCGCGCCGCATCCTGGGCGGCTTCTGTGCTGCGGTCGGCCTGGACTTTGATCCCGACCAGCCCATCAGGTGGGCGCCCGGCAAGCATGAGTGGGATGGCGCCTGGGCCGATGACTGGTACGGCAGTGTCTTCAAAACCACTGGTTTGGGCCCATATCAGCCCCAGCAGCTCACAATTCCCCCTGAGCTGCAACCGGTTGTCGATTTCTGCATGCCGGTCTACGAACACATCGCCCAGTACAAGATCACGTAACAGGAATGGACGGGACCATGGCCCAGAAATCGGATCCGCGGAACAAATCCGTGCAGAACTACATCGCCGGGAAATTTCTATCCCAATACGAACCGGCCGTGCCCTTGTTCGATGCCGGCTTCCTGCACGGCAAGCTGGTCTGGAGTTCGCCGCGCCTGATTCGGGGGCGAATCTTTCGGTTGCAGGATCATTTGGAAAAAATTCGCCGCAGCGCCGAGCTCAATCATTTTCCGGTCATCCCCACCGCGGAAGAATTCATCGCCGCAATCAAAACGACGCTAGCCCGAAACAACATGACCGACGGCGTGCACGTGCGCATTGTCCTGACCGCCGGCGACCAGATCACCGCCAGCATGGACCTCGCCGCGGTGATCAACTGGGACGGCACGCCCAGCAAACCGCGCATCATCATCATGCCGGAATACCGGGACAATGTGTACGATGCGGCCAACGGGATTTCCCTGATGACCTCCAGCTTCAAGCGTCCGGGTCCGGACATGGTCGACCAGGTCAGTCATGACAACAACCAGAACGCGTCGTCGCGGGCGCTGGCCGAAGCCAAGGCGGCGGGCAAGACGTCGTCGTTGATGTTTGACAACACCGGGTTCCTGGCCGAAGCGCCGGCCTCCCACGTGGCGATCGTCACCGCTGGAAAATTGCGCACGCCGTTTGTCCGCTGCTGCCCCCCTGGCGTGACCCGCAAGATGATCCTGGAGCTCTGCGAAACCCACGGCATCCCTGCGGCCGAGGCCGACATCACCGCCAAAGAAATCCGCGCTGCCGATGAAATCTTCCTGATGGGAACCATGAGTGGTCCCGTGGCGGCCATCGAACTGGATGGCCGGCCGGTGGGAGAGGGCCAGGTTGGGCCCGTGACTTTGCGGTTGTGCGAATTGTACGGCGAGGCGCTTGTCGATCCGAACCATGGATTTGACGTGACTGGGGCAGCCTAGACCTCGTTTTTGAACGCCCTCTTCCACCCGCATTGAGGACAAATGACATGAGGACCCTGAAAATCGCCCTAACACTTGGCCTGTTGGTGCTGCCCGCCCTGGCCTGGACGGCCGCGCCTGAGGCTCCGCTGGCCACGATTTCGGCCGGTCTCTACGCCACCGAGTCTGTGCCAGCACCCGCGGGGATCATCATCACCGGGGAGGTCGATTTCATGGGCGTGACCGGACCGTACCGCGCCGTATTGTCCCGTGACGGTCGTTTCGTCCAGGAACTCGGCGGCCCGTTGCCCCAGGTCTACGGCTTTGATGGCGAGACGGCATGGGACCGGGACTGGAACGGCTCAACCCGGGTCCTGCATTTGAAAGAGCGCGACGAAAACGTACTCGAAAGCCTGCTCTGGTCCGGCGCCTGGTCGCGCGGTCATGACGCAAACGGTCGCCTGCGACTGGCACCGATCACCGCAGGGGACGATGAGATGCAACTGATCGATCTGGAATTCGGTGAGCGCGGAATGCAGGGCCAAGTCACGATCGACCCGGCGCGGCAACAGGTGGTGGGATTTGCCTACGGCATGGGCGACAACCAACGCGTCACAACTCTGAGCGACTTCCGGGATTTCGCAGGATTGAATTGGCCCGCCACCTTGGAACAGACCAGTGCTGACGATGCGAAGGTTTCGCTGCACGTGACCGACGTGGCCTTCGTGACCGACGAGGCGCATCTGGCAGAACTGCTGCAGCCCCGCCTGGCAGCGGCCGAGAATGTGCGCTTCGACAACACTGTTCCAGCGGCGCTCGAGTTGAAAAAAGCGCCGACGGGCCACTTGCTCGTGCACCCTCTACTCGATGGCCAGGATATCGGCTGGTTCATCTTTGACACGGGCGCGGGCGCCAACGTGCTGGACAACGAAGTGGCGGCGGAGCTGGGCTACGAAGGCTTCGGCGAACTTCAGGCCAAAGGTGTCGGGGGCAAAGTCGATTCCCGCTTCTTCCGCGGTTCGACCCTGCAATTGGGGCGCCTGGAACTGGCTGACCCGGCCTACATCGGGCTGGACCTCGGCTTCCTGACCGGCGTAATGGGTGTCAAGCTCGCCGGCATCATCGGGTACGGCGTTCTTGCCCGCGCGGTTGTGGAGTTCGACCACGAGGCACCGGCGATCAGTCTGTTGGATCCGGCGGCCTACAAACTGACCGCTGGCCAGTGGAGCCCGATCATGCTGTCAGATCGCCATCCCTGTGTGCCCGGGATCTTCGAAGGGCACGAAGGCGTCCTGAAACTGGACACGGGAGCCAACGGCACCGTGACCTTCCACCGACCCACCACCGAGCGCCTGGACCTGCTGCGCAACCGGCGGGTGAAGGACACCCAGTTGGGCGGCGTCGGCGGCTTCGTCCAGGGCAAGGAAGGTCCGATGCAGTGGCTGGAACTGGGTGGCCAACGATTCGAGAACGTCACCGTCAATTTCGCCGTCGAGGACGGCGGCGTCTTCGGCGACACCTATATCGACGGCAATGTCGGCAACGAGCTGATGGCGCCCTTCCTGCTGGTCTTCGACTACCAGCAGAGCCGGATGGCCTTCCGCAAAAGGTAGGCCCGGCGATCAAGCGGTCGGAATTCGAACAAGCCCCGGGCATAGGCCCGGGGCTTCCAAATCTACTTGCGTCATCTGTTTCAGTCGGAGCTTTTCGCTTCTTCGTGTTCTTCACGCCACTCGTTCAAGGCGCGCATGCGCCCCCGGAATTTGTACGGGGCCTCGAACGGCACCGGCGCAATGCCGCGCGACGCCGCCAGCACCGCTTCCGAAGGTTCGGGCAAGCCGTTGTCTCCATAGTGGCTGACGGTCTCGACGGCATAGCGCGCCGCAACAGCCAACACCGAAAAATTGCGCCCATTGACGAAGAAGTAGCCCAGGGTGCGCCCGTAGCCATCAGCTTCGGCGGCCCGCAGCAACTCCACGGTCTCGGCCATGGCAAAGACACCCTTGGCGAAGGCTGTCGCCTCCGGACCGTACGGCTGATCGTCGTGCCAGCCCATGGACGGATGGGCTACCTCGGGCGTATCAATGCCCAGGATACGGACGCGCTCGTTATCGCCATCGCCCCAATGGATGGTGACCGTATCGCCGTCACCCACTTCGATCAAATCGATGTCGATGGAAACCCGTTCAAGACTGGGCCGGGATTGGATATTCTCTTCAGAGTCGACCTGGGCGCCGACCTGGGTGGCAACCAACAGCATGACGAACAAGGCTACGTAGCGAAAACGGCTCGGGAACATGAGATCCTCCATGGCGGTGCACGATCTGAAACCTGATTGACGGACTATGATAACCGCTCAGGTCGCAATTGCGTAGGCGGAACCTGAAGACAGGCACCAGGAGGTTATTTGGGGCGAATATTTCAACCGTTGGTGGTGTATTGACCTCCGACACTTCGTTGAGATATGATCCACCTGAACTTTCCAAGGAGGACGCCATGCGCGACGGAATGACGATCGTCAAATCGTTCATCAACAACGCCGAGGCCCAATTGGCCCTCAGCCAACTGGAAGCCATGGGCATCAAGGGCTTCGTCGAAGTCGACAATTG
>CAZLUL010000259.1:0-5292 GCA_964562635.1 uncultured Fibrobacteraceae bacterium | reverse complement strand
TCCCACACCTCGGTGCGGGCCATGTGCATGTTCATCGACCAGTCGAATCCCAGGCGCACCCGGCCACCGTCGCTGCCGCAGCGGGACCACATGGTTTTCAGGCCGCGCACCGAACCGAGGGCGTCTTCGACCGGACGCACGATCATGCGCTCGACCTGTTCGGGCGAGGCGTTGTCGTAGGGCAGGTGCACGAAAAGTTCCGGTTCGACAAAATCCGGCATGAAGGCCAACGGCAGGCGCTGCAGGGCCACCAACCCGAGCACAATGATGCTCACGAGCACCATCAGGATGGTCACGGGGCGTTTGATGGCAAGTTCTGGCAGCGTCACGCGGGCTCCTTATGATTCTTCTTCATCATGGGATTCCACCTCAGCCTGAACTCGTGAAGGCACGAGCCAGTAGGCTGCGGGGATCACCACCAGAGTCAACAGTGTACTCAACAACAGCCCGCTGGCGACCGTAATGGC
This sequence comes from uncultured Fibrobacteraceae bacterium, assembly GCA_964562635.1. Taxonomy (GTDB): domain Bacteria; phylum Krumholzibacteriota; class Krumholzibacteriia; order LZORAL124-64-63; family LZORAL124-64-63; genus JAGRNP01. The sequence continues at coordinate 4,825 of CAZLUL010000259.1, read as the reverse complement.
CAGCGGAGCGCGCAATTCGGCGCCTTCACCCCAACTGAGGGCCATCGGCAGCAGGCCCAGCACGGTCGTCAGAGTGGTCATCAGAATCGGCCGCAGGCGCATGTGCCCGGCCTTGACCACCGCTTCGCGCTTGGCCATGCCGGCCCGGCGCAGGCGGTTGATCGTATCAATCAGCACGATGGCGTTGTTGACCACGATGCCCACCAGCATGATCGCGCCGATCAGAACAATCACGGTGATGGTGGTGCCGGTGGCCAACAGGCCAGCCGCCACTCCAACGAGCGCCAACGGAATCGTGAACAGCACCAGGAACGGGTGCAAAAAGCTTTCGAACGTGGCGGCCATCACCAAGTAGACCAGGAAAATGGCCAGCAGGATCGCAAAGCGCAGGCTGTTGAAGCTGACCTCCATTTCCTTGTTCTGCCCGCCCAGCTCGGTGCTCATGCCGGCGGTGCGGGGCAGCCCGGCCACGGCGGCCTTCACATCTTTGACGGCCGCGCCAAGGCTGCGGCCCTCCAGGTTGGCCGATACCACGGCCGCCCGTTGTTGCTGCAGGCGGTGAATCTCGGCCGGCCCCCGCGCTTCGGTCACGGTCGCGACGCTCATCAGTCGGATGGGATTATTGCCGTTGCCGGGCAGAATCAGATTGCGCACATCCTGCACTGAATGGCGGTCCTCTTCCCGGTTGCGGATGCGGATGTCTATCTGCCGGTCCTGCTCCTTGAAGCGGGTCGGCACCACGCCCAGCACCCGGTTTTTCAGGGTCTCCGATAGCACGCCCATGTCCAGGCCCAGAGCGGCCAGGCGCTGCCGGTCAAAGACAACCTGCAGTTCCGGATTTCCCGCCTCCAGCGACGACCGCACGTCCACCAGTCCGGGCACGTCGCCCAGAACTCGCGCCACTTCCAGCGAATAACTGCGCAGATCATCCAGGTCCTCACCATAGATGATCACCTCGACGGGAGTCTTGAGACTGAAGTACGACGGCCGTCCAAATTTCACCTCGAGGTCGGGCAAGTCATGAAACTCGGCGCGCAAAGCATCGGCGGTCGCCAATTCGGCCGCTTCGTCGCTGCGGTCTTTCATGATGAAGTTCAACTGGGCCAGGTTTTCGGCCTTGGTATTGACCGACATGCCGCCACTGATGAGCCGGCTGCCCACGGTGGCGTAGTAGCTTTCGATGGCATCCTGCTCGCCGGCCGCTTTTTCCATGATCTGCACCGTGCGATCGGTCGCCGACAACGAGGCGCCTTCGGGCAGCTTCACTTCGAAAAAGAATTCTCCCTCGCTCAGCTGCGGGATCAATTCGGTGCCCAGTCCGCCCAGGGACCAAATCGACAGGAAGAACAGCCCAAAGGCCACCACCAAAGTGAAGGCCGAACGGTTGATGGCGCCGGTCAGGAAGCGGTCATACAGGCGGGAGAACCAGCCGAGGGTGAACTGCACCGGACCGGTATCGAGGCGGGTTTCCTTTTCCTTGACCTCCTTGGCCTGCCCCTGTGCGTTCAGCAGTGGCAACGGTTCGCCCGTCGCGCTGAGCATCGGAATCAGGGTGATCGCCACCATCAGCGAAGCCAGCAGCGAAACCGTCACCGTCAGAGCCTGATCGTGAAACAGTTGCCCCGCCACACCTTCGACAAAGACAATGGGTAAAAACACGGCCACCGTGGTCAGGGTCGAAGCCATCACCGCAGCGCCCACTTCGGTGGTGCCGTCGACAGCGGCCCGAAACAGCGTCGCGCCCATTTGCCTTTTGCGGAACACCGACTCCAGCACCACGATCGAGTTGTCCACCAGCATGCCAATGCCCAGGGTCAACCCACCGAGCGACATGATGTTCAGCGAGATGTCCAACTTGTACATGGCCACAAAAGTCGCGATCACGGAAATCGGAATCGAAGTGGCAATAATCAACGTGCTGCGGAAATCGCGCAGGAAAACCAACAGCACCATGATCGCCAGCAAGCCACCGATCAACGCGGCGTTGCGCACTTCGTCGATGGACTGCTGGATAAAATGGGACTGATCAAAAAGCACCGTCAGGGTATGCCCCGGCGGCAGTTTGCCGTTTTGCCAATCGTCCAACCGCTCGCGCAACATGCGCGCCACAGCCACCGTATTGGCGTCGCCTTCCTTGAACAGCGAAATCTCGACTGATTCGCGGCCACCCACGCGGGTGATTTCTTCGCGTTCCTTGCTGCCCCAGATCACGGTCGCCACTTCACTCAGGCGCACGGTCGCGTTGCCGTCCTGCCGGATGATCAAGTCGGCGATTTCTTCGGTGCTCTGAAATTCGTTGATGGTGCGGATGAGGAACTGGTCGTCCTTGCCGCGCAGCGCGCCACCCGGCAGGTTCACGTTGCTGACACCCACCACTTGCCGCACCTGTTCAATGGTGAGGCCCAGGGCGGCCAGCCGGTTCTGGTCCAGGTCGATCTGGATTTCCTCTTCCAACCCGCCCTTGATCTGGGCGGCGGCCACGCCTTTGACTGTCTCAAAATCCTGTTTGATCTGTTTTTCGGCCAGGCGGCGCATGGCCTGCAGGTCATTGCCCTCGGCGGGCCCGGACAAGGCCAGCCGGATGATCGGATCAAGACTCGGATCAAAGCGCAGGACCACCGGGTCGGTCGTTTCGTCGGGCAAAACCAGGCGGTCCAGCTTTTCGCGCACCTCCATGGACAGGTTGTCCATGTCCGAGCCCCATTCGAACTCGAGGGTGACTTCGGAAATGCCCGCCCGCGAAACCGAGTGAACGGTCTGCAACCCACGCAGAACGCCCACCGCTTCTTCAACCGGCCGGGTGACCAGGTTTTCGACTTCCTGGGGCGCGGTATCGGGAAACTCGGTCTGCACGGTGATGCTGGGATAGGTGATGTCCGGGAATAATTCCAGCGCCAGGCGGTTGTAGCCCACCACGCCAAAGGCGATGACCGCCAGGGCGGCCATGACCACACTCACGCGCCGGCGCACCGCCAAATCGACGAAGTTGTGCATCAGTGCGCCGCGCTCTCGGTTGCAGCGGTCTCCGTTGTAGCAGTCTCGCTGGTCAGGATCTTCAGGGCCGTGCCATGCTTCAGCGAGCGCTGGCCTTTGGTGACCACCGGTTCACCCGCGGTCAGGCCTTCGATGATCTGGGCGTTGTTGTCATCGGTGAAACCCACAGTGACAATTCGGCGTTCGGCCTGATCTTCGTCGCCTTCTTTAACCGCCACATAGACCACCGTTTCGCCCTTGTCGGTAATCACTGCCGAACGCGGCAATAGCACCACGTCGTTGCGCCGCTCGGTGACAATTTGAACTTCAGCAAAGTCACCCGGACGGGTGCCGGCCGGATATTCGGGCACCTCGACGGTGATCTTGATGGTGCCGCTGGTCGGATCGATCACCGGGCTGATCAAGGTGATGCGGCCTTGTAAGTGGGCCCCACTGCTATCGAGCACCAGGTCCACCATTTGGTCCTGGCGCAATTTGTTGAACTCACGACTCGGCACATGCACGCGGGCCAGCAGGGGATCAAAATCGGCCATCACGAACAGGGCGGTATTGACGCTGAGGTTTTGGCCCACATCCACCAGGCGCGCGGTCACGCGGCCGGCAAAAGGCGCGCGCACCGTGGTGTAGGAAAGACTCAATTCGGCCAGGCCTTCGTCGGCCTCGGCACTGGCCAGATCACTGCGTGCGGCCTGGAATTCTTCTTCGGTGGACAACCCTTCGGCCTGCATGGCCTCGAAGCGTTGGAACTTTGACCGCAGGTTTGCCGTCCGGGCGGCAGCCTGCTGCACCCGCAGGCGGTATTCGTCGTTGCCGATGGTCAGCAGGGGATCGCCTTTTTCAACAAAGTCGCCTTCTTCGGCGACCAGCGAGACCACCATGCCGGAGGCCCGGGCCAAAACCTGGGCCTCTTTTTCGGCCTCCAGGGTGGCGGTCGCTTTGTAATAACTGGCGATGGAGCCCTGAAAGGCGGCCTGAACGGCGACCGGGATGGCCTTGCCGCCGCCTGGTCCGCCGGGCCCGCCGGGCCGCTGCCCGCCACCGTGACCTCCGCCGGCCTGCTTTTCAGCCGGAGCGGCGGCTTTGTCATCACCCTTATCGCAGCCGGCAACCGCCAGCAACAGCACCACAACACATACGGACACAAAGCGCAGTCGGGTCATTTCGGAGCCCTTTCGGGGAGCGGAATTCGGGAGGCCTCAAGTACACAACGCATGACAAGGCGCATACCAGCGGTATGCGCCCTGCCAATATAGCCATTGTCCCCCTTCCAAACGAAGGAAGAAGGATATTGTTCCGGTTTTGGCCCGGATTGCGGCCTATTTTACGCCGCTTTCGCCGGGGCCAAAGCTGCCCCCGGCAACCGGAGTCGACCCCATGCCCCAGACAGCCTGGTCAAAAATCGGGTCGCTCTGGTACTTCAGGAACATTTCCGGATCCCAGGCAACCTTGGGTCGCCCGCCGACTCCTATCCCGTAGCTGAAGCGGCTGTCCCGCCACCAGCCAAAAAAGCCATGGGTCACGCCTTTGGTCTTTTGGTCAATCCACACGGGGTTTTCGCCGGTGCGCATGTTTTGCACGGCCAAGGCCAAGATGTAGGGATTGCCAGTCCCGAACCCACTGCCCATGATCTCCTGCACCACCTGTTGGGCCCGGCCCACTTCGCCCAGGTTGCGGTCCGCATAGAGCAACATCAGTTCCTCATCCGGGGTCAGGTCCACCCCCCAACCCGGCGCCAGAATCGACTGGGCGTCATAATCCAGCCCCCGGTTGATGTACCCCAGGGCCAACAAGCGCCGCAGATCCGGCGTGGGATCCTTGATGTAGCGGCTCT
>CAZLUL010000258.1:0-5312 GCA_964562635.1 uncultured Fibrobacteraceae bacterium | reverse complement strand
CTGAAGCTCATGCCAACCTCGGACCGGAACAGATTCGAGAAGTACCCCGGCGACAGGTTGACCGTTTCGGCCATCTTGTCACGGTTGATGTTCTCGGCAAAATGCGCCAGCACGTAACGGCAAGCATATTCGGCCCTGTAGTCCTGCAGGTTGTGCGAAGCGTGCACCGTATTGCCTTCTTCGTCCACCAGGACGATCTCGGGCAGGCTCTCGCTCCAGAGGTCTTCGTCGCCCGGAATGGGCCTGACCGCCGGATCCATGTTCGAACCAATGTTCGAACCAATGTTCGAACCAAGAGTGGCGCCCGGCATTCCGGCCACCTGGCTCTCACCCATCGACCGCGCAGGTGCGAAGCCGGGAGCAGTTACCCGATTGAGGAACTCCGTCACAAAGTGGGCCGTCTTGACCACATTGGACTTCTGGGAGACCAAAACCGGGGCGTTGGTCATCTGCTTGTACTTGGCCAAGACATTGCGCAACGCATTAGGAGTCTCGGCCGCATAAACAAAGATGAATCCGGCGGAGGCAATTGCTTCCGTCGACTCACCCTGCTGCAAACGATGCATCAGGATTTGCGAACCAAACAGGGCCAGGCACAACTCCGTAGGGTTGGCCTCAGCCTGCGGGCAGAGAAACAGAATCCTTTGACTCTCGTCTCTGCCGTGAACCACTTGCTTTGGATAAGTCGGAAACTCGATCACAAAACTGGTCCATGGCTCTTGTAAAGCTTCTAGTCTTTCTTCCACAATCATTCCCCCAAGCAAAAAATCCTTCTTGGGCAGCGCAAAGGTGTACATAAACACAAATTTCTACTGCTAACGTGATGTATAATACGATGCATCTAGGGGGCTTGTCTATCAAAAAAAACAAAACTATCACATTATTTTGGTGTGATCATACGAAAAGGGCCCAAAATTGCTGGTAAAAATGGCTTTACGTGGGGTAAACCGTACGAAAAATCTCTTTAAAACCCATGATTAGACCCGGAATTCCGGTGTTTGGAAAAAAACATGGGCAACATGGGAAATTTGCAGAACTTACCGAATTGAACCCAAATTAACGCAGATACACAATGCGGCGAGTTACGCTCCAATTATCCATTTGGAGCTTACAGAAATACGTACCCGCGGCGACCCGGCGGCCAAAACTGTCGGCCCCGTTCCATTGGACCGTGCCTTCACCGGGCGCCTGGCTCCCCGAAAACAGGGTCACCAACTCCTGGCCGTTGATTGAGTAGATTTTGACCGAGACGCTGGGCTCGCCGCCGTTCCAGGGAACTGCCGCCATCAAGTCCAGGCCGGCGGGCGGATCTTCGTTCTTATCCCAAACAAAGGCCTCCGCCATGGTCGCCGGCACCAGGTAGCGTAGGCGGATCACATCGCGGAACGGATTGGGAAAACCCTCAAGCAATTGGGGGGACAAGGTTGGGCGCTGGGAGCTGGATTTCAGCAACTGCCCCTGGTCAACAGCATCAAGACGCAGCTCGGCCCCCTGGGCCTCGGTCACAAAGACCTCGCCAAGGCTGGCTGGCGACTCGGCCACCGCAACGGTCGTGAGGCTCGCCACGAAGGGCCGGCCATTCAGATATGAACCTGTGATTACGGTCGAAGCCGACAACAGGTTGGCCTCCGGCGCGGCAAACGTGAACCGCAATTGGCCCGAGCCCTGGTGGTTCAACAGCCCCGCCATCTGGGCGTAGGGATTGGTCAAGCGGTCGTGGGGTCGGTCCAGCAGGTTTTCGTTCATGCAGATCCAAGGCACCGAAACTGACGGCCCGTCGTCGGGCTGCCACAGGATTTCCCGGGGCGCGCCGAGATAGGCTCCCGCCAGGCGAAACAGATCCGGATCCAGGGCCCCGTTGTGCTTGGGGCTGATGCGTGCGGTGACCCGCAAGTCCTTGTTGGCGTCGATCAGCCAGGTGAATTCCGGGGCCGCCGACAAACGGCAATGCACGCACAGCGGCGGCACTATCCACGGTGCCTGTTGCCCGGTCACCTTGTCGGTCACGCCGGCGCGCACCTGAGTTGTCTCGTTCAACATGTGGTTCAACTGCAGCCAGGATTCGGCCACACAAACAGCCACCGCAATCGGGTCTTCGCCCAACTGGAGGTCCAGTACGCCGCCATCCAGCACCGCTCGCGAACCCGGTGACTCATCCAGGACAACCACGCCAACCCAAAGGCGAGCAACGGGGTCGCACGTGTGCGACGAACCCGGGTTGCCGTTCTGGTCGGGGCGGGCGGGTTGGGCGACAAAAGCGGACAGGCGGCCGGATTCGGTTTTCCCGGCCAGGTTGTGGCGGTTGGCCACGATGCTGGTTTCCTGCCAGTTCTGACTGCCGAGCACCAGGCGGTAGGTGCCACCATTGCTCAGGCCCGGGCTGCCCTTGGCGGTCAGAAACACCGTCGCGCGCAGGTGCGGATACGCCCAGTGGTAGTACTCGACATGAGCAGCGCGATCGCCACCACGCCGGGCATCCTGATGCACGACAACCATCGCATCGCCGATGGCCGCGAAGTCTTCGTCGATGCGCCCGTCGCCATCATTGTCCACACCGTCGAGTGGGTCTTCGTCCACGTTTCCGTCGTGGTCATCGTCGCAGTTGTTGGAGAATCCGCGCTGCCCGCCGACCGTTCCTTCGGCCACGACCGAGGTGAAAGGCGGTTCGGTGCGGCCCCGATTGCGTCGGTTGTTGATCAGGGTCAGGATTTCGGTGGTCAACAAGGGGGTGGCGCCCGCACCGGTGCCAATGAGCAACGAACCGTCCGGCTGGACTTTCGCCGCCAGGCCCGAAACCAGGCTGAAAGTGTGCACCGGTTTTTCGGCCCGCGGCTGGCCAGCCAAGGCGGTGCCCGCACAAATCACCAGCAGCCAGAGGGCAACAGGAAAGAAGAATCGCCCCAAATTTCCGGGCGATGAACCCGGTTGGTCAGGGTGGTTTGCTGACAATTTCTTCATGTGCTGATACTAGGGGCTTTCGGGAAGGGGTTTCAACCCGGAATCTCAGGCCCATCAAAACGGGCGGAAAATCCCGATTTTGGGCGTTTTTGCGAATGTAAAAGCCCGCCCGGCGGTCTCTGGTCAACCACCGGACGGGCTGGGTTATGCCTTGGTCAGATCAGGCTTCCGGATCGGGTTCCGGACTGACGTCTCCTTCAACCACAACCTCGGTCTCGGCTTCGTCCCCGTTCAGGCCATCGACCATTTCCTCTTCACCGGCGAGAGCGTCGGTCGAGATCTTCGCGATCGACCCGACCTTGTCAGCACCCTTGAGGTTGATGATGCGCACACCCTGGGTGTTGCGACTCTGCTCGCTGATGCTGTCGATGGCGATGCGGATCATGATGCCGCCGCGCGTGATGACCATCAATTGTTCACCGGGGTTCACGTCGCGGATGCCCATCAGGGGTCCGTTGCGCTTGCTGCACTTGATGGTGATCAGGCCCTTGCCGCCGCGTTTCTGCACGCGGTATTCGCCAAGCGGCGTGCGCTTGCCGTAGCCGTTTTCAGTCACGGACAACAAGGCGCCGCTATTGTCTTCCGGTTTGAAGACAACCATGCCGACGACGTGTTCCTTGGTGCCCATCCGGATGCCGCGCACCCCGCGAGCCGTGCGGCCCATGGAGCGCGAATCCGTTTCGTGGAACCGGATGGCCATGCCGCCACTGGTGGCCACCAAAACGTCGCAATTGCCGTCAGTTTCCCTCACCGCCACCAGGTGTTCACCCTCAATGAGGTTGATGGCGCGGATGCCGGCCTGACGCGGCCGCGAGAAGTCCACCAGCGGCGTGCGCTTGACCACGCCCAGGTTGGTGGCAAAGAACAGGAAGCTGTCTTCGCTGAATTCGCGCACCGGCACCACGGCGTGGATCTTGTCGCCGGGCTGGATCTGGATCAGGTTCACAATGGGCGTGCCCTTGGCCGCGCGCCCAGCCTGGGGCACCCGATGCACCTTCAACCAGTAGAGCTGTCCCTTCTCCGTCAGGACCAGCAGGTACTGGTGGGTCGAGGCAATGAACAGGTTGTCGACGAAGTCTTCGTCCTTGGTGCCCATGGCAGTGATGCCCTTGCCACCTCGGCCCTGCTCACGATAGGTGTCCAGCGGAATGCGCTTGGCATAACCCTGGTTGCTGATCGTCACAACCATGGGCTCGTCGGCGATGAGATCCTCGATGTCAATTTCGCCCTCGTCCTCGACGATGGTCGTGCGGCGGTCATCGGCGTAGGACTTGCGCACGGCGGCGATTTCTTCGCGAATGATCTGGAAAATGAGTTCCCGGCTGTCCAGGATGGCCTGCAGTTCGGAAATGCGTTGGATCAGCACCGCGTATTCGTCTTCGATCTTCTTGCGCTCGAGGCCGGTCAACCGGGCCAGGCGCATGTCCAGAATGGCCTGGGATTGGATCTCAGATAATCCGAAGTTCGACATCAACGCCGTGCGAGCCGTGTCGGGCGACTCGCTCTTTTTGATGATTTCGACAATCTCGTCGATGTTGTCCAGGGCGATGCGATAACCCTCAAGGATGTGAGCCCGCTCTTCAGCCTTGCGCAATTCGTATTTGGTGCGCCGGACAATCACTTCTTCCCGGAAATCCAGGAAGTGCTGCATCGTCTCCCTGGTGCTCATCACCTTGGGCTTGTGGTCGACCAGCGCCAGGTTGATGACGCCAAAAGTCGTCTGCATCGTCGTGTGGGTGTAGAGCTTGTTGAGGATCACCTGCGGGAAGGCGTCTTTGCGCAGCACGATGACGATACGCATGCCCTGGCGATCGCTCTCGTCGCGCAGATCGGTGATGCCCTCGATGACGCCACTGCGCACCAAGTTGGCAATTTTCTCAATCAGCGTGCTCTTGTTCACCTGGTAGGGAATCTCGCTGACGATGATCTGGCTCTTGCCGTTGTCCAGCAGTTCGGTCTCGGTGCGCGCACGCACCACCACCCGGCCACGGCCCGTGGTGATGTAGTCGTAAATACCCCGCCGGCCGTGAATGATCGCGCCGGTGGGAAAGTCCGGGCCCTGGATGTAATCCAGCATGTCGGCCGCTTCAAGATTGGGGTTGTCCAACAGGGCCAGCAGGCCGTCGCACACTTCGCCCATATTATGGGGCGGAATCTTGGTCGCCATACCCACGGCAATACCGTCAGCGCCATTGACCAGCAGGTTGGGCACCGTCGAAGGCATGACCGCGGGCATCATGCGCGAACCGTCATAGTTGGGAACGAAGTCGACGGTTTCCTTGTCCAGGTCGTTCATCAGTTCGGTGGCGACCTTGGTCATGCGCGCTTCGGTATAACGTTCAGCCGCCGCGTTG
>CAZLUL010000257.1:1859-5346 GCA_964562635.1 uncultured Fibrobacteraceae bacterium | reverse complement strand
GGATTTGTGTCACTTGCGGGATGGCCGCACGTTGCTCGTCAGTGGCGTGAAAATAGACCCAATTCATATAGTTGCCCGGGTAACGCGTGTTCTCACCGCCGTCGGGGTTGACCAATGAGGCCGAAGGGCCCGCCGCGAACGCCGAATCGAAGTCAGCCGGCTCGAACATATCGTCAGCCGCCACAAAGTATGTCGAACCACGGTTGAAGTCCCCTGTCCACGCCACACCGGCATCAAAGGCCGGGTCAAGGATGATCGTATTCATGGAACCGGAATTGTCGGCCATGATCATCACGTTGGCGCCGGTGAGATTCTGCTTCACTGACAGCGGGATCTGGCACTCATCCTGAGCGTATCCCATGACCGGGGCCAAAAGGGCGAGCAGGACAGCAGGCAAAGCAAGCGCGCGAATCAGGGCTCCGCTTGGGTTGATCTTCCAGATCTTCACTCTGCGGACTCCCGTCGACGGTGATAGCGAACGTGCGTGCTTACAGGCCGGCGGGCCGGCAATTTCTTGCCGGTTTGCTGTAGACGTTGCCAACATGGTTACGAGCCCCCGATTAATTTTAAAGATTTCTGCAAAGTAATGGACCTCGGCGAGGTGTCGGCCGTTGAACGCAATACTTCTTCTAACTTTTTTGAGCAAAGAGCAGGCCGGAGGCAATTCGCCCCGAAATTGAGGTATGGGATGGGGGGTGGTCGGGAAAAGAAACAAACTCATCGCAGAACGCAATGATCGACCGCAATCCGTCTGGCTATTTGCAATGTTTTGGGAAGTGTAGGGTCGCTAAAGGAACCTTGCGGATAGGAAATCCAACCGCCCCTTTCCGCCCCTGCCTGTAACCGATTCCGGATTGCACCATACCTCCTGCCCGCCGTGCAGGTTCGGCGCTGTCGCCGATTCAGCCCCAGGTGTCGTCGCTCTCACCCACCGTCTGATCCATATCCGGCCAGTCAGTCGGACCCGTCACCTGATTAAAATGGATCTCCGTCTGAGGCGGCGCCCGCTCGATCACCGGCGGATCCAGAATGAACGCGATGGGCCGCATGGGCTGGCCGCAGTTGGGGCACTGCAAGGGAAGGCGCTTTTGGGGGACAGGAGGCGCAGATTTTTTGATAATAAAGAGCTCACGTTGAGAAATTTCGCAACTCGCCCTCTCTATTGCTTTTGTTTGGTGCGCCACCAGGGGTCAAGCTCCAACCGTCTGATTTTTGGGCATGAAATGCCCCGCGAGATTCGAACATCCCGGCAACCTGAAAAGGGAATGGTATTGCTGAAGAGGTAAAACTCCAGCAAATCCCCATCAAGCAGAAGCCCGGTTGCCGCCCCCGTCGGGGCTCGCAACCGGGCTTCTTGTCCATGGTCAGGAAATGATCTCCTGACTATTTCAGTAACAGCATCTTCTTCGTCTCGGTGAAACCTCCGGTTTTGAGACGATAGAAATAAGTGCCGCTGGCCACTGGCCGACTGGAGTTGTCCTGACCCCTCCAGATCACCTCATGCCTGCCAGCCGAGTACACTTCGTTCACCAGCGTGGCAACCTGCCTTCCCTGAATATCGAAGATGGAAAGACGCACATTCTCCGAGGTGGGCAAAGTGAATCTGATGGTCGTGCTGGGGTTGAACGGGTTGGGGTAGTTGGCTCCCAGAGAATACGTGGTCGGCACCTCTGATTTGTTCATGGCCATGGTAAGCGGCAACGGACCACCGATAGTCCACTCCTCGAACAGGGTGAATGTCCCGGTCGTTGAGCGGTAAACCTTGTAGGTGGTCATATCACCGTCGACCAATACGTAGATGATGGTGCTGCCATCACCGCCGACGTTCGGTCCCTGAATCTGACCGGCATCGACCTGGTGCACATCCCCAAGTAGCGGGTACTCAGACGCCACGTCGTGGTGGTAATAGTGATCGTGGCCAACGAACAGCGTTTCGGTGCCGCTATTGTCCAGCATCGTCACGAAGGCATCCCGGTTAGCCGGATAAGCATCGAGGGAATTGCCGATGTGACGCACCGCCGGGTAAGCCGGTTCGTGGACAAACACGAACTTGTGCGGCTGGCTGGAGGCGGCCAGGTCGGTATCGACCCAGGTCCGGAGAGCCACCGGAATGTCACCGCTGGTGGCATGATCGGCCCCCGGATCGGTCGTGCCGTCCCAGTAAGCGTTGACCGACACGAAGTGCGCGTTTCCGTGGTCCCAGGAGTAGTTGGTGCCAACACTGCCTGCCGGACCACTGTTCACGATACCAGGTAACGTCGGGAAGATGTTGTCCTTGCAGTAGTCGAAGTTGGCCATGGTTTCTAATTCGTGATTGCCGATGACGTAGTACCAGGGGAATCCGGTACCCAGGACGGTTTTAATAATCCCGTCGGTTTGGCTGGTGTGATCGAAGTCCCCAGCGAATACCAACATCTCAGGAGCAGGCATGTCGGGAGTCGGGCTGTTCACCCAATCCTGAACCTGCATCAGGTCCGCCTCGAACCCAGTCAGGTGGCTTTGGGTTCGTGAATCGGCGACCACGACGAAGGCAAACTGGGATAGCGGCACTTCGCCAACCTCCTCCAGGCAAAACGCGCTCATCGCGTAGCCCTTCGTGTTCGCGTCGCCGCTACCCTGAATGTTGTCCCATTCGGATTTGATCGAGAAGCTGCCGTCCGGCCCACATTGGATATCTGTCCACTTGGCCACGTATCCATTCACGGTGTTGTAGCCGATGCTGAACGAAACCGACGACTCGGAATTGACCACGACACCGGCGCTACTGGCGTTGGTAGAGGTGTCAGCTCCCTCGATGGTAACTTTCGAGTAGCGGGCGCCGGCGTAATCGATATTATCCCGGTTCGCGGTCAGGGAAATATTGTAGACCTTAGCCGGATCCAGGTTGTTGAAGATCACCGTGTTGTACCAGTCGGCGGCATCGAGCTCGCTGGTGGCCTGGAGGTCGACGATCCGGTCCGAGACCGGCCCGAAGGCATCCCCAGCATCGGTGCCGGTGTTGGCGTTATCGCCGTTCTGTCGGGGATCCCGGAAGTTGCTCTCGCCGGTGATGGTCACCGGCAGGTCGGTACCGATGTCGTAATTCTTCAGCACAGCATCGGTGACGAGGTAGTCCCACTCGGTGACGTTGGGCGCGTTGTCCGTGGAACCACTCAGCGCGCGGGGTTCCAGATCGTTATAGGCAACCCAACCCAGGACCGGGGCGTCCACGAAGGTGGCGGTGACACTCTTGTTGCTGGTCATGGTGATAGAGGTCGGATTGTCGCTGCCAGACAGATCACCCGACCAGCTGTCGAAGGCCGAGCCGAGACCCGCGGCCGTCAGCTGAACTACAGTGCCCTCGTCGTAGGTTCCGCCAGGTGGATTCAGATCCACGCTGCCGCTGCCCACGACGGCAACGTCGAGGGTGTACTGTGGTAGGGGTTCCCCCTTCTCCTCCAGGCAAAACGCGCTCATCGCGTAGCCCTTCGTGTTCGCGTCGCCGCTA
>CAZLUL010000257.1:0-1759 GCA_964562635.1 uncultured Fibrobacteraceae bacterium | reverse complement strand
GGCGCGTTGTCCGTGGAACCACTCAGCGCGCGGGGTTCCAGATCGTTATAGGCAATCCAGCCTTCAGAAGGCGCAGCTGTGATCACCTCGAAGCAGGCATTATCCGCTGGCGCACCTGCCGCAGTGTAGTTCTTGAAGGCAGGCCAAATCGTCCCCGTGAAGTACTTGCTGTTCGGCTCGTCAGCGCCCAGGGCGGCGGTGTTCGGGATCGACCCCGCGGCCACCACCGACACCGGGTTCCCGCCAGCGTCCAACTCCGTCAGGGTCACGTCGATCTGGGCGGAGGTTGCCGTCAGCTTGATGAACTCAGCCCGGAATCGGTACCAAGAATCGGCGGCAAGATCAGGCAGATTCACGATGGGAAAACGACGGTCGGCTTGATCGACGCCGTCCCAGTAGCCTTGAATGTTGTATACGCTGCTACCTGTCTCCACTGGGTCCATCTGCAAGCCCATGATGTCGGAAGACCCGACCGCGTCGTCCACGATCATCCAGCCGATCCGATCGTCGTCGAAGTGTGCACTCCCGTCGGTCTGGAAGTCCATCTGGACGTTCACACCCAGGAAATCGGGCGCGTTCCAGTCGAAGGGGTGAGCCGTCCAGGTGAAGATATTGTTGCCTGGGGCGAGTCCCATCGAGCCGGCCACACCGTCGCTGGTAGTGATGGCCGGTCCATTCCCGCCGTCGAACCAGTCGAGGTGGGAGCCCACGGTTTGACCCACCGTGAACCCGGACTCGAAGTCCTCACAAACCATGGCACCGACAGGAATCGCGGTGAAGGTCGCCGTGACATTCATGTCGCCGGTCATGATGATCGTCTCGACGGCATTGCTGCCCGACAGATCGCCCGACCAGCCACTGAACGTCCATTCGGGATCGGCCACAGCCAACACCTGAACCGACGTGCCGGCATCATAAACGCCACCAAGCGGATTCAGGGTAACATTGCCATTGCCGACCGTATCGATTGTCAGGGCAAATTGCGGCAGCGTTGCGTCACCTGTCTCTTCCACCATCAACGCGTTGGCGTACTTGCCTTTGTACTCGTTATTCGGCGTGCCATCGAAGCTCACCGTCAGCAGCACCTCACCATCACTGCCAGAAATGACATCGGTGAAGCGGGCCACATAACCGTTATCGTTGTCCGACGGTAACCTGGTGGAATCGTCAGTAGGACCGGAGAAGAGAGTGCCGCCGGAACCAGGATCCGGATTGTCCGTCGCCGCAGTACTCTCATTCGTGAAGGCGATGGCACCGGACAGTGTCACCAGAGCAGCGCGGTCCCACGCATAGTCGTCGCGATGCCCGTAGTACACCAGATTGTAGTACTTCCCGGGATCCATGCCCGTGAAGGTGAGGACGAGGTCCCCACTGGGTGATGCCGCGTCGACGTACGAGATGGTACCCAGGGCATTCAGGAATCCATCAAAGACGCCGAGGGCATCGGTTTCCGGGCCCGGCTCTCCCGTATAGGTATCGGTATGTGAGGTACCGTTGAAATCGCCGCCAGTGACCGCGAGAGTCACACCGGTCTCAGAACCCGTGTTGAAATCGATCAGGTCGCCGCTGGGCGGCAGACCCACGTTATCCCCCTCAGGGGTGGTGATGACGGTGATGTTGGTCGTGGGTTCCGTGTTGTTGGGCGCTGCCAGATCGTTATAGGCCATCCAGCCTGTCGGAGGCGCGGTGGTGATAACCTCGTAACAGGCATTATCCGCTGGCGCACCTGCCGCAGTGTAGTTCTTGAAGGCAGGCCAAA
>CAZLUL010000256.1:0-5363 GCA_964562635.1 uncultured Fibrobacteraceae bacterium | reverse complement strand
CACCACGGCCATATGGATGCGTTTGGCCCGAAACTCGTCCAGCACCTCGTCGATCTTCTTGCTCTCGGGAATGTAGTAGGCTTCGCGCACCAGGTCGGCCAATTTCACGCCCTGGCCCGCCGAACTGTCCTGCCGGTACAGCTTCAGCAAATCCTTGGCGTACAGGATGCCCACCACCTTGTCCACGCTGCCGTCGTAGACCGGAATTCTGGAGTGGCCTTCCTCGATCAGCATGGCCAGCGCGCCGGCCACTTCCAGGTCGCCATCGACGGCCACCATGTCGATACGCGGAATCATGATCTCGCGCACGGCCGTATCGTGGAACGAGAAGATGCTCTGGATCATCTCCCGCTCATCCTCGTCCAGGGTATTGTCCTGGTTGTCGGTATTGATCAGGCTGCGGATTTCACCGGCCGACAGGTGCGGCTGCGCCTCGGTCAGCCACAGGGTATCGTCAAGGCGGTTCATCACCGCCAACATCAGGCTGGACCAGGGCCGCAGCAGCCAGTTGAAAGGGTAGACGATCGTGCCGACAAACCGCGCGTAGTTCAACGCCGTACTGGCCGCCAGCATCTTGAACACCAGACCGCCCAGACTCCAGGCCAACAGGGCGACCACCGCAAACATCAGGTGAAACTTGAAATCCAGGGCGCCGACCCACAGCAGGTCCAACAAATGCCCCAGCCCCCACGCACCCAGCAAGGTCAGCAGCAGATACATCGTCCCGATGGTGACCTGAAAACGGCGATCATCTTCAACGTAGTCCCGCAACACCGTACCCAGGGAGGCCTCTTCAATCAGGCCATTGCGGTACAAACCGCTGACGCGGTAGTGGGCCGACATGAGTCCACCCAGCAACATGGCCCCCAGCCACGACACCACCGTCATGGCGATGAAGCCCGTAGCCTGTGAAAATTCTGTCGCCGCACCGTCCATCGGCCGCTCAGCTCCTTTGCCGCAGGGGATGGGCCAGGCCCTCCCCAGTCAGTATGCTCACTTCATGGTCCTGCATGGCCTGCAACTGATCGGCCTCCTGGTGATCCCAGCCCACCAGGTGCAGGCAACCATGCACCACCAGCATGGGAATTTCCGTCCCCTGGGGCCAATCGTTCTGGGCGCAGCGTTCGCCGATGAAACCCGGCGCCAGCACCAATTCGCCCACCGCATCGCCCGCCTCTGGGCCAGTCATTTCAGCAGCCAACCAAAGGTCAGCGGCCGCAAAACCCTCACCGCGCACCAAAGCCGCCGCCCCCTCTCCTTCATTCTCCAGATAGGAAAACGACAGGATGTCCGTCACGCCCTGCTTGTCGCGAAAGCGTTCGTTCAGGTCGGTCATGCTCTCCACATCGACCAGCACCACATCCACCGGCCAATCGGCGCAGCCAACGCCCGCGGCCAGGCGCTGCAGGCGGGCCCAGTTTTCGCCGTGAAATTCGGGTGAGGTGCCATCGGCGGCCGTCCGTCGATCCACCAGCGTGAGGATCATGCGCGCGGTTTCCTCTCGCCTTTGGCCTCGGGCGCCTTGTCCGCACTCTTCTCGCCCTGGTTCGGGTAAACGATGCGGGCATGGTGAATTCCCGTCAGCAACGGAATGAAAGCATCCCGCACCCGGGCAATGTCACTCAACGTCAGGTTCGATTCGTCCAGTTCGCCACTGAGCATCCGTTTGTCCAGGATCTGTTTGGTGATCTCCTTAATCCGACTGGGCGTCGGCTTGGCCAGCGAACGGGTCGCCGCCTCCACCGCATCGGCCAGCATCAGGATGGCCGTCTCGCGCGACTGCGGCTTGGGTCCGGGATAACGAAAATCGTCGACCTTCACGGTTTCATTGCCATCGGCTTCGAGCGCCTTGTGATAGAAATAGGCCATCACCATGGTGCCGTGGTGCTCGGGAATAAAATCGATGATCATCTCGGGCAGACGCCACTTGCGCCCCAACTCGATGCCGTCCCTGACATGCGCGCCGATCACCAGCGCACTCATGCTCGGGCTCAGCTCGTCGTGTTTGTTGTACTCGGGCCGCTGGTTCTCCACGTAGTATTCGGATTTCTGCATTTTTCCGATGTCGTGGAACAGCGCCCCCACCCGGGTCAACAAGGCGTTGGCGTCGATGGCCCGCGCCGCGTGCTCACCCAGTTGTCCCACCACCTGGCTGTGGTGGTAGGTGCCCTGGGCTTCGAGGGCCATGCGCTGCAACAGGGGATGATTCAGATCCGACAGTTCCAGCAGCGTCAAATCGGAACACACGCCCACCAGCGGTTCGACCACCGGCAACAGGAACAGTCCAAAAGCCACCGACAGCACCGGCGCAAATAGGCCCACCAGATAAATGTTGGTACCCTGATGCCCGAGGGCATCGCCACCCAACAGGAAGATCATGACCACCGACAGGCCGGTCAGCAACAGGATCGTCTGGTAAAACTGGCTGCGTTTCTGAATGCGCCGCACCGAGATCACCGTCACGATGCCCAGCACCAGCCAGGCGAACACCGTTGCGGCGCCCACACCCGGCAGCATCGCCAGTAGCACAACGGCCAACAAGGTTGTCGTGTAACCGATCTTTTCCTTGAACAGGACCGTGGTCAAAAGCGCCAGCAGGACAATCGGCACCGCCATCGGGCCCAGATTCGGTTTGCTCAGGGCCAGCGAGGCGCCGACGATGAATAGCGCCACGACCACCGTCAGGGCCACCAGCAAACGCCAACGCTTCAGCTCGGCCCGGAAGTGGATTCCAGCCAGCCAGCCGTACAATCCGAGGGCCAACATGAGCAACAGGGCCCGCGAAAAATAGCGGGAGGTCCGGCCTTCGCCGTCCTCGCCCCCGCCCCGGGCGGTCAGCAACTCGCCCAGCTCGGCCAGGTAGCGGGCCTGTTGTTCGGTCACCCGCACGCCCTGGTCGACGATGCGCTCGCCGTTGATGAACTCGCGTTCGGTGGGCACCGCCTGCCGTGCCTGTTCGTGCCTGATACTGGTCAGGTCCTGGTCATAGACGAGGTTCGGTCGGATAAAATGGCGGATGACCGAAGCGGTCTCCACCGATTCCAGCGGCCCCATGCCCGCGGTCCGCAATTCGGCCGTCAGACGTTCTTCGAGATTGGCCTGGGCCACCACACGTTCCCGATCATGCATCGTCTCGGCATTGTCGGTCAGAACCACCACCCGATCGTAGTTTCCGGCCGGCAGCAGATCAGCCACGCCACCGCGCACGATCTGGCGCCAGGCGCGCTCCATGCGGGGCATCAGGGAATCCGGTTCGTCAGAACTCAACAGATGCAGCAACTCGGTCGTACCGGCGGCCGGGAATTGCAGCGAAAGCAGACCCACCCGTTCGCTCGCCGTAGTGCCCGTATCGGCCAGGGCCTCAGCCAGGCCCACCAGCCACAGATCCATCCGGGCGCCCTGGGCCGTGTTTTCCAGATCGCGCAGCACCGGCGGTTCGACCACCACCCGCTCCAGCCGTTTCATTTCCACGTCGCGGTCCAGCAACGAGGCTTTGAAGCCGAAGGGTGCCCGAACCTCTTTGGCCGAAATTTCGCCTTCCTCGGGGAAATTGGTCGACAGGTTGGGCACGGGTCGGAAAATCAGCAGATGCAGCGTCAACAGCAACAGGCCCGAGACCAGTAACCAGGTCGCCTTGTGGTCGTTCACGATCTTGTCGGGCACAGCTCCGCTCTTGGCGGCACCTTTGCTCACGCCCCGCCCGGTGCCCTTGCCTTCCCTGGCCAAGGGACCGCGCCCAAACAATTCCATAATTTTCATTGGCAACAGGGACATCGCGATCCTTCCGTCCTGTTAATCCCGGCCCGGGTTCACCCCGGCCGCGTCAAAAGCTTCGACAATACGCCGCACCAACGGATGCCGCACGACGTCGCTGCCATCAAGGTCCGCAAACGCCACCCCCTTGGTCTGACTCAGAATACTGCGCACGTGCACCAGGCCCGACTCGCGGTTCTGCGGCAAATCGATCTGCGTGATGTCGCCGGTGACTACGGCCTTGGACTGTAACCCCAACCGGGTCAGGAACATCTTCATCTGCCCCACGGTCGTATTCTGGGCTTCGTCCAGGATCACAAACGCATTGTTCAGCGTCCGGCCACGCATGTAGGCCAAGGGCGAAGCCTCGATCACGCCGCTGGATATGTAGCGGGCAATCTGAGCCGCGCCGGTGATGTCCGACAGCGCATCGTAAAGCGGTCGCAGGTAGGGATTGATTTTGTCCTGCAGGTCGCCCGGCAGAAAGCCCAACTGCTCGCCCGCCTCGACCGCCGGCCGCACCAGGATGATGCGGTCCACCAGTTGGCGTTTCAAGTAGTCCATGGCCATGACCACCGCCAGGAAGGTCTTGCCCGTACCGGCCGGCCCGATACTGAACACCACATCGTGATCCCGGATGGCCTCGACATAAGCCTTCTGTCCGGCGGTCTTGACCCGCACCGCCACCCGGCTGCCGCTGGCAAACAACAACGGCTCGCCGGCCGGCACGTTGGGCGAAGATCCGTCCGCAGTGCCGCTGTACTGATCCCACAGGTAGCCCATGGTCACTTCGTCAACCAGTTGCCCCTGATGGGCCCGCTCAATCAGATTGGCGCATACGTTGCGCACCACTTCCAATTCCGCCGCGGGCCCTTTCAGATACAGCCACTGACCGCGCACAGTCACCGCGCCGCCAAATCGTTCCTCCAAAAAGCGCAGGTTGGCATCCGAGGGGCCGACCAGGTTCAGCTGGTCAACACCCTCCAGATCCAGGCGGACTTCGCTCTGGTGGTCACTCCTGTGCTTGTTGCGGCCCTGGCTCATTCGGCATCCTTCGGTTGGTCCTTCTTGTCGGCCTTGGGCGCCGGCGTAATCGCCAGATTCAATTCCTTCAACTGCGCCTCGCTGATATGACCGGGGCTGCCATCAAGAGGCGAGGCGGCCAGGGTCGTCTTTGGAAACGCAATCACCTCACGCAGCGAAGGGCTGCCGGTCAGCAGCATCACGATGCGATCGAGGCCCAGGGCGATGCCACCGTGGGGCGGCGCGCCATAACCGAGGGCATCGAGGAAGAAGCCGAACTTCGCCATGTATTCCTCTTCACTCATGCCCACGATCTTGAAGACCCGTTCCTGCAGGTCACGCTGGTGGATCCGGATACTGCCCGAGCCCAGTTCCACGCCGTTGCAAACCAGGTCATAAAGCTGCGCCCGGCCCGCGCCCGGATCGGCCTCCAGGCCAGCCAGATCTGCGGGACGCGGCTGGGTGAACATGTGATGACAGGCGGCCCAGCTGCCGTCGCTGTTCTGCTCGAAGAGCGGGAAGTTGCGCACCCAGGCCAAAGCCCAACTGCCTTCGGGGATCCACTCCGCCAGGCGGGCGATCTCCAG
>CAZLUL010000255.1:0-5365 GCA_964562635.1 uncultured Fibrobacteraceae bacterium | reverse complement strand
ATGGCAGAACGCCCGAAGTCGTCCCCCGTACTGGCGGGATACAGGCCCAACTCCAGGCCGACAACTTCCATCTCTGCAATCGTCGACTTGACGATGTCATCAGCCATGTATTTGGCTGTGCCCGGCACGCTGCCCAGCAGGTTGCGCATGCCTTGGCCAACGCCAGCCATCTCCGTGGCGTCGGTTCCATTGTAGCGCTCGCGAGCGGTGCCCAGGTTCAGTTGGGCGGTGCCGAGATTCATCGCGTTGATGGGGTTGTTCACCAGGGACTCGGACGCCATCCCAGACTGGAAGGCGGTCAAAGCGGTTTCCGCAGTGCTCAGATCCTGTTGGAAGACATCCAACTGCTTCTGCAGGAATTTCAGAGTCGAAGTGCTGGCCGACATCTGGCTGGCCCGGTATTCCTCGACAAAGCGGTTCAGGACAAAGGTGGCCAGGTTAAAAGCCTGTTCGGGGTCAGGATCCCGTACTTCCAGGCGGAACAACCGGGGCCCGTCCTGCTTAAACTGCACCATGGAAGCCAAACGCGATTTGGCCCGACGAACAGCCCGTTCCTCGGACATCGGCACTTCGCCCTCGGCCACCGGAGCCGCTCGCAATGCCTCCTGCAAGCGCAGTTCCAGGACCATTTTTTCCAGGAAATCGGGCGAGGTCAGCAGCATGTTCATTTGATGAAAGGCCATCGCGTCAATATTGCGCTCCCGGCCAAAGCGGCGGCTCGGGTCCGTCAGCAGATTGCTGTTCAAACCTTCAAACTTGATCAGAACCTGACCCGAAGACGCGTAGATCGGCGTCATCGTCTTGATGGCGATACCCGCCATCGACAGGCACAAAATGAAGGGGACAAAGAAGAGAATCTTGCGGCGCCAAAAAGCCCGCAACAGGCTCATGGGGTCAAAGCCACCACCGCCGGATTGTTCTTCTTCCAAAAAGGGATCCATACCCGCTATTCTCCTTGGTCTCAGTTCAGGTTGATCCAGAAAGGCATCATCGCAACCGGTCGGCCATCCAACAGGGAGACGGTGGCCAAAGTTCCATCACGGCGCAAGGCATCCACCAGAGTCGGCACGGGCGACAAGCCAGTCATCTGGCCCGAGCCCAGCAGGGCTTCGGCCGGAAAAGCCGCTTCAGCCATACGGGCCATCACGCCATTGTCCCTCAGGCTCTTGACCAGCATTCGCTCAAACAGACTCAATTCTTCCGAGAATGTGACCAGGCTCACCTTGTCAGATGGCTGCAAGCCGACCATCCACTTGGCCGAATCGACGGCGCGGCGCAGCCCCCCCAAGTCATCGACCAGTCCCTTTTCGAGCCCCTGACGACCAGTCCAGACCCGGCCCTGGGCCACGGCGTGCACCTCATCGCGGGTCATGTCCCGCCCATTGGCGACCTTGGTCAGGAAGCGCTCGTAGAACTTGTCCAACTGGGTCTGGAACAATACGCGCTGGGTATCGGTGAAGGTGCCCTCGTCACTGAACAACAGGGCATTGGCGCCACGGGTGATAAACTCGCGATTGACGCCCACTTTTTCGTACATTTTGGTGCGGCTCATCTTGCCGGCATAGACCCCGATCGAGCCAGTCAAAGTGCCCGGGTCGGCAAAAATCGAATCGCCCAAACAGGCGATGTAATAGCCGCCACTGGCCGCCATGCCACTCATCGAGACGATCACCGGTTTTTCGACCTGCAGGTTGCGGATCTCGTTCCAAACCAGATCGCTGGCCAGGGCACTGCCGCCGGGGCTGTCGATTCGCAGGATCACCGCGTCGACGTCGTCGTCCTCGGCCACCGATTTCAACTGTTCGGTGATGGTGTCGCTGCCGGCGAGCTGCCCCTGGAAACGGTCAAACCGGCTGGTGCCCGGCATGATCACACCCGAAACGTGAATGATGGCCACGGTGTGGGTCGTCTTGCCCTTCTTCGGCGGCGAAAGCTGGTAATCTTCGATATACGTCACGTCGTCTTCGCCAAATAGATGCTCGAACATTTCATCGTAGTACATGGTGGTGTCGACCATGCCCGCGGCCAGGGCGGCGGGTGTGTCGAACATGCCGTGATCGACCCAACCTTCGACCACGTCAGGGGCGACCCCGCGGCTGTCGGCCATCATGGCCACCAGCGCTTCGTAGCGGTCATCGACAATGGACGTGATCATTTCGCGGTTGGCTTCACTGGCCGACGTGCGGGTCATGCGCTCGGGCGCCGACTTGTAGGCCCCCACGTGCACGAAATCCGCTTCCATGCCCAGTTTGCCCAGAGTGTCTTTCATGAAGGCCATCTCGGCCGAAACGCCCAGCACCATGATGTTGGCCTCGGGCGAGACCACCACCTGGTCTGCCAGGCAAGCCAAGGCGTATTCCCGGGTGCCGGCCGCGTCAATGTAGGCGATCACGGGTTTGCCGGTGGCCTGGAAAGCCTCCACAGCGGTACGAATTTCGTCAATCTTGGCCCAATCGGTGGCCAGGGCCCGCATGTCCATCACCAGGGCGGTGATGCGATCGTCCTCGGCGGCGCGATACAGGCTGAACAGCAATTCGGACGTCGTCATCGACCCGCCGCCCTGCACCTGGCCCCAAAAGGACGTGTCGCGTTCTTCGGCGTAGCTGCCGGCCACTTCCCAAATCAGGACCCCACCATCAACGGAGACTGATTGCTCCAGATTGCTGAAGGTGTACCACATCATCCCAAAACCACCGCCGATAAAAACGGCTACGATGGCAAATACGATCCAGAATTTCTTCATTTTCAGATTCCTAACTTCGGCAGTAGGCCGCCAGGGCTCGGGCCGCGCGATCGATCTTGCGGAACACAGGAATTCCCTCCCGCTCAATCAGCCGGCACATGGGGTCGTATATCCTACCGGAATCGACCACTACTACCGCAGGTTTAGCGGAACCGGCAATAATGTCAACCATGAGACGGGGTTGCGAGCCTTCGGCCGCCAGATTTTCACGATGCAAACCCTCGGCACTGAGCGGCAAATTGTCCAAGGCTGGTGTAACGGGCACGGACGCCAGGATCGCGACATCCACCGTCGGACAAGCCAGAATGGCTTCGCAACTGCCACAAAACGCCTTGGTTCCCGTCATAGGCGTGCAATCTATGGGGTTGCTGCGGTGGGCAAATCCTGGCAGGATCTCGTCCAGCTGGTCCTGGGTGGCGCTGTCAAACTCCGCCAATTCCAGTTCTTCGAGCCGGTCGGTGACCGTGGAACACTCGAAGCCCGCATTGCTGATGATTCCCGTCCTGAAACCCTGCGCCACCTTGCCGGTCAGCAGGGTGAAGGTTTTGATCAGGTCCTCGAACTCATCGAGCGACTCGGCCACCGTGGCGCCGGCCTTGACCAGACATGCCCTCGCCACGGCATAGTCCCCCGCCAGGCTGGCGGTGTGGCTGGCGGCGGCCTGGGCACCCAGGGCCGTCTTGCCCGCCTTGTAGATGATCACCCGTTTGCCGATGTCTTTGGCCCGGCGGCATTCCGTCAAAAATCGGTCCCCATCTCCAGGCTTGAATCCTTCCACATAACAGGCAATGACATCGACTTCCGCAATATCATTAAAGTGTTTCAAGAAGTCCGAAACTGTCAAATCCATCTGGTTGCCGAAGCTGATACTGGCTCTGGGCTGGATCACGCCGTCGTAGTTGCTGGCGAAGGTCACCAGGTAGGCACCCGACTGGCTGACGACGGCCAAATTCTCTCCGCGCCCGGGATTGAAGGGCAACTTGTAGTCCGGCAAAAAGAAGGTGTTGTAGTTGTCGCGGCTGACGATGCCGAGGCAATTGCCGCCCACCATGACCGGCCCGCTCTCGGGGCGGCGATGTCCATTGCGCAATGCCACTTCGATGGCCGCAGCCAGGCCGGTTTCACCACTCTCGGCAAATCCACCCGGGATCAGAATGATACTGGCGGCCTGATCGCTCGCCACCAGAGACTCGATTGCATCCAAAGCCCCCTGGGCCGGAATGGCGACCACGGCCAAGTCGCATTTCTCGGGCAGTGAAGCCACATCCGGGAAGCACGGCACTCCCGAAATTTCTTTTTCCCGTTGATGCACAACGTAGAGACGGTCCGGAGCAATCCCCTCGGATTTCTGCAGATTGTCGAGGATCACGCGCCCGGGATTGGCGCCCTTGGCACTGACACCCATAACAACGGCACTGGCAGGCTGCAATAGGTTATTGATTCTGGCGGCCGGGCGAATGACCGGTTCCCATTTGCGACGGCTCACCAAGCCCACACCGTCCAGGGCCACCAGTTGCCGGTCACTGGCCACGGCGGGATTGATCTCGATCTCCTCCAGCGTGAAGGGCGATTTCCCGGCCGGACCACAATGCTGACCAACGGCCGCCAGTCCCATCACCCCCTGCACCAGGTTGTCCAGGTCCATCGGCGCATTCTGGTACAACCGCGAAGGCAAACAGAGCAGTTTCAGCATGGGATGAGCTGTCAGGGCGATCCGCACTTCTTCTGCGGTCAGGGCAGTCGCCGGCAAAACCAGAGTGCTGCCCGGGCTATCGGTGCCGTTTCCGCCCTTGCCGTACCATTCGGTCAGGGTCCCGCCTATGCCAACAACGATGCACGGACCAAAGGCCGGATCCTGGCGCAGGCTCAACAGCACTTCCTGACCCGGGCGATTCGCCTCATGGGGCACGAACGCGGCCGCCAGAATACCCTCCACGGATTCGCCGAGCCCACCGGATTTCAGCGCGGCCTCCATCTCCCTCGCGGCGGACACCAAATCGGCGACCGGGTCGCTTCCGTCCCGGAGCCGCATCACCTGCACCCCACCGACATCCGTCTTGTGAAGAATATTGCGGCCAACAACCTTCAACAACAGGCGCCCTTCGGAGTCGGCCAAACTCGCCGCCGCGACGGCCCAGGTGCGGCATCCCTCTTCCCCGCTGTCCACTGACCACCAATGGGCCTCGCAATGAGACACACCGATCAGATCCATCAAGCCATACATTTCCATCTCGTGCAAACGGAGACCTGTTTCTTCGCCAGGGACATGTTTCTGAGAGGTGACAAGCTGCTCGAGATAGGCATCGATACGTCCGAATTCCAACACGCCGAACCATCCTTGTTGCAAGGCGGTGAGTGCGCTGATTCACCCCGAACCAACGTTCTCTCAACCGATATTCTGTCTGCAAAGATAAGCCCGGTGAACCCTCATCCCAACAAAAAAGCCCGCCTTCCAGAACGAAATCCTGGCTTGCGGGCTGTTGCTGATCCGAAGCCTTCCACGGGGACATCGATACCACTGGGTTAAATTCCAATGGGCAAAAAGAAAGCCCCTGACCTATTGGTCAGGGGCTTTGGATAATCCGGCGGTTACCTACTCTCCCACAGGGGCAACCCTGCAGT
>CAZLUL010000254.1:3579-5382 GCA_964562635.1 uncultured Fibrobacteraceae bacterium | reverse complement strand
CCCCTTGCCCCCCATGCAAGTGCGCTACCGGACTGCGCTACGCCCCGACCTGGAAATTTGGCCAGCCTGTCACTTCAGAAAACATTCTGGTGACGCCGCTGGCGGGGGTTTTGATTTGAGGGCGTAAAATAGTACGCTTTGGCCCAAGGTACAAGAAGCAAATGCCCCTATTTCAGGGCCTTGCTGATTGCGCTTGGCCTGCTCAGCCTTTTCCCTTCATGGCCTTTTTGGCTGCTTTGTCTCCTGCCGCAGCTTCGGTGGGACTCAACTGCCGGATCATGCCCAGCAGTTCTGTCAATTCGGCCTTGAGAAATTCCAGCTTCTGGCTGTCGTCCATCCCCGCGAATTTCAGGGCCATCTGGGGTTTGGCTACGGCCACCGGTTGGGCCTTTTCCTTCTTCAACTGCTTCAGCATTTTGCGGGCGCCGGCGATCTTGAAGCCCTGGTCGTACAGCAAACCCTTGATGGCCACTACTTCGTCGATATCAGCCGGACGGTAGCGGCGACTGCCGGTACGGGTCTTGCGCGGCTTCAGGCTGGGGAATTCACTTTCCCAGTAGCGCAGAACGTGGGCCTTGACCGCCGTGATCTTGGCCACCTCGCTGATTGAATAATACAGCTTGCTGGGATAGTTGTTGGTCTCGGACATGGTCGCATTTCTCCAGAAGGGCGAAGGGATGAAGCTCCGTCATCCATCGAACTCATCCCGCAGCGTACGCTCCATCAATTCGCGCATGGCTTGCCGCGGGGGTTTTCCAGAGAATAACACATCGTGAACCTGTTTGGTAATAGGAAGTTCGACTTCTAGCTTCTCGGACAACTTCAAGGCCGCTTGGGTCATGTGGACCCCTTCGACGACCTGAATGGTGCCTTCGAGGATCTCCTGGGGCGTTTTTGTCCCATTTGTGACCGCTTCGCCGAAATTCCGGTTCCGGGAATGCTGGCTGATACAGGTGGTGATCATGTCGCCAATTCCCGCCAAACCGAAGAAAGTCTCCTGCCGGCCGCCCAGGGCTGCTCCCAGTCGGGCCAGCTCGAACATGCCCCTGGTCATCAGGGTGCCACGGGTATTGTCCCCCGCTCCGAGTCCATCGGCCATGCCCACAGCCAGGGCAATGATATTCTTGAAACCCGAGGCGATTTCCACCCCGGCCATGTCATCGTTGGTGTAGACCCGGAAAAATGGACCGGCGATCCACTTCTGCCAGTGGGCCCAATCGCCGCCGGGGCTGCCGGACAGCACGACTGCGGTGGGTTGTTCCAGGGCCACCTCTTCAGCATGGCTGGGTCCCAGCAGCACCCCAATCGGGTGGTCATCCTGTTTTTGGGCCTTGGTGAGCTCATCCTCGATGACTTCGCTGATGCGCTGCAGGGTGCTGACCTCGAAACCTTTGGCCATATTGACGATCGGTGTGCCCGGCGCAAAATTGGCGCTGGCCACCACCTGCCCCATCACTTCGCGGACCACTTGGCTGGGCACGATCATGAAGACGATTTCGGCGTCGCGCAGGACGTCGTCCAGATCGAGACTGGCCCGCATGTTGGGTGGCAGTTTGATGTCGCCGAGGTAGTCGGGGTTGGTGCCGGTCTGGTTGATGGACTCGACCTGCGCAGGGTCGATGCCCCACAGCACGACGCGTTCCCATTTGTGGCACAGGTGGCGCCCGAATGAGGTGGACCAGCTACCGGTGCCCAGCAGTGCGGCCTTCATGCTATTTCTCCTCGTTCGGTGGCGGGGTGCCGGCCAGGTCTTCACTTGTCGAGTCTTCACTTGTCGAGTCTTCACTTGTCGAGTCTTCGCTT
>CAZLUL010000254.1:0-3479 GCA_964562635.1 uncultured Fibrobacteraceae bacterium | reverse complement strand
GTCTTCACTTGTCGAGTCTTCACTTGTCGAGTCTTCACTTGTCGAGTCTTCGCTTGCCGGTGGTTCGCTCGCTCCAGGCGTGATCTGGCCTTCGGTACCATCGCGGAGTCGGGCCATGTTGCCCCGATGCTTGAACAGCACATAGCCGCAAATCAGAAACGTAAAAATGACGATGGTCTTGGACGTATCGAGCGATTTCAACTCGAAGAAGAAAACCGCCACCGGCAAGACACTGGCTGCGGTGATGCTGGCCAGGGAGACAATACGGGTGGTGGCAAAGACGGCTCCAAAAGCTACCAGGGTCGCCAGCAGGGCGAAAGGCTCAAGCACCCAGAAGGCGCCACCAGTCGTGGCGACACCCTTGCCCCCGTGAAAACCCACAAAGGGGCTGAACGTATGGCCGAGGCTGGCGGCGACACCGGCAAAAATGCGGAACAGGTCAGGCGTGATGTGGAACGGTGTGGGTTCGCCGACAGGCAGGTTGTTGACCATCAGGGTCATCAGGGCCACCGCCCCGGCCCCCTTACCCATATCCAGGGCCAGGCAAATGATGCCCCAGGTGGGCCCGAGGGTACGGAAGACATTGGTCGAACCCAGATTGCCGCTGCCGTGCAACCGCAGGTCGATGCCCTTGACCTGTTTGCCGATGATAAAACTGAAGGGAATCGAACCCAGAGCAAAGGCCAGCAGGAGGAAGACTATCAGCAGCATGGGACCGTCACTTCCGGATGTGAGCTAAACCGGGACCGGCCCGGCTGTCAGTAGGATATCTTAATGCTTCTTCATTTTGACAAAAATTCGGCTTCCGGTAAAGCCGTATTCTTTGCGTAATTGATTATTGATGAAGCGCAGGTAGTTGCGGGCAAAGAATTTCGGCTCGTTCACGCTCATCAAAAAAGTTGGTGGCGCGGTCTCGATCTGGGTCGTGTAGTAGATCTTGCCGAGGCCACCACCATGAGCTCGCGGCATCTGGAAGCTGGTGATGCGTTCCATGATCTCGTTCACTTGGCTGGTCTTGATCCGCTTCTGCCGTTCCTCGTGAACTTCCCACACTTTTTCCATGATGCGCCCGGTGCGTTGCTTGGTCTCGGCGCTGATCATGAACCAGGGTGCATAAGGAACGAAGGGCACGTCCTGGCAGAATTTTTCCCAGTGCTCAAGATGGGTGTTGGTTTCCTTCTTGATCAGGTCCCATTTGTTGAACACCACCACCACGCCCTTGCCCTGATCGTGGATCATGCCGGCGATTTTGGCGTCCTGGGTCACTGAACCGCTCGTGGCGTCGACCATGAAGATGGCGATGTCGCAGTGTTCCAGGGCCCGGATGGTGCGCATGTTGCTGAACACTTCGATTGCTTCGGTGACCTTGGACTTGCGCCGCAGGCCGGCCGTATCAATCAGCCGGATGGTATTGCCATGCCACTGGATGTCGGTGTGCACCGAATCGCGGGTCGTGCCCGAGACTTCGCTGACCAGCGCACTGTCTTCGCCGGTGAGGATGTTCAACAAGCTGGATTTGCCCACGTTGGGGCGGCCCAGTATAGCGACCTTGCAATCGCACGGCTCTTCGACATCATGCTTGGGAAAGCCGTCAACCACGACATCCAGCAAGTCCCCCACGCCATAACCGTGCAGGGCGCTGATGCCCACCGGATCGCCCAGGCCCAGACTGTAGAATTCGTGCACGGCCAGCTGCTCGGATTCTTTCTCGAGCTTGTTGACGCACAAAACTGTGGCCTTGCCCTTTTTGCGCAGGTCCTTGGCGATCGCTTCGTCCCAGGCCATGGGCCCGACCTTGCCATCGACCAGGAAGAGCACCACGTCGGCGTCGTCGATGGCCATATGGGCGATTTCTGTGACCACGGAGTCGAATTCCGATACGGACTCGCCGTAGGGAATGATGCCGCCGGTATCGAGCAGGATGAACGGGTGGCCGGCCCAGTCTGTCGTCTCGGTGATGCGGTCGCGGGTGACCCCAGGGGTTTCATGCACGACCGAGCGCCTCTGCCCCACGATGCGGTTGAAGAGAGTGGATTTGCCCACATTGGGACGGCCGACGATGGCGACGGTGCGCAAGGACACGATTGCTCCTGCCGAAAACCTTCCGGCTGGACCGGATCAGGCTCGAAGGTTGAGGCGATTTGAAGAGATGGTTTCGGCCCGAAACTAGCCCAGTTCCCGCCAGAAATCAATAAAGCCGTCTTCTTCGCCCAGGTGCAGATGGTGCGGCTGATCGCGGCCGATGTCCGCGAGGGTCATGCCATCGAGGGTCACTCCGTCGCTGTTGATCACCCGGGTGCTGAGGACCACTTGCCGCACAGGATCATTAGGCAAGGCCAACAGCGCGCGCCGCAGGTCATCACCTGATAGCAGGCCCGCTACGGTGACTGAGTTGCCGTAGAAGCGGTTATCCACCCCCACGACCTCGACTTTGGGCAATCCGGGCCGGTCCAGCACTCCCGCAAACTCGCGGCGCCAGGCTTTGGCGGCCAATTGCCCGGTCAGCACGGTCAGGGGTTGGCGGGGCAGCGAGCCGTCTTCCGCCAGCCAATCGAGAGCCTCGGACCACGTGTCTCTGAGACGGGCGGTCAGGCCAATGGCGTTGTCAATCTGCCAGAAGCCGTCGTAGGTGGCGGTGTCCGGGAAGGGGCGGCCGGCCATGAGGTAAAATTCGTCGCTGAGGTAGATGAATGAGAAACCAAGCCGGGCGCGGGCCTCGGCCTGCCAGCCGGCGATCTGGTCGATGACCTCGTGGGCCAGTTCAGGGGTCACCGATTCGAGCTTGGTCAGGCCCTCGCGATGATCGCTGAGACCGACCGGAACAATGGCCAGGCTCTTGACGCCGCCGCGTGGCTGGCTCTCGCTCATCACGTCGCTGTATTCGGGAATTTCGACCCCGTCGTAGCCGTGGCCGCGTTCGCAGACGGCGGTGAAGGCTTCATCGCCTTCGGCCACCGGCACGCCCAGTTCCAGCAGATCGCGAAATGTCTTTTCGAGGATCAAGCCTTCATTCCAGCCCGGGCAGAGCACCACTTGGGTGTGGATCTCGATGCCGGCTTCGCACAACTCGCGCAGCATCTGGACGACGTCAAATTTGCGCTTGATACCCAACATGCGCGTGCGCACGTCAATGTCCGTGGCGTGCACCGAAACATAGAGCGGGCTGAGGCGCTGCTCGATGATGCGCCGCATGCCCTTCTTGCCCATGCTCGTCAAGGTGATGTAGTTGCCATACAGAAAAC
Organism: uncultured Fibrobacteraceae bacterium; assembly: GCA_964562635.1. Lineage (GTDB taxonomy): Bacteria > Krumholzibacteriota > Krumholzibacteriia > LZORAL124-64-63 > LZORAL124-64-63 > JAGRNP01. The sequence continues at coordinate 237 of CAZLUL010000254.1, read as the reverse complement.
TGAAGCGGTAGTCCTCGTCCTTGACGTAGATCTGGTCCCGCATGCCTTGGGGATTCTGGTCGATGAAGCAGAAGACGCAATCGGCGGCGCAGGTCTTGAATTCCATCGGGGCGAAGCAATCGGTAACCGTGTCGATATCCGCCGGATCCATTTCCAGGCGCACGGTCTCACCGGTGCGGCGCTTGATGTTCAGCGTCGTGGTCTTGTCCTCGGGCGAGTAGTAGTACAGGTCGAGGA
>CAZLUL010000253.1:0-5441 GCA_964562635.1 uncultured Fibrobacteraceae bacterium | reverse complement strand
CACCCTCGATGTCCTTGTTCTCCTGCTTGACCTCGTGCTTGGTCATCTTGATGTTTTCTTCGTACCGGTGCTTCTGCCAGAACCAGTCGAACAACGCGATCACGGCCATCAGAAAGAGCAGCGTGGCCATCAGTTTGATGAAGACCGTTTTGGCAAAGACAACGATCGCCGGCAGGCTCAGCAGCGGCATCGCCAGCACCTGGTCCATGACGCCCTTGATCGTGAAGTAGGCCAGAACCGAAATGAGCCCGATCTTGATCACGTTCTTGCCCAAATCGAAATACACGGTCGCCTGGAAGAATTTCTTCATGCCCGTAATGGGATTCAGCTTGCTGGCTTTGAATTCCAGGGATTTGGACGAAAATTTGAAACCGACCTGCATCACGTTGGCCGCCACACTGGCGACCAGGACCCCGAACAGCAGCGGCGCCAAGGCGATGATGATCACCCGCAGGTTGTTGCTCATCAATTCGCGCACGCCAAACTGGTTGCTGGGCCCCAGAATGTGGGCCTGGCTGAGCAAATAGGTGGTGTTCTCGCCTAGGACGCGGGAGAAGTGAGCGCCACCGGCGACGAGGATGGTCATGCCGATCATCAGCAGGATCGACGAACTCACCTCCTGGCTTTTCGCTACGGTTCCTTCGTCGCGCGCTTTTTCGCGTTGTCTACCAGTACCAGCTTCTGTTTTTTCGCCGGTCTCGCCGTCTGCCATCACTCACCTCCTTTGTTGTCTGTTTCACTGTCCAGGACCGAAGTCCGTTTTCGGCACGCAATTTCGCCGGTCGGCGAGGTGCCAAGTCGTTAGCCAGTTTGCGGTCAGCGCATGGCCAGCAGGACTTTCGTCACCTGGTCCTCCATGCCTTCGAGCAGGCCCATGGTCACGGTTTTGAAGAAAATCAGAGACATGCCGAATGTGATCAGCCCCACCCCGATTTTGACGGGAAACCCCACCACCAGCACGTTCAGCTGGGGTACGGTCTTGACGATGACGCCCATCGAGGCGCTCACCAGCAGCAGGACCACGATGACCGGGGCGGCGATCCGCACGCCGGTCGTAAACACGGTGCCGAACTCTTTCAGCAAGTACCAAGCCCCACCGGCCATGTCGATCGAGCCGAACGGCGGCAGGGCCACACAGGACTGGAACATGGCCCCCACCAGGATCTGATGGGCCCCTGTGGTGAAAAACAGCATGATCGTCAGGATGTAGTAGAGCTGACTGATGATCGAGACCTGGGAGTTGGTCATGGGGTCAAAGGCGTTGACGATGGAAAAGCCAATCTGCATACCGGCCACCGAGCCGGCAAAGCGCACCGCCGTAAAAATCAAATTGATCGTGAAGCCGATCATGGCCCCGATCACCAGCGAGCGCACCACTTCCATCAACAGGACCGTCCATCGCAGGTCGATGGCGCCATAGGGCACGGCCTGGCGCACTGCCGGCGCCAAAGACACCGCAAAACAGAAAGCCATGGCGAAGCGCCACAACGGCGGCACCGAACGCATCTCCAGCATGGGCAGGGTGCCCATCAGCACCGCAAACCGCACAAAGAGTGCGGCGGTGATGGCCATGAGGGTGATGTCCAGATCGAACTGCAAGGGATCTCCTGGTTGTGGCGCCTACATGTTGGCGATGCGGGCAAACATGTCTTCGGTGAATCCGGTCAACTGGCTGATGGCCCAGGGCAGGCTCAGGATCAGGACGACAAAAACCGTCAGGATCTTGGGCACAAACGTCATGGTCATTTCGTTGATCTGGGTGGCTGCCTGGAAAATGCTGATGGCCAGACCGACGATCATGCCGGCCAGCAGCATCGGACCCGCCACAAAGATCACCGTCCGCATGGCATATTGGCCGATTTCAATGACTGTTTCTGCGGTCATAACTGGGACCTTTCGCGCCTATTGGAAGGCCTGGACAAGGGATTTGACGACCAGGAACCACCCGTCGACGAGCACAAAGAGCAAGATCTTGAAGGGCAGACTGATGAGCACCGGCGGCAGCATCATCATACCCATGGACATCAGGACCGAGGCGACCACCATGTCGATAATCAAAAACGGAATAAAAAGAATGAAGCCCATCTGAAAGGCGGTCTTCAGTTCGCTCAGCACAAACGCGGGCACGACCACCAGCATGGGCAGGGCCGTCGGTTCGTCGGGGGCATCGGTATCGGTCAGGTCCAGGAACAGCGCGATGTCTTTTTCTCGCACCTGGCTGAGCATGAAATCCTTCAGGGGGATCTGGATCTTGGCGAAGGCCTCTTCCTGGCTCATCTCTTCGTTCATGAAGGGCTCGATGGCCGTGGTGTTCATTTCGCTGAACACCGGCGCCATCACCACCAGGGTCAGAAAGAGGGCCAGGCCAATGATGATCTGGTTGCTGGGTGCCTGGTTGGCGCCAATGGCCTGCCGCAGGAATCCGAGCACGATCACGATGCGGGTAAAACTTGTCAGCAGGATCAGGAAAGCCGGGGCCAGCGAGAGCACCGTCATCAGCACCAGGATCTTCAGGGCCGAGTCCATGCCTTCGGGGCCCGAGGCGCCTTCGAGCGTCAGGGTGATGGGCGCCGCAGCCGGCGGAGACAAGTCGATGGCCTCGATGGCGCTCGGCTCCTGTCCGCCGGTCTGTCCGCCGGTCTGGGCGTAGGTCATATTGCTGGCAGCAGTCACAAACATCAGAACCAAAACGGCGACCCAGCGGCCGGCAGCTTTGGTGGTGGTCAACGGGTTCTGCAGCAAGGGCTTCTTCTTTCCGGAAACAGGCGGTATTTGCCGGTGATCAGGCCGGCCGTCTGCTCCGGATAGGCAATGCTCGTGCCAGCGACCAGGATCGCCGCGACCGTCTGACCGGTCCGTAGATGACTCTCTGGCAGCAAGTTACAATGGTGCCGAATGGCAAAACCCCGTCAGCTCAGCAGCCCGACGGGATTTGAAGGCAGATTGTTGGTTGGGAATCGGTCAGGAGCTGGTCAGGTCCGGTGCAGGAACGGCAGATTTTGCCGCTGGCATCGTGAAGGGCAATCCATTGGGAAAAAACCGCTTCAAGCCCTGGGGTTCGTCGTCGGTGGTGGCGGCGGTACGGGTGGCCTCGAAGTCGGCCAGAGACTCTTGTTTGAGCAGGACCATCGCGTTCTCGTGGCGGTAGATGTAATGCACGTCGTCACCCAGGCGCAGCACCTGGATTTCACGTTTGGGGCCCAGCGGCCAAACCGTCAGGACGTTGGCTTCAGCGCCGCCACTGCGGCGGTTCAGCTTGCCCAGGAACTTCAGGCTCACCATCAGCAAGCCAAAAACCGCCAGCAGGCCACCCACGGTCTGCCACCAGGATATCCCGCTGCCACCAAAGGTTGTGTCAGCCGTCACAGCGGCCAGGATGCAGGCACTCCAGGTCATCAGAGGACTCGCTTCAAGCGTTCGATGCGGTTGAGCAACTTGGTGATGCGCACGGCAAAATGGTCATCGACCACGACAACCTCGCCTGAGGCTAACAAGGCACCATTGACCAGAATATCGACCGGCTCACTGGTTTGGCGACCCAATTCGACGACCGAGCCGGTGGACAGATTGAGCACATCCCGGAATTTCAGCTGGGCCCGGCCCAATTCGACGGAGATCTTCAGGTTCACGTCCAGAAGCATGTCCAGATTGCCGGACTGGCCCACCTCATTGCTCAGGTCCTCCAGCAAGGATTCGGATTCGGTATCGAAACCTTTGCCGGATTCTGCCACGGCGACAGCCTGATCCTCGGGAGTGGTGTTTTCATCAAAGGACATGTGCGGCTACTCCTTGTTCAACTGCTGAATGAGTTTGATGGCCCGTTGCTGTCCGACGCGTCCGGCGTCTCCCAGCCATGCTTCCTGGCCCTCGACATGAACGGTCAGGGGGGCATCCACTGCCTGCGGCAGGTGAATCAGGTCCCCCACTGCCATATTGAGGATTTCCTCGAGGTTTGATCCGATTTCGCCAAGACTGACAACAAGTTCACTGCCGGTCGTGCGCACCATGTCGAGAATTTTGCGGCGGTCGTCGCGCAGTTCATCGCCGGTGCGCAGTTCGATGGCGTCTTCGGGGTCAAAGGTGTCCCGCACCGGACCAAAGGCCGACAGGGGCATCGCGATTTCGACCGGTCCTTCGACCGTATCGAGTTTCACCTGAAATTTCATGACCACCATGGCTTCGCCCTCGGCGATGCCACTGAGGTAGTTCGGATTGTTCTCCAGCGAAACAAAACCGGGATCCAGTTGCACCAGTTTGGTGGCGCTTTTGCGGAAAATCTCCAGGAATCTCTCGACCAGGCCGGCATTGATGCCGCGCTCGATTTCGGTGAATTCACGCACCGTGTCTTCGGAAACGGGCGCGCCGCCCATCAGTTTTTTCATGAAGACAAAGCACATGCCCAGGTCCAGATGAAGCAGCGAATAGCCCTTCAACGGCGCCAGGGTAACCATTGAGGCACAAGTCGGGTTGGGCAGTTCCACCATGTATTCGCCAAACGAACACTGGTGCAGGCCATTGTATTCCACGCCCACGGTCATGCGCAACAAGCTGGTGAAATCGATGCCGCCGGTTTTGGCGAACGTTTCGGCTATGGACTGCAGGTTCTGCTCGAACGCACGGGAGATGTTGTGCGGACGGTTGAAGTCGTATTTCCGGGGCCCCATGTTGGACAGTTCTTCGTCCGAGCTGGCGTTCATCACGTCGTCCAGATCCATATCAGTGCCACCTACGGCACCCACCATGTCCTCGGCGGCGCCAATGGCAGCGTCGAGGTCCAGGTCGTTGTCCAGATTGTTCAGATCTTCAGGTGCCACGTTCAGCCTCGGTTTCTATTGCACAACCAGGTCGGAGAAGTAGATGTTCATCAGCATGCCTTTGGGCATTTTTTCGTCGATGCGGCGAAAAATCTCGTCGCGCAGGCCCTTCTTGCCTTCGGGCAGGGACAGCTCGGCGGCGGTTTTTTCCGACAAAACCATGATCACAATGTCCCGCAACTGGGGCAAACGCGTGGCGACCACGTCGGCGGTCATCTGATCCCTCAGCTCGATATTGACGCTGATGCGCAGGTAACGGGGTCGTTGGGCATCGCCGGCCAGGGTCACGATGATCTCTTCGAGGCCCAGCAGCACTCCCATTTCGGGCATGGCCGCTTCTGACTCTTCAGCCGGTTGGGCAGCGCCCATGTCGGCGCTCTGCACACCCAGCCGGGGCACGATCACGAACTGGGTCAGGCCAATGGCCACGACCGCCTGCACGATGACGATGACGCCCAGCAGAATGGCCTTGTTCTCGAAAATAGCCAGTTTGGACTTGCCCTCTTCTTCGACAACTTCTGGATCTTTGTCAGCCATGGTCGGCTCCTTGAGGCTACTTATTGATGGGCAGGACGCCCAGTTTGCCGGTCACCGGGTTGATAATTGGTCGCACCGGCACTTTTTCTT
>CAZLUL010000252.1:0-5450 GCA_964562635.1 uncultured Fibrobacteraceae bacterium | reverse complement strand
AATGTCGCCGACGTGCAGGAAGTGATTCGGGCCGCGGTGGGTGGCGAAGTGGCGGGCCAGGGGTTCGAAGGCATCCGGCGTTTTGACATCATGGTGCGGTTCGTGCCTGAGGCCCGTGACTCGGCCGCGAGCATCCGGGACATCCTGATCACCGCGCCGGGCGGGGCCATGGTGCCGTTGGGCGAATTGGCCACCATCGAAGAAATTGTGGGTTTGCGCCAGATCACCCGCGAGAACAACCAGCGCTTTGTCACCATCCAGTGCAATGTGGTGGATCGGGACATCGGTTCGTTCGTGGCCGCGGCGCAGGAAGCCCTCGCTGGGCAAGTGACTTTGCCCGCGGGTTACCACACCACCTGGGGCGGCCAGTACCGGCTGCAACAGGAAGCGAACAAGCGGATGAAGGTGGTGGTGCCGGTGGTGCTGCTGTTTGTCTTTTTGCTGCTGTTCGGCAATTTTGGCTCGGTGCGCAACAGCCTGTTGATCCTGCTCAATATTCCCTTGGCCCTGGTGGGCGGCGTGGTGGCCCTGTGGTTGGCCGGCCTGAACTTTTCGGTGCCCGCTTCCATCGGTTTCATTGCCCTGTTTGGTATCGCGCTGGAAAACGGCATGGTGCTGATCACCTACATGAACCAGTTGGTGGCCCAGGGCGTGGACGTGAGGGAGGCTTCGATCAGAGGCGCCTGCCAACGTCTGCGGGCAGTGTTGATGACAGCGATCACTACGGCTTTGGGCCTGTTGCCGCTGCTGTTTTCCCATGGCACCGGCAGCGAGGTGCAGAAACCCCTGGCCACCGTGGTGATCGGCGGGCTGGTGACCTCGACGGTGCTGACGCTGATTGTCCTGCCGGCGCTGTACAAGTGGTTCCTGAGTCGAAGGGCTCTCAGCTAGCCGAAAGTGTGAAGTGGTCGGCCAAATATGCCCCTAGGGCACGCCGATCACTTCATACACACCCTGGGTTTTCAGGACGATCTTCACCGGCTCATCGGTCTTATTCTGCCAATACCACCCGATAGCGCCGGCAAACGGCGGAATCAGCGTCCCGCTGGACTCATTGAGAGTCGCCACTTCGAACGATTCAAATTCGTCAGGTTTGGCATCCACCGGATCACCGTGGAAATCGAAGAAGAGGGCGGTGCCGTCAGTTTGCCAGGCGTACTGCAACGGTTTGCCCTGCTCGAGGTGAAACTTGTACTCGAGGGCGCCCTGGGCCGGGATGGTGATGTTGGTGACGTCGGTCCAAACAGTGGCCACCACCGCTTCAGGTGTGGCCTGGCGATCGCCAGCGTAGCCGGATATCTGATAGCCGAACAGCAGGAGGCCGGCCACGATCAGGCCCACATTCGATACGGTACTGAAGCGGGCAAACGACGGCCGACCGCGCCAGGCTTTCAATAGAAACAGCATCACCGTCAGGGCCGCGACCTGGCCCACCTCCACCCCCAGATTGAACGAGAGGATTTTCAGCAACAGGCCGCCTTCACCGAGGGGCAATTGCTGCAGCCTGGTCGACAAGCCAAAGCCATGCACCAGGCCAAAAATGAAGACCAGCGCCAACAGATTGGGCGAAGCCATGCGCAGGTATTTCTGAAACCCGCCCAGGTTGTCGAAGCCTTTGTAGGCCACCGTCAAGGCGATGGCCGCGTCGATCAGGTAGTAGTTGGCCGAGATGCCCATGAAGGTGGCAAAAATGAGGGTGATGGAATGGCCCAGGGTAAAGGCGGTGATGAATTTCGTGATGTCGCGAAACTTGTCGAGGAAGAAAATCACGCCAAAGAGGAACAGCAGGTGGTCGTAGCCGGTGAGCATGTGGGTGGCGCCGAGTTTGATGAATTCAAAATTGCCGCCGCCGATCATCAACTGCTGGTCGGCCGCGGATATGCCGTGGGCGTGGGCGGTCTGGACACCCAGCAGTGATAGGAGGACGACAAGGATGCGCTTCATGGGTGGGCTCCAGGGTCACGGGAAAGGGCCGGCGATCAACTGGGATATATAATAGGCGCCGACCGGCGGTCGGCGCCATGATTAAAGGCTGGGCGAGAGATGGGTCAGCGCACAACCATCATTTTGCGGGTCCGAGTCTGACCAGCGGCCTTCAATTCATAAAAATAAACACCCTGGGCCACGCGACTGCCGTCCTGGTCGTTGCCATTCCAGCGCAAGGCGTGGGAACCGGCACTCATGGTGCGGTTGGCCAGGGTGGTTACGCGGCGACCCCGCACGTCATAGATGTTCAGGCGCACCAACGTGGATTCGGGCAACTCGAACTGCACGGTCGTGGCGCCGAACATGGGGTTGGGGCGGCTGGCGCCCAAAGAGATGATCGTCGCTTGCAGCGGGGTGGCGGCCGCGGTGCCCACATCACCGATCATCAGCAGTTGGCGCCTCCCGACAACGTCGACAAACTCCACCAGCAGTTCTTCGGTGCCCCCGGCGTCCTGATCGTAGTTGGCCAGGGTCCAGTTGCCCAAAATCCAGTCGCTGCCGGGGCCCTGGGCGGAATTTGTGCTCGACCAGACAACCAGGCCCGTGAGCGGATCCAGCAGCTCGAGAGTCCGGCCGGTGGCCAGCAGGAGTTGGCCCGTCCGGTTGCCATCGAGGTCGATCATTTGCAGGTCCGTGTGGCTGGTGTCGTAGCCGCTCTCGAGTCGCCAGACTTCAGTCCAACGGGACCCGTTGTGTTTGTAGGCCGCGATGAAGGCCGGGGATAAAACCGGCCGTTTCAGAACCATGACTTCCGCGATGGCGTCTCTTTCATCAAGATCCATACTCAGAAAGAACATATCGTTTTCGAAACTCAGGTTAGGCATTCGGCCCAGGTCTTGAAAGTCCGCCAGGGAGACTCCGTAGACATGGCCTGTAGCCTCTTCGACGTAGAGACCTTCGAGTCCGGTGCTGGGTGAAAAATCAGCGACCATGAGAAAACTGGGGGGATCATTTTGGGTCCAGTTGACGCCAGGATCGGCGTTGGCAATGCTGGCGCACGATGCTGTCACGAGCAACAGGGCTATCAAACTGCGGATCTTCATGAGGCCTCCGAAGGGAGTCTGGGGTGGATCAGGCCGAAACCGAACCTGATGAAGAGGCCGATATCCGGGATTAACTGGAGTATTTGACGAGAATGGGAAATCTCCCCAACTATTTTTGATTTTTTGCCGGCAGGGCGGCATTTTCTCAACCCGTTCGATAAATCGGGGTTGTATCGGCGGCCCCTTTTGTAGCATCATGGCGGCGAAGCAGGATGCTGACCCGTGTCGAAAGATGGAGCCATGAATCGGTACAATTTTTTGCGATCCTCGCGCTCTTGGTGCCCATGGGCCTGGACGCTGGCCCTGGTGCTGGCCGGATCCCTGTTTGGGGCGGCGGTTGCCTCAGCCCAGGATGCCGGTGCCAGAGACTGGAATAATGCCGGCGACTCTCTGCAGGGCGGCATCGGCTTGCACTACGGACAACTCGGAGGGCACGGGCTGGCCTTCCGCGCGCCCATCCGCTGGTGGCTGTATTTCCAGGTCGCCGGTGGGGTCTGGCATACCGAAGACAAACAGCAGCACAATCTGGGCTTCAACCTGAACTACATCCTGCGCCAGGACCAGCGCACGCGTATCTATGTCAACGCCGGTACGGGCTTTTTCTACAGCAAGGAAGTGGTGGGCACCGGAGCCGGGGGCGAAGAAATCACCGACCTGGAAGAGGACTGGAACCTGGGTGGCGGTGTGGGCCTCGAGTACCTGCAGGGCAAACGCTGGGCGTGGAAAGTCGAAGCCAATTTTGCCCATCTGGGCAAGACCGGTGACATCAAGGTGATTCCACAGGCGGGCGTTTCGTATTACTGGTAGCCAGCACAATGGGAAAAATCATCTTCCCGAGCTGAAGCGCGCCCGTCGGGCCTGGTGCCTGTACGACTGGGCCAATTCCGCTTTTGCGACCACGGTCATGGCCGCGTTGTTCCCGCCCTTTTTTCGCGAGTTGGCTCAGGCCGCCGGGCACAGTGGTGCCGAGGCGACAGCCCTGTGGGGTTATGTCACCGCCGGTGGTCTGCTCTTGGTGGCGCTGACGGCCCCGATTCTGGGGGCGGTGGCCGATGTGGCCGGCGGGCGCAAAAAATTCCTCGCTGTATTTGCCGGGCTCGGCATTCTGCTGACGGCCTTGTTCGCCACGTTGGGGCCTGCGGCCTGGCGCACCGCGGGGCTGCTCTTTATGGGGGCCAACTTCGGCTTTGCCGCTTCGATCATCTTCTACGAGTCTTTGTTGCCCAGTCTGGCCCAGGGCCGCGACATGGACCGGCTTTCGACCCAGGCCTACGGAATCGGCTATGCCGGCGGCGGACTGCTGTTGGTCCTCAATCTGTTGTGGGTCATGCATCCGGACTGGTTTGGCCTGCCTGGCCCCGATTTTGCGATCAAACTGTCGTTTGTCAGTGTGGCGGTATGGTGGGGGTTGTTCTCTTTGCCATTGCTGCGGCACGTGCCGGAGCCGCCGGTGGTGGGCAGCAGGCCTTCGGGCCCGGTTGTCACCGAGGGTTTTCGCCGACTGGCGCGCACTTTTCGCGAAATCAGCCGGCACCGCCAATTGCTGATGTTCCTGGGAGCCTATTGGATCTACAACGACGGCATTGGCACCATTGTCAAGATGGCCACCGCCTACGGTTCGGAAATCGGCATCGGCCTGACCGACATGATTGGCGCGTTGGTGCTGACCCAGGTGATCGGCATTCCCTGCTCGCTGCTTTTTGGCCGGCTGGCCGCCCGTACCAGCACCCGTCGGGCCATCCTGCTGGGGCTTTTTGTCTACTTGCTGATCAGCATCGGCGGCTTTTTCATGAGCACGCCTTTGCACTTCTATCTGCTGGCCGGGGCCGTCGGCACGGTGCAGGGTGGGGCCCAGGGCCTGAGCCGTTCGCTCTTTGCCGCCATGGTGCCCCGGCACCGCAGCGCCGAATTTTTTGGCTTCTTTTCCAGCAGTGGCAAACTGGCCGGAGTGGCGGGGCCGCTGATATTTGGTCTGGTGAGCCAGCTGACGGGCACCGGGCGCCTGGGGATTTTGTCTCTGGTGGTTTTTTTCCTGGTCGGCGGCCTGCTGCTGACCCGGGTTGATGTGGCGGCCGGCGTGCGGGCTGCGCGGCGGGCCGAGGAAGAAGCCGGGTATCAGGGCTGAGGGGCTCGCCGTTGCTGAAAAACAGGCTTATTTTGTCGGAGTTCGTGTACCCCGGAAAGGTGTGGCATGCCAAGCGAAAAGCCGGTGATCACCAAGGATCCCATGTACCAGTTGTTGCGGGTGGACAACGTCAAGGCCTTCAACATCAAGCAGGAAGCGGGCCAGACCTGCGAACTGCGGGGCGTGAACCTGCGTGCTTTGGATTTGCGGGGCCTCAATGCCGATGGCCTGGATTTCACGGACAGCTACTTTCGCGACGCGGACCTGCGCGGCATCGACTTCAGCCAGTCGATCCT
>CAZLUL010000251.1:2435-5489 GCA_964562635.1 uncultured Fibrobacteraceae bacterium | reverse complement strand
GCGCTGTTCAGGAAATTGCGCAGCATGTCCAGCCGCGTGAACAGCGCCGCGTAGTTTTCGAAGGTCGGATGGGCCGGCAGCAGGCGCGGCGGCAGGCTGTTGGCTTCACCGGCGGTCATGAACGAGGCCGCCACCATCCAGACCAGGGGCATCAGGGTGATCGCCGCGCCAATCACCAGACCGGTGTGCAGCAAAATGTGGCCGGGGTTTGGCTTCTTAAAGAGTGGCTTTTTCATACGCTGCTCCTGCCGGTGCGCAATTTCTGCAGTTGCAACTGCACCAACGCGCCAAACAGGGTGATCACCAGCAGGAAGCCGGACACCGAAGCGGCCAGGCCAATGCGCCACCAGCGGAAGCCTTCTTCATACATGAACAGCACCAGGCTGCGGGTGGCGCCCAAAGGGCCGCCCTGGGTCATCACGTAGGGCTCGGCGAACAATTGGAAAAAACCGATCATCGTCGTGACGCTGACAAAGAGAAACGTCGGCGCCAGGCCGGGCAGAGTGATGTGCCAAAACCGCCGACCGGCGCCCGCGCCGTCGATGGCCGCCGCTTCGTAGAGGCTTTCAGGGATTGTCTGCAGCCCCGCCACAAAAATCAGCATGTTGTAGCCGAAGTTTTTCCACACCGCCAACAGGATGATCGCGGGCATGGCCCAGTTTGGATCGCCCAGCCAGTCGATCGGGTCGATGCCAACCAACCCGAGCAGGAAGTTCAACAGGCCGTACTTCGGGTGGTACAGATAGCGCCAGACAATGGCCACCGAGACCAGGGTCGTGACTACGGGCGCAAAATAAACCGTGCGGAAGAACCCCCGCAGGCGCACCACCTTGGCGTTCAGCAGCATCGCTGCGCCCAGGGAAACGGCGATCGAAAGCGGGCCGCCGATCAGCACGAACTTGAGCGTATTGCCGAAGGCCGCCCAGAACGTCGCGTTGTGCAGCAGCCAAATGTAATTGTCCAGGCCCACGAAGCGCGCCACGCTCGGCGACCCGATGGCGTAGATGTCAAAATCGGTCAGGCTCAACAACAGGCCCGCGCCCACCGGCAGCGCAAAAAACAGCAAGATAAACAGCAGGGCCGGCGCCAGAAAAATCCAGGCCGCCCGCTGGCGTTTGCGCAGCATCGGGTTACTCGAGTTGTTCCGGTTACTCATGGCCCGCCTCCTGCTGCGCCTTAAGCGTGCCATTGCGGGTCAGCAACCAGCGCCGCTTGGCCAGGATGCGCTCCACGTCGGCGTCCAGGGCGGTCATGGCCTCCTCGCGGGTCGACACCCCACGCACCGCCTCTTCGGACCGCTCCCAGATGCGGGTGGCGATCTGTTCCCACTCCGGAATTTTTGGCGTCGACACCACGTGCTGCAACTGTTCCCAGAACGCCTCCACCATGGGGTCGGCTTTCATTTCCGGGTCGGCCCAGGCGGTCTTGTTGGCCGGCAGGTCGCCCGTCAGGTTGAAAAAGCGCACCTGCTGTCGGGCCTGGTTCAAAAACGCGATCAGGCGCCAGGCGGCTTCCTGATGGGCCGAAGACTCGAACACCACCAGGCTCGAACCGCCGGCCAATGAGACGCCGGGCGTCTGGTCGTCGGGACCGGGCATGGGCGCGGTGGCCCAGGAGTCCTGCAGCTCGGCCGGCAACCGGGTGCGGCATTCGCCGATGTTCCAGGGGCCGGTGATGAACATGGCAAAGGTGCCGCGCGCGAATTCCTGATAGAGGTTGGCGACCTGGTTGTTGTTCACTGGCGGTGCCAAGCCTTCGTTGAACAGGCTGATGTAGAAGTCCATCGCCCGGCCGAATGGCGGCTCGGCAAAAACGCCGGTGGTCGCGTGCTGCGCCAACAGCGGTGAGCCGGCCTGTAGGCCAAGAATCACCGGCTGGGTCCATTCGTTCAGCGGCAGCAGCAGGCCGTATTTATCATCCCCCCGCGCGCTCAACGCGGTCAGGGCCGCGCGCCATTCGCTCCACGTGCGTGGCGGGGTGTCAAAACCGGCTTCGGCCAGCAGGTCGGTGCGGTAGAATAGAACCCGCGTATCGACATACCAAGGAATGCCATAACACCGGCCCTCGACAATATTGGTGTCCCAGATGCCGGGAAAATGATCGCTTTGGCGGATGCCACCCGCACCGGCCTGCTGGACATCCAGAAACTCATCCAGATTGACCAGCGCCCTCAGCGCCTGAAACTCGGGCACCCACGTATTGCCCATCTGAGCCAGATCAGGTGTGGCGCGCCCCACATGAGCGGTGAGCATTTTTTCGTGCGCGGCCGACCAGGGAATCTGCTGCACGCGCACTTGAATGTCTGGGTTTTCGATCTCAAAATCCCGCACCAGGCCCTGCACCATTTCGCCCTCGCGACCCATGACCCAAAAATCGAGCTGTACCGGCCCCTCGGCCTGACGCCCACAACCGACAGCAGTGGCCAATAGCAGCACGGCTGACACCAACAGCAAAATGTGTCGGCGCCATTTAGTCATCGGCCGCACTCTCGTCATCCAGCTTGTCATCCAACTTGTCATCCAACCATCCACCAGTGAAGCCCGCGGCCCGCAGGCCCCGCACCACATGCGGATTGCGCTGCATCGTTTTCCAGACCAACCCCGTGCGGTGGTTTTCAATCATCGCCAAAATCGGCCCCTGGTCGATGCCCAGATAGTCGGTATCGTACCAGCCGCGACCCGGCACCACCTGGCCGTGTTGCACCTCGACGTCCACGGTCAAAGTCGGGTTGAACGCATCGAGAAAACCGTACTCGCCGAAGCCGAACTCGCCATGGTCTTCATACATGGCCAGCAACGTGGGCACCACCAGCTCCGGAGCAAACGGCAACGAGGCAGCGGCCGCCGAAGGACAGATCGTGCCGTCATCGTCCACGCCGGTGAATGAAACTCCGCGGGCCCAGTAGGTCTCGAACTGCCGCGAGACACCGTCGATTTCCAGCGTCGCGTGCACCGGCCCGTCGCAGGCGGTCAGCCCCCACAAGCGCGGTCCATAGCCGACAAAACCCGCCGGATTATCCACCGCGTACTGGTACTGCGCCAACACCGCCCGGCG
>CAZLUL010000251.1:0-2335 GCA_964562635.1 uncultured Fibrobacteraceae bacterium | reverse complement strand
CCAGCCGTGGCCAATGGTCGGCGGCCGCACCGAGGCCCACTGCCAGTCCACGCGCAAATACAACGAATCGGCCAGGGCCCGGATGGATGTCTCGGTGGCGTCCGGCCCATCAAAATAGGTCTGGCAGAAGAGGGCACCGGCCAGCAGCAGGGCGGTGTCGACGGTCGACAACTCGACGGTTTGGAAGCGGGCCCCGGTTTTGGGGTCCAAAAAGTGGTAAAAGAAGCCTTTGTAGCCCGTAGCGCCGCTGCGAGCAGTGTCCTGCCGGGCGGTCCACAAAAATTCGAGGGTGTGGCGGGTGCGCTCTGCGGCGTCAGCACGAGTCACGTAACCCCGTTCGGCGCCAATGGGATAGGCCGTCAGCGCAAAACCCGTGGCCGCCACGCTGGCGAACGAGCGGGTGGGGGCCCGATCGGGCGCCAAACCTGTAAGGGGGTTGCAAAGATCCCAGAAATAGCGGAAAGTACGAACTTCGAGCGTATCAATGAAAGCGGTTTCATTGGCCGCTAAAGGAAAATCCGCCGCGCTTTGGTCGGGGGCGTCCCCGCAGCCGGACAGGCCAGCCGCCGCCAACAACAGCGCGGGCAATAGCACAACCAGGGTTTGTGGGGCGGGAATTCGGCGGAAGAGATTCATGGCACCGTCCTGTGGGGGTCGTGGGCTGCGGATTGCCGAGTATAGGATTTCACCGCGAGGGTGCAACAGAAAACGAAAATCAATGGGTTTGAACCGGAAATCCTGGAACCGATACCGCGTGGTCATCTACACCGTGATCGCCGTGACGATCTTTACTTACCGCAGCCAGTTCGACTGGAGCCGATTGACCGCACCTTTTCAGAACCCGGCGCCCACAAATACGAGCCTGGTCATTGCGGGCCACGACCTGGCGCCCGCTGTGATCGACAACCTGGCCCTCCGCTATCACCGGGACTATCCCGCCCTGGAACTGACTCTCCTGGGTGGCGGCACCCACCTGGCCCTGGAAAACCTGGTCAACAAGCAGGCCGCAGTGGCTTTCCTGACTCGGCCGCCAACTCCCGCCGAGCAGGACCTCTTCCGCCAGGTCGATGGCGATACCGCCATTGTCGAACCCGTCGCCGTGGGCGGCCTGCTGCTCCTGGCTGGAGCCCAGGTGCTGACCGCGGCGCCGGAAACACCAGACGGCCTGAATACCACCGAGGTGGGCGCTCTGCTGAGCGGCGACCTGCAAGGCCTTTGCGACCGTTTCTACGCCACCGACCCCAACTATGGCCACTGGGCCGCCGCCGCGCAGTTGCTCGGCAGCGACCCCGAACCCACCGACGCGCCCACGGTCACCTATCTGGCCACCGACCAGGATGTGGTGCGCGCGGTGACCAACGACCCACGCGCCCTGGGGATGGTCGTCTCGTTTGACCTGCCTTCGGTCTCGGCCAGCACCTTTACCAGCGCGGCCGACTCGGCGCCCGGCCCACGCCTCGTACCAATCAGCGGCCCGGATGGCAGCCCGCCCGTGGCCCCGACCTATGAAAACGTCGCCAGTGGCGACTACCCCTTGTTTGTCTCGCTGATGGTGGCCTGCCGCACCAACGGCGGCATCGAGGGCGCCAAATTCGTGACTCATCTGGTCAGTGGCCCGGGTCAGCGCCAGATCGAACGCACCGGCTGCATCCCGGCCAGGCGTATCTTGCGCGAAGTGATTCTGAAGACCGAAACTCTGGTCCAGTAGTGGGCTCGGCCCACCGCTCGAAAGAAGACAGACCCATGACCGGAACGCCGACCAGGCCAACCTCTCGACGCCAGCGCCGCCCGCAGTTCCAGTGGGCAACCGCGCTGGTGCTCGTACTGCTCGGCGGAATGTGGCCCGCGCTCGCCGGCGCCGCCGACCGCTCCTACACCATCGACACCGACCCGGTGCGGCTGGCGGCCAAGGCCATCGTCGCCGGCAATCTCACCGCGGCCAAGGCCCACCTCGAAGAGGCGGTGGCCAACCACCACAAAATGCCCGAAGCCCTGTTTGGCCTGGCCGAGATCAAAGTGCGCGAAGGCCAGTATCCGGATGCCGAGTCCTTCTACCGGCAGAGCGTGGCGGCCGGTGGCAGCAAGTTTCCCCGCGCCCAGGCTGGGCTGGGATTGTTGCTGCTGCGCCTGGGCCGCGACCAGGAAGCGGCCCTGGAATTTGACGCCGCCCTGGACGAAGACTCTAAGCTGTGGGCCGCCCACTACGGCCGAGCCCGCCTGCTGCTCGCCGCAGAAAAATGGAGCCAGGCCAAGAAGGAACTCGACCGCGGCGAGTCCCGACGCGGCATGATCGAAGGCGAAGAAAAATACCGCTACGGCATGGCCCTTTATCTGC
>CAZLUL010000250.1:0-5522 GCA_964562635.1 uncultured Fibrobacteraceae bacterium | reverse complement strand
CCAAGGTGGACAAATCATCCAGGCTGTCCTGGTAGTTCATCTTCACGTACGGATGGGCGCCGTAGACACTGGCCGAAAACGCGCCGCTGTCCTTGTCGTCGCTGGGGTAGACGTCGATCCAGCCGTTTTTCGGGTCCAGGCCGTGCTTCAGGCGGCTGACGTAGTCATCACCCAGTGGTGCGAGGGCCTTGGGCAAAATCTCCATGGCCTGCTTGTAGGTGACGTCCATCTCCGCAGCTTCGGTCAGGGGCACGTACAAGTCGTAGATATGAACATCGTCCAGGCCCATGACCTGCCGCCGCAGTTCGACATAGCGATGCAGGGGCTTCACGTTGGCATTCACCGCGGCTATCAGGTTGTCGTGCACCGCAGTGTCGATGTTGTCCTTGTCCATGTAGGCGTGCAGGGCGGTGTCGTAACCGCGGGCGCGGGCGTACATCACGTCGAGTTTGAACTGACCGCCCAGAGTTGCCGCCAGGGCGTGCTGGTACTGGCGCAGGGTGGCGAAGAAGGCCGTCATCGTTTCGGCGCGCACTGCCCGGTCGGGCGAAGCGCGGAAACGGCCCAGGTTCGAGAACGTGAGCTGCACTTCGTTGCCGTCGGCGTCGTGCACCATGGGCAGGGTGATGTCCGAGAGGATGGCGCCGAAGGTGTCTTCCAGGGGGCTGGGGATTTCATTCAGGTCGATTTCCGCCCACAGGTTGTCGCCCGCCAGTTGCAGCACTTTTTCGGCTTCTTCGCCCAGCACGCGGGTGCGGCGCCGGCGCAGGTTGTCGATGTAGGTGCGGTACTTGGCCGGACCGCCGTCCGAGTCGTAGGCCACTTCCATGGCCCGGTCGTCCAGGGCCAGGATCTCGCCGCGGATGAAGCCGCTGGCGGCCATCACTTCGTCCATCACCACGAGGCCGCGCTGGCTGCGGGCCTGGGCCACTTCGTTGGTCAATTCCGAGTCCAGGGCCAGATTGGCGTACTGGGTGATGCGGCTGGCGCGGTCGTGCAGCGCGAAATACAGGTCGAGGCTGGCCTTGAGGTCGGCGGGGTTGCCGAGCTTGCCTTTGTAGGCGACCAATTCGGGCAGGCGCCCGCGCAGGGTGACGATTTCGGCTTCCCAGGCGTCCGGTGAAGCATAGAGGGCGTCCAGGTTCCATTTGTAGGCGTCGGGCACCTCACTGCGGGTGGCATTGGCATCGGGAGTGTAGTCGGGCAGGCTGTCGGCCAGGACCGGGGTCGTCAGGGCGAGCAGGGTCAGCGCATAGACAGTCAGGCGCGCGAAGGTCTTGGACATGGGATTCCTCCGGGTTTCGAGTTTTCCCAAACAAAACGACTGGGGTGGGGTGTGGTCAATGGTTTTCTGCGGGTTAGCGGAGAAATCGTCACTGATGGCGTTTACCTACAGATTCCTGAATTGAACGCCTCCCACCGCCTGCGGGCAGCCGGGAGAACCTGTTTTCCGCTGGTGAACATTTTGAGGTCACTGACGGGGCATTCCAACCCCTGAACATCCATAGACACTCCCCCCCCAAAGCTCTATCCAACCGAAAGTGACCGCCGGCGGTTCGCCAAGGCGAATAGCCACAAAATAGGGCCGGGTCTCAACCGGCACGCCGTACGAGACAAGTCCTATACCATCATCGTTGGTCTTTAAATGATAATCCACAGTCGCTCTCTCTTGCACCCACTCGAGATTTTCGTCGATCGTTGTCCCCAGGACAATACGTTCAGCCCAGGTTGAGAAATTTTCCCAATCAAAAGGCGGATTCACAGTGGCCCGGATAGAATCCGCAATCGCGCTGTAGGCCGTATTCACGGCGACCCAGGCACCGCCCACAGGGGTGACCGAAGTATGCGCGTCAATGTTGTTTCCGTAGATGTAGCTGCCGGCCACAAAACAGTCGGTGGTGCCATCAGCATCCACATCCACCGCTACAGACCAATATTCGCTGAATTCTTCACCGAGGCTGATGCGCGGGTTGAACGTGGTGCACGGCAGGCCCGTTTCGTCGCACAGTCCGGCCCCAAACCAGTTTTCGGCTACAACGAGATCCACCGATTCGCTGCTGATCTCGCCTACGGAAGCCATGATCTCAACCCGCCCCGGAGCCACACCGGTTACCGTACCCGATGAATCAATGGTCGCCACTTGGGTGTCGCTGGAGTGCCACGCCGTCGGCACATCGACCATTTCGTTGCCTAACTGATCAGTGATGAAGGTGTTGAACTGAGTCTGTTCACCGGAAGCAGTCGTTTTCAAGCGGGGAAAAGCCGCCACTTCATTCACGACCTGGACGACACTGTAGGTACTCACAAAAGTCGTGGTGGAGTCCGCGACCACCTCCAGACTGAATGTCGCAGGGTTAGGGTTATGCCAGCCAGGAACATCGCCCCACGTGATCTCATACAGCCCTGGTTTCATTTCCGTCAGCGTCACATCTGAAATGCCGGACAATGTCGAGTCGGGGCCAACCAGACTCCAGGGGCCGGCACAACTGTCCGGCTCGCAGTTGATCGCAATGACTCCGTGCCCCAAGTCCAGTTCCACCTTCGGAGCCGGATTGGCCGGATCATCGCTGCAGGAACAAAAAACCAGAAGAACGAACACCAGAGAAAGCAGCCGATAGTGATTCAAAAATATCTCCGCTCAAACTTCGCATATTCCAGGCAACAGTCAGAATTCGCTTTTACCAATTCTTCCGAACCTTCTCACTAATCCATCGCACTGATCAGTATAGAATGATTGAGAATGGCCTGTCAATACAGACAGGCCCAGCCAACAGCTTACACGGCGGTACTTCTACTGCCCCACCTAATTCAAGGGAGCCGCGCGCCACCCTCGATCAACAGCACCGGTTCGCCACCGACCTCGCCCATGCCCCCAGCGCCGATCTTGGCCTGGATTCCGCAGTGCAGCAGGGATTTGCCGATCATGATGCCCCCTCGGATCACGGCGGATGGGTCATTCTTATGAAGGCCAGATGATAATCGATATCAATTTTGATTGCCAGCGAGTATTCGGCTATTGAGGGGACAATCCTTGCGTATTGGTCCAGTCAGTACCCGCCGATCTCATTGATCGAGCGGGAGCCATCCCGAAGGGTGGACGAATAAATAGAATAGACAGGACAAGGCGGACGGATTATTTGGGAGGGACAACGAGGACCGTAGGAAGCAACAGTGGCCTGGATGGTCTTGGTGATCCGGGGGACCTGGGGGACCGATGCCAGGATCTCAGATCTGGCGAAACGGTTCGGCTGACCCCGCTCTCCGGCACAAAGGTCAAGGTTGAGGTCCTGGATGTCGGACCAGAGTTTCTGACCATCAGGGTCGAGAACTCCTACGTTTGGAACAATGAAAAAGAAGGTGAGGGAGAGGTTGGAGAATTCTCCTATGGGGATCTTGAAAAGGTCGAAATCTTCGAAGAGGAGGACTCCTCCGATAGAACCGGCCTCATTGTCCTGGGGTAATTGTTGCAGGGGTTGCCATAGTATACGGTGTCGCAAATATGAGCGTTTACGATCAGTTGAATGATCCCTCGACTTGGGGGCTTTCCAACAAGTATGACGGGCCCGTCCTCTCAAAGAACCAGAAAATGCTGCCCTGAATAGTGCGATGCCTTAACTCTTGATCACTGGCCACTCAATCGGGCGGCCAGCACCTTGAATCGCTCATTGCCGTGCAAGGATTCGAGATCGGGATCTTCCATGATGGCCGGGTACTGGTGCCCGCGGTCGGCGGCAATTTCCAGGTAACCCAAGGCGGCCTCGGATTGGCCGGTGACCGCCGACAGGCAGGCCAGGTTGATGTAGTTGTTCAGCAGCAAGAGGTTGTCGGGGGGCAGGGTTTTTTCCTGGATGGCCACCGCCTGTTCGAATAGTGAATTCGCCTGGTCGAGCTTTCCCTCGTAATAGGCCAGCAGTGCCAGGTCGCCCACCGTGGTGGCGTAATCAGGATGTTGATTGCCCAGGGCCTTTTCTCGGATCTCCAGGGTGCGCTCCAGGGGAGGCCGGGCCGCCGGTAAATCGTAGATAATCAGGAACGTGACACCCATTCCCTGCAGGCTTTTCGCCACCAGGAGGTGGTCTTCGGGCAGCAACTCCTCGCGAATATCCAGACTGCGCTGGAAATAGAGCAGAGCAGCCGAAAAATCCCCAAGGCTGGCGCAGGCTGCGCCCATGTTGTAGGCGGTCGTCGCCACTTCCAGGTGCTGGGGACCGTAGGCCTTTTCCTGGATGGCCAGGGCGCGTTTCCGTAAATCCAGGGCCTTGACGAAATCACCCTGATCCTCGTAGTTGGTGGCCATGTTGTTCAAGGTAAGGGCAAGGTTGGGGTGGTCCGGACCGAGGGCTTGTTCCTCGATGGCCAGGGCGCGCTCGTAAAGGGGGCGTGCGTGCTCGAAATCCCCCGCGTCTGCTATCATGTTGGCGTATTCCTGGAGGCTTTGGGCGACCTTGGGGTGGTCCGGGCCGTACACCGTTTCGCGGATGTCCAGCGCCCGTTCCTGGTAGGGCCGGGCCTTCTCGTAATCGCCGAGATGCCAGTAGAGTACGCCCAGTCTCGCAAGCGAGTTGGATACCTCAGGGTGCATGGGTCCCAGGGCGGCTTCGCGGATGGCCAGGGCCCGTTCGAAATCTAGCCGGGCTGCCTCGTAATCCCTCGCCTGCATCCGCAGCCCACCCAGATTATTCAAGGTGATGGCCACCTCGGGGTCGTCCGGTCCCAGGTTTTTTTCGCGGATGGCCAGGGCCCGCAAGTAATATTCCTCGGCCTGCTGGTAATCGTCGGTTTGCCAGAGAAGATTACCCAGGCTGTTGAGGCTCTGGGCGGTGGCGGGATCGTCCGGACCCAGGCTTTCTATGCGAATGGCCAGAGCCTTTTCCAGGACCACTCGGGCATCATCAAAGTTGCCGGAAACACGCAACAGCCCGCCCAGGTTGTCCATGACCGCGGCGGCCTCGGGCTGATCCTCGGCGCCCAGATCTTCCATGGCGCCCAGGGATTTCTCCAGCAACGGGCGTGCCTCGCGGTACAACCCCAGCTCCTTGTACACCCGGCCCATGGTGTTCATCAGGTGGGCCTGGGTTTCGGGCTGGCCGGCCAGGCCGGTCTCGATCCTCAGCACACCCTGGTCCAGTATCTCGCGTGCGGTGATGGTGTTGCCCAGGGCCTCGCCGGGATCCGACACCTCGAACAGTCCCACCATGAACTCCGACACCTGGTGGGCTGTTTCGGCCTCGGTCTTGGCCCGGGCCTCGGCCGCCTTGGAGCGCACCAGACCCACGGTGGTGCCGGTGATGCCCAGCACCAGAGCCACCAGCACCATAGCCGCGGCCACAACCTTGATGCGGTTGCGCTTGACGAATTTCTTGAGGCGGTAGTTGGCCGTGGGGGGTCCGGCCACTACCGGTCGGTCGGTGAGGTAGCGCTGGATGTCCTGGATGAGAGCATGGCTGGTCTGGTAGCGCCGGTCCTGCTCCTTCTCCAGGGCGCGCATGGTGATCCAATCCAGGTCGCCCTGGATGGTGCTG
>CAZLUL010000249.1:0-5541 GCA_964562635.1 uncultured Fibrobacteraceae bacterium | reverse complement strand
ATGTAGCCGGTATGGGGGGATGAAACAGGTGGATCCCTTTGGTCCCTCGGGCGAAACCATTACAGATTATTCCATATACGATGCATTGCAGGCAGGTTTTGACCGGTTCGTTTTTGTAATTTCACCTCCCATGGAGGAGGATTTCCACACCGCTGGACCCGCCGGTGGTGTTGACGTCGCCGCAGGTGTTGAAGCTGTAGTCGGTCGTATCGCCCACGTAGGCGATTTCGGTGTCGGCCAGCCTGCGCAGGGTGTAGGAAATGGGCGCCGCCGAGGTCAGCGGCAGATCGGTGTCGAAGAAGGTGCCCAGGTTGCCCTGCTTGATGTCCTGGATCAGGGCGCCGACCTGGACGCCTTCGCCGCCGATGGACATGACCTTGATGGTGCAATCGGCCAGGGTTGCCCGGTATCCGGCTTCCAATTCGCCTTCGAGTGCTCCATAGGAAGCCTCCAGCGCCACCCGCATATCGAACTCGGAATGGGTCGAAGTCATGGTGACCATGGCGATGCGGCCCCAGACAATGTTCGACACGTAGACCGGCAGGTTGTTCGGGCCGATCCGGCCGCGTTCGATCTGGTCGTTGAGAATTTCCTGCGTGAGCGCGTCGCTGAACACGTCGCCCGGATTTTGGGGCGTTTCCATCGAGGTGGTGAACATCTTCTGCACCATGTAGGAGGCAATCGTATGGGTCTCGTCGGAAGATTCCACATGCAGGTTCGAGGCCACGCTACCGATCAGGTGCTTGTACGATACCCGCATGCTCATCATGGCCTGCTTCATGGTATAGAAATCCCTGGTCTCGAAGCTGAAGTGGTTGGCGGACTGCAGGCCCGAGTTCTCAGCCGCCAAAACCAGCTCGCCGATGGCCTGTTGCACCGTCGACAGGGAGGGGTTTTCGACCGTGGCGGATGTCTCGGCGCCGAGCAGGTTGACCGAGAACGTCATGGGCGCCCGTTGGCGGATGGGCAGTTCGAGCATCGACCCGAGGCGGTAGTTGCCCCCCTGGATCAAAGAGCCCAGGTAGAGGATCTCGGAATCGGGATCGAAGGTAATCACGTCTTCGGGCGAGTCTTCGATGGAGCACTCGATGGTGGTGCAGACGGTTTGTTGGCTCCAGTCGATGTCCGGCGGCAGGATGGCCGTGGTATCGGTCAGGAAGGTCACCTGCGGCGAGTCCACCGACCAGGCGGGCAGTCCCGAGATGTACTCGTCGACGTCAGCCGGGGTGACGGCCGGTGCGACCGGGTCATCGCTGCTGCAGGAGGCCAGCAGCAGGGTGATGATGATGGGAATGAGTATTGCCAGAACGAAGGTTGGTGCCGGTCGGTGGGTGTTCATGGTTCGCCCCCATAGGTACGGTGACCTGGCCAAAACGGCCGACCCATGGGCGAGCTGAACAATGGGGTGTCATGTGGGCCAGCCTTTAATGAATACATATTATCACAAACAGGCAGGCAACCGCAATTGAATTGTGGATATTGTGTGTCCATTTATCGGCCGGTGCGGGTGGAAACACCGGTCCTTCTCTGCCATGGCGGGTGCCGCTCAGCGCACCAAAACCAGCTTCTTAATTTGCGGCGCCGTACGCCCACTCAACTGAGCAAAATAGACCCCGGAGGCCACGGACGTCCCGGCCCGGTCGCGTCCATCCCAGACAACCGCATGGGTGCCCACTTCGCTCACGTTGCTCATCAGCTTGCGCACCAGCCGACCACTCACATCGTGCACCGACAAGGCCACCGGCTGGGACTCGGTCAGCGTAAACGAGAGGGTGATCTGCGGGTTGAACGGGTTGGGCCAGGCGTCCAAGGTTGGGATCGCCGCGACCGGCCCCGTCACGGCTGAAACCACGTTGACCGGATTCGACAGGTCGATACCTTCGTCATCCTGCAGGTAGATGTCGTCCAGGACCAAGGGGCCACTCACGCCATCGCCGCCGCCGGTCTTGATGTAGAAACTCTCGATATCGCCATAGACGGTGCCGCGGAAGGGAAAGCTGGTGCGGCCATCGATCGACAACTGGTCAGCGGCCGTGGCGCCTTCGTAGGCCCGGTCGTGCATCCACACCATGGTTTCCTGGGTGTCGTTGTCCACCAGCAACCAGATGTTGTACCAGTGGCCCGGTTGCAGGGCGGTCAGAACCTGGTAGGTGCCGTCGTCGTTGATGCGCAGGTCGTCGCGCGTGCTGGTCAGGCTGAGCTCGACGTCGAACTCGCCGAAGCGGTCGGGCCGCGAGTCCTGGGTCAAGCCGAACGAGACGCTGAGTTGGTCTTCGTAGCGGAAGCGGGTGAAGAGCATGCGGGTGGCGTCCTCGGGCACGACTGCGGCGTGGTACAGGATGGTCGACTCGGTCTCGACGGTCAGCACCTTCAGGCCGGACAGCGCCGGGTCCAGGGCCACGACGCTGGTCGGGTCGGCAGCGTAC
Organism: uncultured Fibrobacteraceae bacterium; assembly: GCA_964562635.1. Taxonomy (GTDB): domain Bacteria; phylum Krumholzibacteriota; class Krumholzibacteriia; order LZORAL124-64-63; family LZORAL124-64-63; genus JAGRNP01. Next base: position 3,115 of record CAZLUL010000249.1, on the reverse strand, counting down.
CAGCCGTTTTGGCCCGCGATGGGGCCGAGTTCGAGATCGTTGAAATCGGCGATCGCCACGAATTCGGCCCGGGCTGTGCCCACGCCGGCACTTACCAGACCGCACACCAGGACGGCAAGTATCAGGGTCTTGCGCATAGTCATGATCATTCTCCTTCAAGGTTTGCTTGAGATATCGTTGCGCCGTAGACCCGGTGAGTAGACTTGATGATTTGTCATTTGAGCTGCGGCTGAACATGCAGTCTCATCAAGAACTGCGCCCGGGTCAGAATGGGTGATTGACGGGCGCAGGAGTGAATGAAGTCGGGCGGGTGTGAGAAGCGATGTACGTCGAGGTACAGGTGACGTTCGCGGGCGTACGGTAGGAATTCCGGTAATTGCACAATGGTCAGCAGGTGTCGGGATGTCAGACCCAGCTGGACCCACGGTGGTCAGGTTGACCACATCCTCCACCGACGAACCGTACTGCAGCACATGCACCGGTAGCCGGGTGCTCGGACAGTCCCGAATCTGGCCAGCCATCAACAGCATTTTTAATTGATTTCACTTGTTCAAATTCACGGTAAATATGATATACTTGATGGCAGAACTCACCCGCGGCCTGCAAAAATATCCACCTGAGGAGTCCACATGTTGCGACGACACGCCCGATCGGTACCGGCGCTGTTTTTTGTGCTGGCCAGCCTGCTTTATGGATGTGGGAGCGAGGACATCACCGCCCCCGAAACCAACCCCGTGCCGCCTCTGGTCAGCGGTGATGTCGATGGCGGCGGTGGAGAACTCGTTCACGAAAACGTCACCCTGACTGTGCCCGGCGGCGCCCTGGATGAAGCCGTGGCGCTGGCCGTTTATGCCGAGGGTGGCGATCATCCGTTCGGCGAGGACGCGGCCCCCGTCTACCGTATTTCCGGACTGCCGCAGGGTCTGAACGCGCCGGTCACCCTGCGTTTCAGGCACGGCATCGTTGTCCCCGAGGGCGGCGCGTTGACCTGCTTCCTGGGCGAAGAGCGGCAGGCCTACAGCGGCGGCAGCGGCCTGAGTTGGTTTTCGGTCGCGGGTCGTGACAGTGCGGGTTGGGCCATCGTCGAGCTGGAGCGCGGCGCGCTGGACCTGGGAGACAAAGCCGAAGGCGACGTGCAGGCGACCGCCACCTCGAGATGGGAGTGGATGATCTCGGATGCGGATCATTTCGAGGTCGGTTACGACCCGACCGTCGTGAGCGACGCGCAGGCGTCCAAAGTGCTGAGCGAGTTCGACCGGATGTACAACACATACGAGCAGTGGGGGTTCGAATTCGGCGACAACGACACCATCTGGCCCCTCAAAGTGAACATCCGGACTCCGATCAAATCGTGGGCCTGCTACGTGACGGCGCCCCACGGAGCGGGACACTTCGATATCGACCCGATATATCTGACCGGGGACCTTGAGACACTCCCGGTCGTGGCCCACGAACTGCTGCATTGCGTGCAGACCTTCTACGACCCGCGGCCACCCGAGGATTGGGGCGTGCTTAACCAGGAACGGATGTGGCTGGACGAGGCGACCGCCGCCTATCTCGAGGCCATTTCGTCGGAATCCAGCGAGGCCTATCCGGAAGGGATGGATGACGACAATTACGACGCCCTGCTGGCCGGAATCGCCGGTCATCCCGACCTGGAGAACGACGTCTACGGCTACGGCATGGTGCAGTTCATTGCCTACCTGGTGGAGATCGCCAACCCCACGAACGGCGAGGCGTTAGTCCTGGAGCTCTTCCAGCACTTCAAAATCCACGGGGACGTGACCGACGCCATCGACGCCGTAGTCACCCCACCGGTGGCCTCCTGGTGCGTGGACATGCAGCGAAAATGGGCGTTGAACGACCTCTATCCAGGCTATCCGACCCACTGGTTCTGGCACCAATGGCCGGCCGAGGCCTCCCTGGAGGCGGCGACCGGATCAAGCAGTTCGGCGACGCTCACCGTTGCGGATCTCGGGGCCGGTCTCGCCAAGTTCAATCTTGTTGGCTCCGACCCGGACCCCATGACTGGGCTGATGATCGAGACCCGACCCGACGACCCACAGTTGCCGCCCGAGGCGTTGCCCATCACCCTCTATGGCCGGGCTCTCGACTCGGGCCTGACGCAGTTGGCAACCGGCACGGGCGAAGTTCTCGTTCCGGACTGGCCTGCCATCTTCGCCGCGTATGAGGATGTCTTCGTGATGGTCTCGCGCCCCTACAGCACCGCCGCCGGGCACACCGGCACGCGCGACATACGGGTGACGGCCACGGTGATGCCCGACCTCTCGGGGATCGACGTGACGTCCTTCAACCGTGCCGTCATTGAGGTGAAAACCGACATCCAGTACTACAATGTGTCTTCGGTCCTGTACAACTACACGGTCAGCATTCAGGCCGAGGTGAGCTGGAACGGAACCGCGCTGCAATGCGCTGCGCCCGGCGACACCTTCAGCATCGTCGTGAATCCGACCACCTTTGCACTGGGCAGCTGGTACGGGGCCGATCATTTCGATTCGATCGGCGGCACCTGGATCGTCAGAAGACTGGCCGGCACCGCTGGTGTGCCCCTCGATGATTGGAGCGAAACCGGACTCATCTACCGGATGCGCGGTCTCGAGGTCTGTGATCATCTGACGCACATGTTCGAGTCTAAGGCGTCTGACGACGAAACGCCTCCCTACCTTTATGTGACAGGCTACTCCTGCCGCTCAGGCGATACTGCGTGGGACCAAAGCGTGATCTATATCCACCTGTTCCGGTCGGGGGGGAAGAGCACTTTGGCGAAATAGAGAATTGATTCGGGCGAAGGAAGCCGGGCGGCCGTCAGTCCGGCGCCTCCGCCGCCGACGACGAGGACTTCCACGTGGCCCAAAAGGCCAGTCACCTGATCACCTGACATGAGGCTCGCCCGCGTCGCTAAGGATCGGTTTCGCCACCAGCCCCTCACGCCAGCGAATGGGCCAGCCCTCTGGTCCGTTCGCCGCGCCCAGCAAGGCGCCCAGCACCGCCCCGCGGTAGCAGTTGTCCCCGCCGACCATCGTATTGGCCACCAAGCCTTCTTCGGGCGCGTCGGCGTACTTGCGGCCGAGATGCATCACCGCCGGCACTGAGT
>CAZLUL010000248.1:0-5567 GCA_964562635.1 uncultured Fibrobacteraceae bacterium | reverse complement strand
CTGGGCACCCCTGGTGCCGAGAGTGATTGCAGCACCGGCGGGTGCAACGGCTGCGGTTGATTTGACGATTTGATTGAAGTGAAAAGAGCCCCCAAGCGGGGCTCCTTTTTTGTGGCCCTATGGACTCCAGGGCGGGATAATCAAATCCTCAACTCAAACTTGGAGACCAATAATGCGAATTCCAACTCTGATCATATTGGCCCTGCTTATGCTCCCCGTTTTGGCCCAGGCTCAGGACGGTCAGGAAAGCGAGTATGCCAACAACGCACTGCGCGTGAAGTACAGCCTGTTCGGAACCAATATCGTGCAGGGAGTCGATGACACCAAAATTGCAGGCATGGGTTGGTTCGCTTCGGACGTCGATTTCCTGAGCGAACGGGATGACCAGATTGGCATCACGTTCAAGTCCTACCGCAGCAAGAAAAACCTCGGTGGCACCATGTATCTGTTGAGCATTGCGGCTTTGATCGGATCCATCGTCACTTACGACAGCTACGATTCCGGCGATTCCGGATCATCCGAAGCCCTGTTCTGGGGCGGGTTAGGACTCGCCATTGGTGGTGGCATGGTCAACGTCAGCGCCAACGAGTCGCTTTCGCAGTCTGTTTGGATGTACAACAGTACGTTGGAGACCATGGGGCGGTGAGCGGCTGACCGCAACCCACCAAAACCACAATTATGGACCAGTACTAACCGGTATATCACGGGTGCGTGCTTTTCGTTTGTTCCGGATCATTGACCTGAATCCAACAGTACCGTATTTACATTACTATCAGGGATAACGTCTTAAATGTTAAGACGTTCAGGGCAAAATTCAAGGGGCCATAATGCAATATTTTTACAAACGACCCGCATTTCTTTTCTTCGTTGTCGCACTCCTCATACCATTGGGCGGCGTGGCACAAACGGTCAAAAATGAGATTGGTATCTATACCGATCTATCGGCCGACCCGTCAACAGCATCCATCGATATCGACATTGGCGTAGCATTCGACGTCTACATGGTCGTGATCAATCCTGTAAACGAGGAGTTCACACCATTGGATTGTGGCGAGCCCTTTGAGCGACCAATCAATGTGATTCGTGCTATGGAATTCGCACTCATAAAACCCGAATCGGGAATGTACACCCTTGAGGAGCTGCCCAACGGAGTTGTGGGAGGACGAATTACTGATGGAAACGAATACCTCATCAGTTTAGAAGAGCCCATCTTTGTACCGGAAAGCAGAATCGCTCTGTTGGTGTCCTACAAACTGATGGTGCTCGATCTTGAGCCGAAGTTTCTGTATTTGCGACCGACCATCAACCAACCCCCGGACGCAAACGGGCTTTTGATTCAGGATGACGAGGAAAACAGTCGAGGACACTGCGATGAGTGGAGCGATTTACAGGACATGTTTCCCAGTTCAGGCGACAATAGCCTGCCCGTATTTGGGATCAACGCCAGTGTGGTTGCGACCGACAATCGTTCCTGGGGTGGGGTGAAAGCACTCTATCGGTAAATGATGAATAATGATTTGTGAACCTCAGGCCCCAGGCGACGAGGGTGACTGCAGCACCGGCGGGTGCAACGGCTGCGGTTGATGACTTTTTGATCGCGAGATAAAAGGGCTCCCGGCTGGGAGCTCTTTTTTTATGGCCCCGCCTATGGTATTCTCACCACATCACCAACCACCGTCGGCATGCGCGGCCGACAGGCAACGGAATGGAGCTGCCATGGCTCACCGGACCGTCAAGAGCGGTTACGACGAACTCGTGACCCGCTTGAACAAGTCGCCACAGGGCGCTCCCCCCTCGGCCACCCTCAACCGCATCCTCGGCCTGCTCATGAATGAGAAGGAAGCGGCGCTGCTGGCCCTGCTGCCCATCAAGCCGTTTACGGCAAAATCGGCAGCGCGGGACTGGAAGATGTCGCTGACCGAAGCGCGCGGTATTCTGGACAAACTGGCCGGACGAGCGTTGCTCGTGGATATCGAACGCCATGGAAAATCTGTCTATGCGTTGCCGCCCCCGATGGCCGGCTTTTTCGAATTTTCCCTCATGCGCACCCGGGGCGATCTGGACCAGAAGGTCCTCAGCGAACTGTTCCACCAGTACCTGAATGTGGAAGAGGATTTCGTCAAGGCGCTCTTCACCGCGGGCGAAACCCAGATGGGCCGGATTTTCGCGCAGGAACCAGTGCTCAGCAGTGAAAATGCGGCCTATGTCCTGGACTACGAACGCGCCAGCGAGGTCATCGGGACCGCCAGCGATATTGGTGTCGGCATGTGCTATTGCCGTCACAAGGCGCAACACCTTGACCGGGCCTGCGACGCTCCCATGGACATCTGCATGACCTTCAACGGCTCGGCCGAGTCGCTGATCAAACATGGCCACGCCCGCGCCATTGACAAGATCGAGTGCTTCGACCTGCTGGACGAAGCCTACGAACGAGGTCTGGTCCAATTTGGTGAGAATGTGCAGCAGCGGGTGAGCTTCATCTGCAATTGTTGCGGATGCTGCTGCGAGGCCTTGCAGGCTTCACGGCGCTTTGCCCACTTGCAACCCGTGCACACCAGCAATTTCCTGCCCGAGGTCGATACGACATCCTGCAACGGCTGCGGAAAATGTGTGAGTGCCTGTCCCGTGGAAGCCCTGGCCCTGGTCTCAGCCAATGACCCCCAAAAGCCCAAAGCCAAGGCCGCCCGTCTGGATCCCGATGTCTGCCTCGGCTGTGGGGTCTGTGTGCGAAGCTGCAGTCAGCAGAGCATCACCTTGAAGAAACGGGCAGCCCGGGTCATCACCCCGGTCACCAGCGCCCACCGGTTTGTGACAATGGCCGTCGAACGCGGCAAGCTGCAGGACCTGATTTTTGACAACCAGGTCATGACCAGTCACCGAGCCCTGGCGGCCCTGCTCGGGGCCGTGCTCCGGTTGCCGCCAGTCAAACAGATGCTGGCCAGGGATCAGCTGAAATCCCGTTTTGTTGAAGTGATCTGTCGGCGGGCGCGGGCTGGTTAGTCCGATATTGACGGCTCAACAATTGGCAGTCTAGAAATCGTCCGGATTGATCTCGAAATCGTCGTCGCTATCCTGGCTTTTCGACTCCAGATCGTCCTCATCCTGATAGCCGAGGTCCTCGTCGAAATCCTCGTCATCCAGGCCATCATCAAAATCATCCACGCCGGGTTTGCCGCCGTCAGCGAAATTTTCGTCAAATTTCTGGCAACATTCATCGCCGCAGAAAGTCTTGCCCCGAAACTGGATGCCCCTGGTTTCGATCTCCACGCCACACTGGGCGCACTTCGTGAACTCCATAGCTCATTCTCCTGCAGAGATCCCTCAATCTCCGTCGCAGAGACCCGGAGTTGTCCCCGGGCCGGCCCCCTTCCTATCTATTTGAACGCCATAATGTAGGCCACCCAGGCCGGAGCCAGGTCGCCTACCAGGCTGAGCTGGAACTCCCCGTCGGGTTCTCCATCCTCGTCCGTGCCTTCCCAATAAACCACCGCGCGGCTGAAGCCGCACTCCTTCAAAAGATCGCAGGTTTCGGGCAACGACCACAGGCGCCAGTCGTAACTGAACGCCCTCTTCATCTGGCTGCCGTCTTTGAAATTGAAGTCGATGTAGCAGGTGATCTCGCTGGTGATCGGATTGAAGGTGTCCTGGTCCCAGATGTAGTCAAAACCGTCCTGTTCGCGCTCTTCCTCCTGGGGAATCTGCGCTTCGGGACCACCATAGCAGTCCAACATCATCATGCCCTCGTCCTTGAGCGAGGCATGACAGTTGCGCAGATAGCCCGCCAGTTGCTCGCGGGTCTTGAAACCCCACCAGCTGAAGTTGGTGGCCGCCAGCACATCGGTCTGAGGCGAGCGCACGTTGCGCACGTCGTCCCGGATCAGGGTGATGGCCTGGGCCCGATCGCCCAGCGGCGCAAGGTTGTTTTCCCGGCCCCACTGCAGCGTGGGCTCGTCGTAGTCCACGCCCAGCGCGGTCTTGGTCTCGTCCAGCTTGATCCACTCGGCGCACAGGTTGGCCGTGCCGCAGAAATCTTCCCGCAGCGAAACCGCCTTGTGACCAAAAGTCTTCTCGTAGACTTCATTGATGAACTGAACTTCGACCTCGGCGTTCTGCACCGACTTTTCGTACAGCCAGTGCAGGTCCGCGTTCTGGGCCGTCAGCTTGCCCTTGCGAGCCAACTTGGCCATTTTTTCGGCCACTGTCTTTTTGTGTTCCATTTTCGTGTCGCCGCCCATGGTGTCCTTCTCCGCCTATTTCAGCTGGTCATCCCAATTCAACTGATCATCCCAATTCAACTGATCAACCCAATTCGGCTGGATCATCGCAGTGGTTTGTGGTCTTTCGCAAAGTACTCGTCCGTCATGCCCTTGACCTTGCGCGACAGGAAAATCAGCGCGATCAGATTCGGCAGCGACATCAAGCCCAAGGCACTGTCGCCAAAATTCCAGACGACTTCAAGGGAGAAAATCGCCCCCAGGAAATTCATGATCACGAAGATGATTTTGTAGGGCAGAATATAGCCTGTGCCCAGCAGATACACCACCGCGCGATCACCATAATAACTCCAGCTGATGGCCGTCGAAATGCCGAACAGCACCACCCCCAGCGTTACCAGAAAGTGCCCCCAGTTGCCAAATTTTGACAACCCGATGCGGAAGGCCTGGGCCGTCAGCGGCGAGCCGTTTTGCAGCATGTCGCCCTTCAGGCTCAGGTCCGGCAGGCCATCCATGTTGATGCCGCCGTCGTCGACGCTCATTTCGCCGGTAAACGGCTTGCCATCGTCCAGCAAGAGCTGGGGCACATCCACCCAGGAGTGATTGCGCACCAGGAAGACATCCACCGGATTGCCGTCACGCACTTGGAAAACACCGGTGAACCGGTCCGAATCGGATATTACCCCATTCTCCAAAACCCGGGCACTCTGATTGATCACCGTGATGGCCGACTGGGTATTGAGGGGCACCTCGTCCGGCAAGCGGGTATTCCACACGCCGGTCGAAAGAATCACCAGGCCGGTGATGGTGCAGATGATCAGGGTATCGATCAAGGGACCGAGCATGGCCACGACGCCCTCGCGCACCGGTTCGTCGGTTTTGGCCGCCGCATGGGCGATGGGCGCCGAGCCCTGGCCCGATTCATTGCTGAACAGGCCACGCTTCACGCCCCAGGTGAGCATGAAAATGAACGAACCACCGGCAAAGCCCCAACTCTGGGCCGCCGGCTGGAAAGCCGATTTCACAATGGTTGCCAGGACGCCGGGTACGGCGCTGAAATTCATCATCACCACCAACAAGCCACCAGCCACGTAGATGGCGGCCATGTAAGGCACCAGCTTGCTGGTCACCGCACCGATGCGCTTGATGCCGCCCAAGATAACCGCCGCCACCAGGCCAGCCGAAATCAGGCCCGTGATCCAGGTGGGCACGCCCAGGTCGGCGCGAATTTGATCGGCCACCGTGAAAGCCTGGATGCTGTTGCCCGAACCGAAGCTCGAGATGATCGCGCACACGGCGAACATCACCGCCAGCCACTTCCACTTGCTGCCCAGGCCTTTTTCGATGTAGTAC
>CAZLUL010000247.1:0-5594 GCA_964562635.1 uncultured Fibrobacteraceae bacterium | reverse complement strand
TCGAACTTCTCCCAGTAGGTCCAGCGGCCGTACAGCGGGCGTTCGCCCTTGTGCAGGAACCATTTCACCGTCTGCACGAATTCCACACCGTCACGGGCGTTGAACATCATGCCGTCGGCACCGAAGATGAATTCCTTCGGCGATTTGCCCGACTTCCGCTGACGGCAGATCACGTCATAGATGTGACGGGAGAAGTAGAAGAACGTCAGGCCGGCACCCAGGCGATGCAGGGTCCCGGCGGACTGGAAGCCACCGAGGGCGTGGGCCAGCCACTGGGCCCAGGGCAGATAGCTGAATTTCAGCGTCATTCCGGTAACCGCTAGAGTGAGGAAACTGATGATCACCGTCACATGCAGCATTCGATGCAATCGATCGAAGCGCCGGAACAGCTTCTGCCCCTTGGCCTCCTTGCGCAACTGGCGCGAATGCTTCAGGGCCTGGATACTGCGCGGCATCCACAGCAGGGTGTGTATGCCGAAGAAGGTGAAAGTGCCGATCAACAGCGACGTCATGGCCAGCCAGGTGTAGTGGATGACCGGATATTTTTCCTTGTCGTGATGGGTGGCGTGGGTCAGGTAGCCCGCAAACTGGCGGTGCGAACCGGGATGGCACTGCGCACAGGTGGCGACGATGTTGTCACGCGACAGGGTCGAAGCGGGATTGTCCGGCTTGAGAATCTTGTGCTGGCCGTGGCAATCGGCACAGCTGGCGGTTTCGGTGTACCCGAGGGCAAACACCTTGCCGTGATAGGTCTCAAAGTAGGACTCGGTCACGTCATGATGGCACTCGCCACACGAATTGACGATCTGCAGGCGGAAACCCTCGGCACTCGTCCGCGCGATTTCGTGGCTGCTGTGGCAGTCGTTGCACATCGGCAACTTCGTATCGCCCTGGGGCTCGCCCGTGAAGTGGATGCTCTGACGGAAATCGCGATCAATGCCCTCGTGGCACTTCGCGCAGGTCACATCGATCCGCGACCGGTTGACGCTCGAATTGACATCCTTGCTGGGCAAGATCGCGTGGGTGGTGTGGCAATCGACGCACGTTGCCGTCACGATCAGGCCGCTCTTTTCCAGAGCCCGGCCATGGACGCTTTCCTTGTAGTTGGCGACCATGCTTTTCTCGGTGCCTTCGTACCGCTTGTCCGCCTGGCCACCTTCGTCATGGCAGGTGCCGCACAGATTGGGAATGTTCCGCACGTAGGTGCGCGATTCCGGATCGGACTTCGGCATCATATCGTGGGTGCCGTGACAGGCCAGGCAATCCGGCGCTTCTAAATCGCCCTGCCCCCCCAGCTTACCGTGAATGCTGTTTTTATAGACATCCACCACTTCCGCGTGACAGATGGCGCAATCAACTTTGCTGGGCACCGTATCGCAGGGCCGCTCATGGCTGGGTGTGGCGCCGGTGTGGCACTGGATGCAGCTTTGCTTGGCGTGAGTTGAGCCCTCGAGCATGGCGTGGTCCACGAACATGGACTGGCCTTCCTGGCCCAGGCCAGCAGCTTTCAGTTCGGGGTCCTGGTGACAGACCATACATTGCTGGTCAGACATGCCCTGATCGTAGTAGACCCGCCGCACTTCATGGGGCTGATGGCATTCGATACAGACCGGAACCTTGGTCGGATCCTTCTCCCACAGCTCGCCCTCGATGACCTTCTGGTGCACCTTCTCAATCAGGCCATGGCATTCGCGGCAGGTGTTGGACACGTTGTCGACATGAATCGTCGACTTGGGATCATTGTGGTTGCGCACGTTGTGGGCAGAGTGGCAATCGGAGCAGACCGCAGTCTTGGTCAATCCGCGGCGGTACAGGCCCTCACCGTGAATGGACAGTGAATAATTGGTCAAAACGCTGTCCTGGGTGGCGTGTCCAAATTCGCCCACCGGCGCGTCTTCCTTGTGGCAACTGCCGCACATGACAGGAATGTTGAACTTGTTCACGGCCGAATTTGGGTCCGAAGCGGGCCGGATGTCGTGGGCGCCGTGGCAGGACCAGCAATGGGGGGCCAAAGGATTGCCCGCAGCCATCTCGGTACCATGCATACTCTCGGCGAAGATCTCTTCCACATCGTCATGGCACATAGCACAATCGACGTCCTCGAGCTCATCCTCGTGAGGCCAGTCGTCGAAGCCGTCCAGGTCCTGATGGCAATCGATGCACTCGACATCTTCCTGGCCGTGAATCGAGGCGTTGAACTGCTCGATGTCCACATGCAGGGAAACCACGCGGTCCCCCACATTCTTGGTCAGTTCCATGTCATCGTGGCAATCGAGGCAGGTATCGGCGTCCTGGGCGTAGGCCGCAGCGACGGGTACCAGCACAGCCAGCGTGATCAGGAACATCAGTGCCCGGTTCGCCATTGAGCCATTGATTGTGCGAGAAGGCATTGGGGTCGTCTCCAGAGAGAGGGGACAGGTTGAGAAAGTTTTGACAACCCAATTATTGACCAGTCGGATCCGTTGGTCAAATCTATATCGCTATATGTTCTTATGATTTGCAGGATTTTGGGTGCAACGGGGAACCGAGACTTTGCCGATCATTCTCATCTTCTTTTAAATATCGAATATATATAATAGTTGCTCGATTGATCATGTTTTTCAATAAACAACTGATCCTGAATGTCGGTATCAATCCGCCATTTATTTTGCAGGGAATCTCAATAACCCAGCTTCCCGCAGGGTTTTTCCGGGCGCCCTCATGACTGGCGACCAACCTCTGCCCAAAGTGGGATTTCCACCGTGTAGCGGGTGCCCACCCCGGGGTCGCTCTTGGCAGCAATGGTGCCCTGGTGCCGGTCGATAATGCGGCTGCTGGTCACCATTTCCCAATCCATCCGCATGCGGCTGGTATCGGCCTTGAAACTGGGGTTAAAAAGGGCCAGCAGGGCATCCGGCTGATAACCACAGCCCGTATCGGCGATGGTCACCCGCACCCGGTCAGTCGTCTGCTCAGTAGTCAAGGTGATGGTGCCCGGCGGAGTCGTATCGCGCATCGCATGGCGAATCAGAGACAAAAAGGCCTGATTGAGCTGGGCCGGATAGGCCAAAATCGGCTCAATTTCGCCAAATTCACGCACGACGGTCAGGCCCTCCGGAATATCGTGGTTTATGAGACCCAGGGTGGCTTCAAGGCCGGCATTGATATCAGTCTGCTGCACCTCGCCTTTGTCCAACTGGCTGAAGACCTTCAGGCCATTGACCAGCTCTTCAATCCGGTTGGTGGCCACCTTCAGGCTTTTCAGCCCGCGGGACAAGGCCACCACGGCTTTGCCGAATCGTGGGTCATTGCTGGCTTCAACCGGTGTGTCATCGCCGGTGCACTTGGCCACGATGATGCCCTGGCTGCGGTCCACGACATCCACCGATGAGGCCATGGTGCCCAGGGGCGTATTCAGCTCGTGGGTCAGTCCGGCCACCAGCTTGCCCAGCACGGCCATTTTTTCGGACTGGATCATCTGGCCCTGCGCGGCGATCAGGTCGGCCTCGGCCTTTTCCCGGCGGGCAATATCCGAGATCAGCGAAGACTGCATTTCGCGAATACTGTTGGCCAACTCGCCCAGCGCATCGCGCGAACGGTAGTTCAGTTCCGTATTCAGGTCGCCGCCGCTGATGGCCTGGGCCACCCGTCCCATGCGCTGCACCGGCCGCACGATCGAGCCGATCACCACTATCGACAACAGGAACAGCAGGGCCAGGAACACGATGCTCGTGATATTCATGATCCAGCGCAGACGAACGATGCGCGCCTGGGTATTGGCGATCGCCAGTTCGAGACGGGCGTTGTTGCTATCGACCACGACGCTGATATTGCCGCTCAGCTTTTCGTAAAGCCGGTTCATCTCCTTCACCTGATCAAACATTTCCTGATCGAAGTCGAGGCTCAATCCGCCGGCCTGCTCCAGCATATGCGCGGTCGTCAGACGCGCCTGGGTGTAATAGAGATCAAACTCATGTCCGAGAGGCCCAATCGTGGCGGCCAGCGAGGGCACGCCGCGGCAACCGTCTACCGTGTCCATAAACTGCCCGGCAACTTCTTCGGCTTCAAGCAGGGCGTCCTCGTTGCCATTGGTCGCCGCCTCAGTCAGCAGGTACCGGAGGGTCAATAGGCTGATCTGCAGGTCGTGGCTCAATTGGGTGGCGTGAAAAAATTCGTTCTGGATGCGGTCGATGGTTTCGGAACTGCGCTCGGCTGCCCGTTGGGTGGCCGCAAAAATCAGCAGGAAGGCCACCGCGGTGACCAGGGGACTGAGCATGATCTTGTGGGTAAATTTCATGGTTCTCCGCGCATCAATCCCGGGAAATGGACAGAATCGTGACGTCCTGCCCACCGGTCACCGCCGAGACGTAGCCCACCGAACCGGGCGTGGCGGCCACAAAGGCGATCAATTCTTCTTCACTGGCAAAACTCCGCGGTGGCGTGCCCTTGCCCGTAAAAATCATCTGGCGCCAATAGGTCACAAAGCGGTGTGGTGACCGGTCGAGATAGGACTCCACAAAGGCTTCGTGCACGGGTCCACCCTTGAGCATCGTCGGCACAATGGCTTCGTCGTTGTCCCACCGCGACAGCTTGCCCATGTAGATTCGCTGCAAATCCTTGGCCGGCAGGTTGGGGCCCGACTGGTCTGGATTGGCAATGATCACCAGCTCCGCAGCACGGACCCCGAGCGGTGCCAGCACCGCAGACACCAGCAGCAAAACCCCAACCAGCAACGGCCGGACCGGCAGACGCATCATGTTTTTTCTCACGTCACACTCCGATCAAAAATGGAAGGTGGTCTTGGCCGAAAACATGCCCCAACGTTGCTCCAGCGGGTCGCTAATTTCTTCTTCCACGCTGTTCCAATGGACCCTGCCCACCCCGTCGATGGTGTGGTGTTCAATCTTGAACAACCAGTGATCCGTCAGGTCGACCCGCAGGCTCAAAGTGAGGTCCTTCTGCCACTCGTAGTAGTCGGGTAAGCCCACGCCCTCGAAATCGTCATCATCACCTTGGCCGAGGCTGTAATACGCGCCCAGGGCCCAGCGGTCGGTGGCCTGCCAATCGCCCTGGACATACCAACCGTAGGCGGCGCCGTCGCCGATGTCCTCATGGTAAAATTCCGAGGCCAGGCCCCAGCGGTCACGCAGGTATTCCGCACCAAAAACGGCGATGTGGTTAATATTTGTGGTTTCGTCCATCCTCAGAGTGGCCGGGAAATATTCCAGGCTTCCCGCGCCGCGATCGACCAGCACGTCATAGCGCACGTTGCCCTGAAAATTGAATCGTCCCTGCAGGCCTGAAGCGCCCAGACGCAAGCCCTCCAGAGGCGTATCCCAGGTGATGCCGCCGCCGTAAATCCAGGGGAAGCTGACCACTTGATCTGTATTCTGGTAGAAGGTGGCCGTCGCCGGAGCGCCCAGGTCTTCCGAGATAATTCGGCTTATTTCGTCTTCCAGTAGCACACCCGCGCTGTTGTAGACGTCACCCCAGAAGCCACTGGTTGGGTCGGGCACGTTCAACGTACCGCCAAAAACGTGATAGTCACCTTCGCCCCAGCTCCCCAGGCTGACGTTCCCATAAATACCCACTCCCTCGTAGGCCAACATGAAGTC
>CAZLUL010000246.1:0-5601 GCA_964562635.1 uncultured Fibrobacteraceae bacterium | reverse complement strand
ACTGAGATCGTGGGATTGTGTTGTGGTTTCCATGCTCGGCAAAATACCTGACCGCTGGGGCGGTGTCCAGCAATGGGCCACTTTTCCTGCCCAATAGCCGTGCAGGTGGTGCATGGGTTGGGCTAGGCGGTCAGTTGCCACCGATCAGGTCGGTCATTTCGTACCGTTGGATCTTTTTGTACAATCCCTGCCGAGACAATCCCAACCGCCGCGCCGCAGCCGCCTTGCGCCCCTCGGTCGCCGCCAGCGCCTTGCGGATCAGGTACCGCTCCAGAATTTCAGTGGCCTGCCCCAGTTCCCGCAGTGTGCCCAGATCGGCCGCGCCAATTTTTGTCGCCCGCGAAGCCTGAATCTCCGGCGACAAATGATCCACCCGGATCACTTCGGCGTCCGGGTGCAGGGCCCGAAACCGCTGCACTTCGTTTTCCAGCTCCCGCACATTGCCCGGCCAACTCCAGGCCTGCAGGCAGGCCAGAGCGCGTTCGGTGATCCTCATTTTTTCCCCAACTGGCCCCCGCTTGCGCAGAAAAAACGCAAACAACGGCGCCACATCCTCGGGCCGGTGCCTGAGCGGCGGGATCTCGATGCTCACCACCTTCAGCCGATAAAACAGATCAAGCCTAAAGCGGGAATTTTCGATCTCGGCTTCGAGGTCCTTGTGGGTCGCGGCGATGAACCGGATGTCGACGGGCTTACTCTGCAGATCACCGATGCGGCGCACGCGGCGCTCCTGCATCACGCGCAGCAGTTTGATCTGCAGGGCCAGGGGCATGTCGCCGATTTCGTCGAGGAACAACGTGCCGCCGTTGGCCGAGGCCAGCAGGCCCTTCTTGTCGCCAGTGGCGCCCGTGAAGGCGCCGCTCTTGTGGCCAAACAGCTCGGATTCAAAAAGAGATTCGGGCAGTGCCGCACAATTCTGCCCCACAAACGGCCCCTTGCTGCGCTCACTGCCCAGATGCAAGGCACTGGCGATGATCTCCTTGCCCGTTCCGCTTTCTCCCCGCAGCAAGACATTCACCCCGCTGCGAGCAATGTCCGGCACGCGCCGCCCCAGCTCGAGCATCTCCTGGCTGGTGCCGATGCAACCGGGAATGCCGGGCACAGGCATTGGGCGCGGCAGACGAATGTCGCGGGACCAGGGATCACTCTGCCCACCGACTATGGTGACCAGGTTGGCGGGCAAGGCCCGGACACCGGTCGCCCTCTGGGAAACCGGAGCCTCAAAGCCTGCCACCGGGAATAATGTCGGCTGGGCCAGGACCGCCGCCGCCGAGGAGTCCATGGGTTCCATCTGGCCCACCACCGGACCCAGGCGGGCACCCAGCCGCTGCCCCCACAGGAATATGCTTTCGCGCCAGGGCTCGTCGGCTTGAAACCACAGGCCGAGGCTGCCGGCGACTTCGCCCTTGGCCAACAGCGGCTCGACCCAGATGGCGGTATTGCGCCCCTTGTGCACCAGCTCCTCGCGGCACTCGACCATGGATTTGAGCAACATACTGAGCGGCAGGCGATTGGCCATGCCCTGTTGGCGAGCCTCGCCGCAGGCCCAGTTGAACAGGATCGTCAGCGGGGCGGATGGATCCTGCCCTTCGCGGCGCACCACCCACAGCGCGACCGCCCCACCACCGTGGGGAAAGCCCCTGATCTCTTCGCTCCAGAATTTTTCGGAATCCCAGCTGGTCTTCATGCACTCCCCTTTGGCTGATGTCAGGAGGAAAGCCTATGCAGGGATTGGTCCTCGGGGCAGTAGCGGGTGCAACCAGTTTGTTGGCAAGAGATTATTCTCATGTTGGGACATATAGCGCAGGACCACTGTCCCATTGCTGTCCCTGGGTCTTGATTTCAGGTGGGACATGTGTCACCGGCGGCATCAGGCACAAAAAAGGACCGGCGCTAAGCGTCGGCCCTTCGTTACACATTTTCGGTTTTCACCAAATCAAAACGGCAATTTCACCTTCTGGTCACCAGCGGTCACCTCGCCAATCAACACCGCGCCAGCCCCGTCGATCCCGCTGAGATTCACCTCAGCCGGGGTGATCACCACCAGCCCAATGCCCATGTTGAACACCCGGTACATCTCGCTGTTCTCAACGTCACCCTTGTCGGCGATCAATTTGAAGATCGGCAAGGGTGCCCAGGCGGACGGGTCAATGTTCACGCACAAACCGTCGGGAATTACCCGCGGGATGTTGTCGTAAAAACCACCACCGGTGATGTGGCACAGCCCCCGGATGGCGTCGCGGCCAAACTCGGCCCACATGGCGCGCACCGGGTTCAGGTAGCTGCAGTGCACAGCCAACAGAGCGTCGCCCACCGAAACACCAGCCAATTCGACCGGGGTATCGGTGACGGTGTAGCCGGCCTTGTCGAACAGAACCGCGCGGGCCAGGGAATAGCCGTTGGTGTGCAGGCCGGTGCTCGGCAGTCCCCACACCTTGTCGCCCGCGGTAATGCGCGAACCGTCAATCACATCTTCTTCGCGCACGCGGCCCACGATGGTGCCCGCCAGGTCAAACTCGCCCGTGCTGTACACGCCGGGCATCTCGGCGGTTTCGCCACCGAGCAAAGCGGCGCCATTTTCACGGCACCCGATGGCAAAGCCCTCGATGATGGCCGGCAGCACGTCATCCGCCAATTTTGAAGTCGCGAAGTAGTCGAGGAAAAACAGGGGCTCGGCGCCCTGGACCAGGATGTCGTCCACGCAATGGTTCACCAGGTCCTGCCCCACGGTGTTGTAGCGACCGGCCATGCGCGCGATCATCACCTTGGTGCCCACGCCGTCCACGCTCGCGACCAGCAACGGTTCGCCGGGTGCGGCCTGGAACAGGCCTCCGAAGGCGCCCATCTCGTTTTTGACCCGCGCGTCCCAGGTCGAACGGATGGACTCTTTGCTGCGGGCCAAAGCGTTGGTTGCCGCATCAATATTCACACCGCTATCGGCGTATTTCATGGGTTTCCTCCGGACAGGTGGGCAGAAATTGCTCCGGGCGGGGATAATATCTGGATAATATATCTTGGCGAGCTCAGGTTCAAGGCCGGTGGGACATTCGGGGGGCCGGATCTTTAGCTGCTGCCGATCCTAGCCGGTACCAATCCTAGCCGCTACCCTCCAGCGTCTTGAGACCGTGCAGGGCCAGCCGCCGGTTCAACGCATCAAGCACCGCGTAGACCACCGCCTGTTGCCGGTTGTGGCTGGTGCCGCAGGTGCCGTACAGGGTGGTGCTGTGGCGGCCTTCAACCAGATCGACAGCCGCTAGAATCACCATTTCGCCGCCCATTTCCTGCAGGCGCACTTCCTTGAGGTGCAGCAGCACCGGATCGGCGATCAATTCGGCCACCGCCGCGACTGCCGCCTGGGCCACCAGCAGGATGTCGCTATCGGCGTGGTTCGGCCCTTCGCGCAGGCCGCGGGCTTCGACATCGCCGGCGCGCAACTGAACTTCGGCCCGAATCGAGGTTTCCGAAGCCATCACGCCCACGCCTCCACATACCACACGGGAGCCCATGTCTTCGACCACCAGCACCGCCGGAGTCGGCTCGGGCAAGTCGTCGTGCGTTTCCTGGGCCGGAGCGGCTTGGGGCGAATCCAGCAGATCGTCCGGCTCAGTGGTGGGCGGATGGAAAGTCACTGCCGAACCGGGAACCGAGGTGCGGGGCGCGTTCGCCGGCGGCTCTGGCGCAACCGGAGTGCCAACCGGAGTGCCAACCGGAGCGGTGCTTTCACTCAGCGGCCCATTCTCCAGAACCTGCACCACGCCGATCTTCTTGTAGTAGACGTCAACATCCAGGCGGGCCTTCAGGAGTCCCTCCACATCGCGCACGATGTGGCGGGGGTCCCGTTCCATGCCGGCCACCACATGCACACCGGTGATTTCACCCGTGTCATCAAGGTCGATCTTGCACTGCAAAACGCCCTTGATCTGGCCTATCCAACGCTGTGCGTCGGAAACCCAACTATCCCGCTCAGAGGCGTCCCGCTCATTGGGGTCCCACTCCAAAATGTGCTCCCTTAATAATCACTGCATAATCACTGCATAATCACACAGCGTCTGGCTTGAGATGGGCGAACGAGGATCTTACCACAGGGCAATTCTTCCCACAAGACACATCTCGGAACTGATGAAAAACCACTGTATTTTGATGAAAGAGACCCGCTCCCGGAAGGGGCAGGTCTCTCAAATCAGGCTTCGGATCCGGCTCATCCGGCGCTAAGGCACCATCATGCCACGCAGGGTGGCCAGGCGCGTGGCGTAGGCTGCGTCGTCAATCTTCAGCAACCCTTCGACGTTGAATCCTTCGGGACAGAAGCTCGCGGTGACCGTGCCATCGACCACGGCCTGACGGAACACATCGTCGCCACTGTCGCGGGTGGCGCCGGCCTCGCTCAGGCTGCCCATGAAACCCCCGGCAAAACAATCACCGGCGCCGGTCGGATCAATCACATCATCCAGAATGATCGCCGGCACGCTCAGCACGCCCTCGCGCCCGAAGTACACCGCGCCGTGTTCGCCCTTCTTGACGATGACCCGGCTGGGGCCCATCTCCCGGATGGCGGCCGCGGCGTGGGCCAGACTGCGTTTGCCCGTCAACTGGCGTGCTTCGCCGTCGTTGACCAGCAGCACATCAACCCGCTTCAAAATGGCCGCCAGGTCTTCCGGCGTATTTTCGATCCACAGGTTCATCGTATCGAGGGCCACCAGCTTCGGGCTGTTCATCTGATCCAGCACGTGCGACTGCAGGGCCGGATGGATGTTGGCCAAAAACAGATAGTCCGAATCACGCCAGTCGGCGGGAATTTCGGGTTGAAAATCGGCGAACACACCCAGCTCGGTGGCCAGGGTATCGCGCTCGATCATGTCCTCGTGATAGCGGCCCGACCAGTGGAAGCTTTGGCCCGGCTGCCGGGTGATGCCCGAAACATCGGCGCCGCGTTTGGCCAACAGGTCCAGGTCTTCCTGCAGGAAGTCATCGCCCACCACGCCCACACAACGGACCGCGCCGCGGCCCAGGGTCGCGATGGCGAAGAAACTCGCGCTGCCGCCCAACTGCCGTTCCCGCTTTTCGCGGGGTGTTTCCACGGTGTCATAGGCCACCGAGCCAACCACCAGAATCGACATCTCAGTCCCTCTTTTCCATCTTCTCGGGCGCATCGACGCCCAACATGTCCAAAACAATGCGCAGCACCTGACGCGTCGCCAGACTCAACTGCAACTGGGCCTCTCGGCGCTCGGCCGGCTTCCCCAGAATCCCCCGGCAATGATGCCAGAACTGGTTGTACAGCCCGGCCACTTCATCCACATATCCGGTCAGGCGATGAGGCTCACGGGCCCGCGCCGCCGAAACAATCACCTGCGGCAGGCGAATCAACTCGCGCACCAGGTTCCACTCCGCGTCGTCTTCGAGGTGCGCCAGGCTGCTGGTCGTCGATTCGCCCAGCACCACACCCAGGCCCTCTGCCTTTTCCAGCAGGCTGCAAATACGCGCGTGGGCATACTTCACCTTCATGACCGGGTTGGCGTCGGACTGCTCCCGGGCCATGTCCAGATCAAAATCCAGATGGCTGTTGGGCTTGCGGGTCAGGAAGATATACTTCGCCACGTC
>CAZLUL010000245.1:0-5602 GCA_964562635.1 uncultured Fibrobacteraceae bacterium | reverse complement strand
CGGTCGTGGCGCCATATTCGCCACCGGCGTCGCGCAAATCGTCGCCCTTGCTGCCGAGCAACTCGGTCGGGAAAGGCCCATTGCCCACGCGGGTGCAGTAGGCCTTGAAGATGCCGTTGATTTCTCCCAGGGTGCGCGGCGGCAGGCCCGTGCCCGTCAACGCCCCACCGATCGTGCTGTTGCTGCTCGTCACGTAGGGGAACGTGCCGTGGTCAATGTCCAGCATCGTGCCCTGGGCACCCTCAAACAGGGCGCTCTCAGTGCCAGCCCGCACTCCGGCGAGCTTCTCGTAGGAATTGACGACCATGGGGGCCAGAAAATGCGCCAGGACGACTAATTCCTCGGCAACAATGCGCGCCGGCAACGGTTCGGCCTCGTAGAACTCGCTGAGAATTTCGTTGGCCGCCAGGATCTTCTCGATGGCCTTGCGCTCGAGGTTTTCCGCCGGCAACAGCAGGTCCCCCATGCGCATGCCCGTGCGGTTCAATTTGTCCTGGTAGGCCGGACCAATGCCACGGCCGGTGGTGCCGATGCTCTTGCGCTTCAGCCGAGTTTCACACAATTCATCAATGCGCTTGTGGAACGGCATCAACAACGCCGCGGTGGCCGAGATGTAGAGGCGGTCACGCACCGAGTGGCCCTTTTGCTCCAGGGCCAGGATCTCATCCCGCAGGCTCCAGGGGTCGATGACCATGCCGCCACCGAGCAGGCAGCGCACCCCGTCATGCAGGATACCGGAGGGCACCAGATGCAGGACGTGTTTGTCGGGTCCGATATGGATGGTGTGGCCGGCGTTGGCTCCGCCCTGATAGCGCAGCACCCAGTCCATGTCCTTGCTCAGCGCGTCGACGATCTTGCCCTTGCCTTCGTCGCCCCACTGCCCACCGATGATCACACGGTTTTCCACGGAATTTCTCCACGGTTGCTCAACGACCAGAATGAAAGAGCCCGCTCCACGGCGCGACCCTGTCACCACAAAAAAAAGCCCGAATTCGCGGCACGATGCCATCCGGGTTGTTGAGGGGTAAATATCACCCCGGGATCAGTCGGCGTCAAACATAGCTTTCAAGGTACCCCAGGTTTTTTCATCCACCAGGGACCCGGAGCCGCAATCATCAAAAACGCCAGGGTTTCCGGCCTGTTCGGTGACATTGCCATCCGGATTGCCGTCCCCGTCGCTGTCACCGACCTCCACGCCATTCAAACAGCCGTCATTGTCAGAGTCCTGCTGCGCCAGGTTCGAATCCCACAAACGTCCATTGGCCAAAAAATCCAGGCCGAAGACGTTCAAAACGGCATCACCGGCCGTTGGGGCATCCACGTCATGACAGGAAAGACAGAGATTTGGTGAAATCACCGGCAGAAGCGACAGATCAAATTCCGTGGCCTGAGCCTTTCCCGACAGCATGACCAGGCAGACGACCGCAAAGGCCGTCGTGGTCTTCAAACTGCTGCGGGCGATGCGGTTCATGATCCACCTGGGTTTTGAAATACAGCCAACGTCCGCCGTCGGCCTGATACGGACCTGTGCCTGGTCATGGCCTTTGCGGCCTTTATTATACCTGCCCGATAGTGATCACGTCAATTCGCCCGGAGCCCCCACGCCGAATATTTCGACTGTGCGAGGGCGGCTATTCCGGTTCGGCGTTGGCTTCCAGCAGCGCATCGACCCAGGCCAGCATCTCAATGCGGCCGGTCTTTTTGGCCGCAGAAGTCGGAAAAATCGGGATACCGGGGGCCAAATCCAGGGCATCGACTATCTCCGTATAGCGCCTGGCACGGCTGTTGGTTCCGATTTTGTCGGTCTTGGTGATTGCGATGGCATTGGGGTTCCCCGAAGCCCGGATCCAGGCGGACACTTCCAGGTCCTCGGCCGTGGGCTGGTGGCGCACATCCAACAACTGGAAAATGGCCATGGCCCGGTCCTCGCTGCGCAGATAGCGCTCAAACAGGACTTTCCAGGCCGCCCGCTGCACTTTGCTCACCTTGGCAAAGCCATAGCCGGGCAAATCCACGATATAGAAACGCTTGTCGATGCGGAAGTAGTTGAACAGGCGGGTTTTGCCCGGTTTGCGGCTGGTGCGCGCCACGCTGGTGCGGTCCAGGAAGTGATTGATCAACGACGACTTGCCGCAGTTGCTGCGCCCCAGAAAGGCGAACTCCGGCAGGTCGGGCTCCGGCAGGCCCCGCAGATCGGGGCTGCTGATGATGAATTCGACTTCCATTTCCCGGCCTACTTTCTTTTGGCCTGAGCAGGCAGGCCCGCGCCCGTGGCCGCCTTGCGGCGCGGCCGGGCGGGCTTGCGATTGCCACCCACCAGGGCCAAGTCCAGGACTTCGTCCATGCTCTCAACCAGGTGCACCGTCAATTGTTTGCGGATCACCTCGGCCAATTCGAGATAGTCCTTCTCGTTGCCCCGCGGAATGATCAGGTGCTTTGACCCGGCCCGGATGGCGGCCACCGCCTTTTCGGGCAAGCCTCCGATGGGCAGGACCTTGCCCCTCAGGGTCACCTCGCCGGTCATCGCCACATCCGAACGCACGGGGATGTCCCGCAGCAGCGAGGTGATCGCCGTGCCCATCGCCACACCAGCGCTCGGCCCGTCCTTGGGAATGGCGCCTTCGGGCACGTGGATGTGAATCTGGTTCTTTTTGAACCAGTCGGCGGACATCTCACTGCACAGGCCGCGGGCATAACTGAGAGCGGTCTCGGCCGACTCCTTCATCACGTCCTTCAGGTTGCCGGTGATGGTGATCTTGCCACTGCCGGGCACGGCTGCCGTCTCGATCTCGAGAATCTCGCCACCGGCCATGGTCCAGGCCAGGCCCACCACCACGCCGACTTCGGGCTCACGGTCGACAACCTTGCGCCGGAACTTGGGCACGCCCAGATATTTCTGCACCGTGGCGGCGGTCACCGCGCCGGGGAACTTGCCCTTTTCGGCGTGGTGCTTGGCCACCTTGCGGCAGATGCCGGCAATCTCGCGCTCGAGGTTGCGCACCCCCGCTTCGCGGGTGTAACCATCGATGATGGCCTGGATAGCCGACTTGGCAAAGCCGCCTTTCCACTTGGCTACGCCGTTGCGCAACATCTGGCGCGGGGCCAGAAAACGCTCGGCGATGATCAGCTTTTCGTGCTCCAGATAACCCGGAATACGGATGATCTCCATACGATCTTCCAGCGCCGGCGGAATCGTGTGCAGGCTGTTGGCCGTCGTGATGAACATCACGTTGCTCAGGTCGAACTCCACCTCGAGGTAGTGGTCGCTGAAGGTCGAGTTCTGTTCGGGATCCAACACCTCCAGCAACGCGCTGGCCGGATCACCCCGGAAGTCGCTGCCCATCTTGTCGATTTCATCCAGCAGGAAGACCGGATTGCGGGTACCGGCCTTGCGCAGCGACTCGATGATGCGGCCGGGCTTGCTGCCAATATAAGTGCGCCGGTGGCCGCGAATTTCTGATTCGTCCCGCACCCCACCGAGGCTGATGCGGACAAATTTCTTATTCATGCTCTCGGCAATGCTGCGGCCCAGGCTGGTCTTGCCCACACCGGGCGGCCCCACCAGGCAGAGGATCGTGCCCTGGGGTTTGCGGGTCAGTTTGTAGACCGCCAGAAATTCGAGAATGCGTTCCTTGACCTTCTCCAAGCCATAGTGATCGGCGTCCAGGCGTTCGCGCACCTTGACGGTGTCCACGCGGTCGCGGGATTTCTTTTTCCACGGCAGGGCCAGCAATGTATCAAGGTAGTTGCGCAGCACCGTGGCTTCCGGGCTCATGGGCGACATGCGCTCGAGGCGCCCGACCTCGCGGTGGGCAATCTCCAGGCCCTCGGCCGACATGGCGCTCTCTTCGACCTTCTTGTGGTAGGCCTCGATCTCCGAATCCTCGTCGACCGTATAGCCAAGTTCCTTGCGAATCGCGCGCAGCTGTTCGTTGAGGTAGAACTCACGCTGGTTGCGCTGCACCTGGGTCTGCACTTCGCCGTCGATGCGCTGTTCGATTTCCAGAATGTCCAGCTCGTTGGCCAGGATCTGGTTGATGCGGCTGAGGCGCAATTCCAGGGCCGGCTCTTCGAGCAGTTCCTGCTTCAGGGGCACCTTGCCCAGGATGTAGGCGCTGATCGAATCGGCCATGCGGCCAATCTCGTCCAGGTTCAGGACCGAAAGCAGAACTTCGTCCGGCAGCCGTTTGTTCAACCGCACGTATTCCTTGAAGCGCTCCTTGATCGAACGGCTCAAGGCCTCGATTTCGGTGCCGGTCGACGGGATCTCTTCGACTTCGTCGACGCTCACTTCCAGAAATCCATCGGCCTCCACCACGCCGCGGACGTGCACCCGGGCCACACCCTCGACCAGGATTTTCAGAGTCTCATCCGGCGTGCGGATAATCTGCAGCACCTTGATCACCGTGCCGACCCGAAAGAGATCATCGCCGTCGGGATCTTCGGTCTCCGGTTGTTTCTGGGCGATCACGCACAGAAGTTTGTCACGCTCCATGGCCGCTTCGACTGCCGCCACCGAGCGGGCCCGGCCCACTAGCAGGGGCGTGACCATGTACGGAAAGACCACGATGTCGCGCAGCGGCAGCATCGGCAGTTCGTCCGGCAGAAAAACATTCTGAACATCTTCGTTGTTGTCAATATCACTGAGACTCATGGTTCTCCGCTCGCGGCTGGGACGCCGGTCTATGAGGCGCGCAACATGGGCGCAGAGCCACCCAGGCGTCCGCCCCCGGTCAATCGGGTTCGAACAATCAAATATAAACGGATCCGTGCGACCCGCTCAGGAAAATCTGTCGTTGGGAGGAGTTTTTATGCTTCCTTGAGATCGATCGGCGGATCACCCATCACCACTTCGGGTTCCGTCTTGTCCATCACCGCAGCCCGGGTGATGATGACCTGACGGACACCCTCCCGCGACGGGATGTCGAACATGGTGTCCCGCATGACACTCTCCAGGATGGACCGCAAGCCCCGGGCGCCGGTCTTGCGCTTAATGGCCAGATCGGCAATGGCTTCGAGGCTGTCAGGCTCGAAAATCAATTCCACATCCTCCATCTCAAGCAGTTTCTGGTACTGCTTGGTCAGGGAGTTGCGGGGTTCGGTCAAAATGCGCCGCATGGCGTCGCGATCCAGTTCGTGCATGTAGGTCACCACGGGCATCCGGCCGATGAGTTCCGGGATCAGGCCGAACTGCATCAGGTCCTGGGATTCAACCAGACCGAGATACTCTTCGCGCTCTTCGCTCCTGGTGAACTCCTCTTCGCGGGCAAATCCGAGCACATTTTTGCCGACCCGCCGCTCGATGATTTTTTCCAGGCCCTGGAACGCCCCGCCACAGACGAACAGGATGTTCTTGGTATTGACCTCGAGGTACTTCTGGCTGAAATGGTTGTACCCGGTATGGAGCAACTGGCTCGAAAATCACGTGCAGAAGCGATGTCCACTTCCGAGATAACCTTAACCCGGCAGGGGTTCTGGGCACGCAGGGATAATTCGTATATTCACGTTGATAAGATGTTAAGTGAAGGGCTTGCCGCTGATATAAATGTTTTTGAATTTGACAGCAAGGGGCGCCTACAGACCTTTACCCATGCACAAAATG
>CAZLUL010000244.1:0-5667 GCA_964562635.1 uncultured Fibrobacteraceae bacterium | reverse complement strand
ACGCCCACGGTATCGCCACCGCGCACGACTTCAATGTTGCGATAGGTACCCCGATCACTCGGGCCTCCCGCGGCGTACAAGGCCGTCAGAACCGTTGAGACCGAGCTCAATTCGTATGATCCAGGGCGTTCGGCCTGCCCCACGACGAACACGCGAATGGCGCGCAATTGCCCCAGGGTCACTTCCAGGTGGGTATCGCCCTCGTCCACGCCATCGCCGTCCACGTCAATGCTGCTGTGGCTCTCGGCCAAGCGTTTGCGGATGGCATCATCGACTTCGTCCAGGGTGCGGCCGGCGCAGATGATCTTGCCGACCCGCGGCAAAATGATCGAGCCGTCGCGGTCCACCACGCGGACCAGTTGCATATCCACTCCGCCCCAGACGTTGACGATGACCTCATCGCCCACACCAAGACGGTGGTCGCTGCTGACGGGGCCAAAACTGGGCGGCGTAAAGACGCCTTCATCCAGACTGAAGAAATCATCGCCATAGAAGACGGAACCCGTGTCCTGGGCGGCCTCTTCCAGGAGGTCGGCCAGAACCTCGTCCGGCACCAGGGTTTGGCTGTAGGGCAGCACCACTTCAGCTTCGGTATCGCGGAAAGGGCGAGCATCGTCGATGCCCTCAAGGCTGGTGCGGCCAGGTTCGCCTTCGGTCTGTCTGGCTTCGGCCCGAGTCGCGCCCCCGGTTTGCTGTTGCTGATACCGCCGCAGCAACTCTTCCTTACTCAACCCCGTCTGCTGCGAGGCAGCATCCAGCATCTCAGGCGTAAACTCCTGCGCCTGCAGTACTCCGGGAGCTATAAAAAGAGCAGATAATAACCCGACAGCCAGACAGGCCGCCAAGACGGAGCGGAAACGCACCGGGCGCAGCAAAAGCATCATATCAGGGGCCCTCCCTGGCCCAAATTCCATCAGATAAGGAATCCCATAGCGAACTATCCATCAATCGTTCCCACCGGTCAAGAACCGTCACGATCTTTTCCCACAAAAAACCCTCCCCCATCGCGACCGTATGAGCTAGATTCACCCCATGACAAATCCAACCAAAAAACTCCGCACCGCCGTCGTCGGCGCCGGCTACCTGGGCCGCTTTCACGCCCAGAAGTACGCCGCCATGCCTGACGTCGAGCTGGTGGCCGTCGTGGATCTTGATCTCGACCGCGCCCGTGAAGTCGCCACCGAAGCCAATACCATCGGCGGCGGCACCGAAGCTGTGGCCAATATCAGCGACATCCTCGGCAACATCGACGCTGCCAGCGTCGTGGTGCCCAACGTCCACCATTTTGACGTGGCCCGTCCATTGATCAATGCCGGCATCCATGTCATGCTCGAAAAGCCGCTCACCAACACCCTCGCCCAGGCCGACGAATTGATCGCCCTGGCCGCCGAGCGCAACGTGATCTTACAGGCCGGGCACCTCGAACGGTTCAACCCGGCGGTGTCGTTCCTATTTGACCGCGTGACCCAGCCCCTGTTCATCGAAGCGCATCGTCTTGGCGGCTTCAAGAACCGCGCGACTGACGTCGATGTGGTCCTGGACCTGATGATCCACGACATCGACATCCTGCTCACGTTGGTCAAGTCGCCGGTGGTCGAGATCCGCGCCGCGGGCTATCGCGTGCTCACGCCCAACATCGACATCGCCAACGCGCGCCTGGAATTTGCCTGTGGCTGTGTGGCGAATTTGACCGCCAGCCGGGTCTCGTTGAAGGATATGCGGAAAATCCGGGTGTTTGAGGATGGCGCCTACCTGTCGGCCGATTGCGCCACGCGCGACAACGTCATGGTGGCCTGCGACCCCGACGTCGGTTTCACGCCCGATACCCGGCCAGAGCTGCTCAACCACGGCCCCACTGATAATTTGAAAGAGGAATTGCTGGCCTTTGTGCGGGCCGTGCGCGGTCAGGCACCGGTGCCGGTCACCGGTCAGGAAGGGCGCGATGCCCTGGCCATCGCCATCGAAATCAATGACGCCATCAAGGTGGCGGGCCTGAAACGTGGCCTGCCGGGTCTGGACTAGTCCAACCCGGCGAGCACGGCTTTGGCCTCGATTTTGTCTTTTTCCAGCTGCTGCACGAGATCATCAACACCGGCAAATTTGCGCTCGCCCCGCAGTCGTTTGATCCAGTCCACCTTCACGTTGCGCCCACGCAGATCCCCGCTGAAGTCAAAGATATTCGCCTCAATGCGCCGCTGCGACAAACCGTCCCCGTGGAACGTCGGCACGTAACCAAAATTCAGCATGCCGTCGTACACCGCCCAGTCGGCGGTCGCGGCGCTGAGCAGGTCGCCATTCATGTCCACTTCGGGCAGCGATTCATTCACGCGCCGCAAGACGCCCTGGCTGCCACCGATCACCACATCACCCGGCACCTGCACCCGCACGGCATACACACCACTTTCGGGCAGCAGTTTCATCTCGTCCAGGGGCATGATGTTGGCCGTCGGGTAACCGATCTCCGTGCCGCGCCGATCGCCCGGCGTCACCTCACCCCACAAAGCATAGGGCCGCCCCAGCATCGCCGTGGCCCGGGGCATGTCCCCGGCCAGGACCGCCTTTCGGATGGCCGAACTGCTGATCACTTGATCACCGTCCTGCACCGCGGGCAGGACTTCCAAGCTGTAGCCCAGTTCCTGGCCCATGGCCGCCAGAGATTCGGCGGTGCCCCCACGATCCACCCCCAGGTGCACATCGTGGCCAGCCACCAGGTGTTTCATGCCCAGATACCCGACCAGAAATTTTTCCACGAACTGACGGTAGGTCAGACGCGAAAGGGCGGGGCAAAAATCAGCCGCCACAATCACCTTGCAGCCCGACTCGTGCAGCACACTCAATTTTTCGCGCCAAGTGGTCAGCAGGAAAGGCTCGGGATCCGGATCCAGCACCAACCGCGGATGCTGCATAAAGGTGAAGACCGCCCCCGAGGCCAGGTCCCGTTCCTGACGGGCTTCCTGCACACTGCGGATCAAGGCCATGTGCCCACGGTGCAGGCCGTCAAAACTGCCCAGGGTCAGGGAGCACGATTCCATTTGGGCGCCCCGCAGGCCGATACGGCCCTCGATGAGTTCGTCGATGTATTCGGCAGTCAGGCGAATCAAGCGCACGGTTTCTCCAATGGCTGGCGCGTTCTCCTACGTCTGGCGCGGGATACCCACGGCGATGCGCGGCTCTCCCGACTCTTCATCAATCCGGCCCACGGCCACCAGTTCGCCGGCAGTGTCGACCATGCGGAACAGGGGTTCGGTGCCCTTCTTGCCCATGGCCACCGGCGGCCCGTCCAAACGCTCGACCCAAGCCGGCTCCGGTTGGTGCCCAAGGCGAAGGCTTGCCGCCTCCTCGGCCGTCACCTCCATCAGCGGGGCCTGGGGCAACGCTGCCGTCAGGGGCCGCATATTGGCGACAACCTCGGCACCGGTGATGGTCATCACGTCGGTCACCGCGTCGGCCACATCAAAGGGCCCCACATCCAGGCGGCGCAACTGCGCAATATGCCCCACGCTGTCCACCGCTGTGGCCAAGTCCCGCGCCAACGACCGGATGTAGGTGCCGCTTGAGCAGCCCACCAGAAGGTCGGCTTCGGGCTCGGGTCCCGCCAGGCGCGTTGCCACCAGCTCCAGTTTGTTGATCGTCACCGGACGGGCGGCGGGTTCTGCCACATCCTTGCCTGCGCGGACCAGTTTGTAAAGAGGTTGGCCGTCTTTCTTAAGCGCGCTGACCAGGGGTGGCACCTGGCTGATGGCTCCGCGGAATTGATCCAGGGCGGCTTTGATGACGGCCTCATCAGTGGGCGCCGGTGCCGTAGCCACCACTTCGCCGTCGGCGTCGAGGCTGTCAGTGGCGGTGCCAAAACGCACCGTCGCGGCGTAGGTCTTGTCCATGCCCAACAGGAAATTCGAAAGTCGCGAGCCTTTGCCCACCAAGACTACCAACAGGCCAGTGGCCAGTGGATCGAGAGTGCCGGCGTGGCCGCACTTGAAACGGGGAGGTTTGGGGCCGCCTTTGACACGTTTGGGCACCAGCTCGGGGAAAGCCTGCACCAACGCCTTGCGCACCGCATTGACGACCGCGAACGAGGTCACGCCCGCCGGCTTGTCCACCAGCAGGACGCCTCCGGCCGGGTCGCAGGACACCGCCGTGCCATCGGCTGCGGTCATGCGTTTCGGGCTGCCATCATGTCGCCCACCAGGCCAGCCACCACTTCTTCCAATTCGCCTTCGATGGTGCAACCGGCCGCAGCCTTGTGGCCACCACCACCATGGCGCGCGGCGATCACTTGCACATCGCCTTCGCCCTGCACGCGCAGCGAAGCCCGCCACACGTTCTCTTCCAGTTCCTTGAGGAAGGCCACGAAGCGCACACCCTCCACCGCGGTGGCCAGGTTCACGAAGCCTTCGGTGTCAGCCATGTCCGCACCCGTTTCGGCCAGCATGGCATGAGTCGCGTGAGCGATCAGGATTTCCCCGTCGCCGTGGTAGTCGAACGTGCCAAGCACATGCTGCAGCATGGCCACACCCTGCCGACGGTGCCGGTGCAGGGTCTGTGCCGCGACCGTCGCCGTATCGACGCCCATCTCGGACAAAACCCGGGCAAACTCAAAAGTGAACGGAACCGTATTGCTGAAGCGGAAGCCGCCCGTATCGGTCACCAGGCCGGCGTAGAGATTGGTGCCCATCGCGACGGTCATGTCGAAGGGCCCATCGTCGTATTCGTCATCGCCTTCGCCCAGTTCGTTGATCACCTGATGCACCAGGGTGCATGATGAGCACGAACGCGGTTCGACCCAACCGGCCTCAGGCGCCTTGCGCCCGCTGATCAGATGGTGATCGATGCACCACCGGGTCTTGAACCGGTCCAGCGTATCTTCCAGGGGACCACAGCGATCGATACGATGGCAATCGACCAGCACCAGGGTATCAGGCTGCTCTTTCTCGAAAATTTCTTCAGCATCTTCGCAGCGCGTCACCTTGTCGAAGCCTGGCAGATCAGTCAGCCCCACCGGCGGATCGCAGTAGCCCATCACACGCACTTTGCGGCCCATGGCCCGCAGCGCTTCGCCCAGAGCCAACACACCGCCCATGGCGTCCGGGTCGGGGTTGTGATGAGGCACCAGCCAGAAACTCTGCCCCTGGCGCAAGCCCCGGATCAATTCGTTGGGCGGCTGCACGTCATTCAGGATCATCCGGCGCTTCTTCTGCTCTTCAGTCAGAAACTCGCCGTCCTCTTTCAACCCATCGATCAACTCACCCAGATCAATGGCCTTGGCCACCGAGTCGTCGTACACGAACTTCAGGCTGGGCGCCGCGCGCATGCCCAGCGTGCGCACCAGCTTGCTCTGCATGAACCCCTTGGCCTTCTTCAAGCCCTTGAAGCTGTCCAATCTCTCCTGGTCATCCCCCATCACCGAAAAGAAAACCTCGGCCACCGAATGGTCGCGATTCAACTTCACCTGATTAAGGGTCACAAACCCGACTCGCGGGTCCTTCACGTAACTCTGGATGAGAGTGCTGAGCACTTCGAGGACGGCTTGGTTCATTTTATTTGTGCGATACGGATCCATGTTTGTCCTTTGTGTCAAATGGGCGCTCCAGGGATCTTTCCGTGGACGGCCTATTCTCAGGGGCGGCACTCAACGACATCGTGTCGTTGAGCACCTCGTACTCCGGC
>CAZLUL010000243.1:0-5677 GCA_964562635.1 uncultured Fibrobacteraceae bacterium | reverse complement strand
TGTCGTCGCGCAAAGTAATCCTGATTTCGGAAATATCCAAAATTTCTCCCTCTCCATTGCGTGACTGGTCTTCGGTTCAGCAGGGCTGAGCCCAGTGACCAATACAATTACCACGAGGATCGATCAGGATCTCCCGTCTGCCAGCTGCACACCGGCCGGGTGAGGCCCGACGACCTTGACGTACAAACCCGCTTCAACGAACTCGGCCACGATCTCGGTCAGGTCCTCCCCCTCCGGGAAAACCGCAAACGCCGCCGAACCACTCCCTGCCAGCATTGCCACGTCGGCAAGCTCCTGCAGGCGGTGCACCAATCTTTGCACCGGAGGCTGTGAAGGCAGGACAACCTCCTCCAGCCGATTGAATCCAGGCCAGTTCTTTTGGGGGAACCTGGCCAGGATGGGTCTGATAACCGCGATGTTAACTTTGGCGCTATTGACTGTCAATCCCAATTTTAGGTCGCCATAGACGTCCTGGGTCTTTAAGTGCATGTCGGGTTTGACTATAAGGAATTGGCCCGACCGCAGAATGGGCAAAGGGGTCAATTTGGTGCCAATTCCCCGACCAAGGGCCGTTCCGCCCTTGATAAAGAAAGGCACGTCAGCCCCGAGAGCAGCCCCCAATTCTTCCAATTCGGTATCGTCCAAGCCGGTTTCGAACAAATGATTACAGGCCTTCAAAACCGCTGCAGCGTCGCTGCTGCCGCCGCCGAGGCCAGCTGCCGAGGGAATTTCCTTGCTCAGATGGATTTCGATCTTGCCGGAAACTCTCTGTTCCCGGCAAAAATGCCGGGCCGCCTGCCAGCACAGATTGGTCTTGTCCGCCGGCACATCTCGCGGCCCATCAACTGTCAACAGGATGCTGGGCTCTCCCCCGGGATATTCCTCGATCAGGGCGACCTCGACCCGGTCAAAAATGGCCACGGCCTGCAGCACCGTCTCGATGTCGTGGTAGCCATCATGGCGCTGGCGCAAGACCTCCAGGTGCAGGTTCACCTTGGCCGGAGCCTTCATCGCCACCGAACGCTCCACTGTCTTGCGACCATCTGTAAATTCGCTGCCGTTGCCCATGGCGATCCTCTTCTTCGGTCAAACCTATAATGTGCCGGTCATCCCGGCCCGCTCACCAGCTTCGTACTCTTCATACAATCGATTCCAGACCGTATCGGCCAGACCGGTGCCGGTCTTGCGCCCGAGAGCCCGGTCAATAAAGCGGGTAACGGAGCCCAAGTTCTCGGAGCCAAGTTCAAGACCCGACACACCAAAGTCAAGATCCAGCAAATCCGTCCGGCCGACAATCTGGATCTCCGTCGGCATCACCTGGCCAAACCCACGGTCCCGGCATAGCCTCATCCACGGCACTCTCTGCGGCTCAATACCTGCCAGGCGCAGGGCCACCGCATCGACCGCCACCGGATCGGTTCCCGCCAGCAGGACATTTCGCGCCACACAAGAGCGGTCCCCAGCCCCGCGCCCCACTCCCCACAGGGTTCCATCCAGCACCGCACCCAGCCTGGGCATCAGTTCGCGAGCCACACCAACCGCCTCGGCTGTCACTTCGACCGCTGGAGCCTTGCGACCGCCAGATGCACCAGCGGTCAACAGGTTCTGCAAGACTTCCGCCGCACCAGCCATTTCCCACCCCGCCCGCGTGGTCGGGCTCGTCAAAACAAGTACCGGACCCTCGGCCAGACCCACTGGAACCTGGACGCCAGCGGGCAGCGCCGTATCCAGCGCCGGGTGCAACTGCTGCGAAACATGCCGATGGGACCGCAGGAATTCCGGTTCGGCCGGTCGGGTTTGATGGCTGGTCAAAATGTCCTGCCACAATGTGCTGACGGGCAAAGGACCGATTCCGCCTTTGGTGACCGCGGCCGCCGTGGCGCCTGCGGCCTGCTGTCCCAACCAATTCAGGACAGCGTGCATTTGCCAAGGAGTGGCGCTCCAGCCGGGTTCAAAACCGCTGTTTCCGGTACCGACCAGCAGGTGCGGCACCTCGCCAGCCAACAGGTTCGACAAGCCGGACAGGTCCAAAACTCGTCGGTAATCTTCGCCAATGGTTTCAGGGCGCGCTTCAACCAGCGCCACTGTTGTCCGCATGGGGTTCTCCCTCTGTCGCCGATCAGATGCCAATAATTTTGACGGCCGTAATCACCCAGGCCACCACGATAATTTGCAGCCGGAAATCCATGAGCAGGATTTCGTGGGGCCGCCCCCCCTTGTCTTCCAGGAAGACCAGGTAGAGGTACCGCCCCATGCCCAGCAATACGAACGGCAAAGTGTAGATAAGGTTGCGGGTGCCGAACTGTTCCACCGTGTGGGGCCAAACCGTGTACAGGGCATACATCATACAAGTCAGCGCAAAGCTGCCCCCAATCAGGGAGTTCAACATCGGTTCGCTGTAAGCGCGCAGCACCGGGCGGGTCTCGCCCACTTTTTGTTCGATCTTCAACAGCTCGTCGCGGCGCTTGCAGAAACCCAGAAACAGGGAAAGAAAAAACGTGCACAGCAGCAGCCAGATCGAAATCTCCACGCCGGGACAACTCGGCAGGATCACCAGGATTCCCGCCGTGGCCCGGATCACGAAGCTCATGCCAATGCCCATCACATCCAGCACCGGCACCTGCTTCAGCCAACGGGTGTAAAGCCAGTTCCACAAAAAGAAGAAACAGACGCCCAACAGGAACATTTCGCCCAGGGCCCAGGCCGCCAGCAGGCAAAACACCAACAGCCCCAACCCCAGCCGCACCGCCACCGCAACGGGGAATCGCCCGGAGGGAATGGGGCGATTCTGCTTGGTGGGATGAATGCGGTCCAGATCCCGGTCGGCGATATCATTGAAGACATAGATCACACCCGAAGCCAGACAAAACACGACGGCCCCGGCTACAGCGCGCCACAGGCAACCGGACTCACCCAACTTGCGGGCAAAGATGATGCCGGCAAACAGCAACAGGTTCTTGGTCCACTGCCGTGGCCGAAGGTTTTCCAGAAATGTGCCCAGGTACGCCATTAGTCCGTGGCCGCAACCCAGCGTTCGAGGATCATGCACAGCAAGTGCCCCATGGTGATGTGCACTTCCTGGATCTTGGGAGTGCTGTCACTAGGCGCCACCATCGCACCATCCACCAGGGGCAACAGAGCGCCCCCATCACGCCCCAGAAAACCATGCACCTTCATGCCATGAACTCGCGCCGCTGCCACGGCCGTCACGCAGTTGGCCGAGTTGCCCGAAGTGCTGATCACCAGCAGCACGTCATCGGCGCCGCCCATGGCTTGCACCTGCCGCGAAAAAATGTGGTCATAGCCGTAGTCGTTGCCCACGGCAGTCAAAGTCGATGTGTTGGCCGTCAGGGCCAGAGCCGCATAGCCGGGACGGTCGGCCAGGAAGCGCCCCACCAATTCCGCCACGATGTGCTGACTGTCGGCCGCACTGCCACCGTTGCCGCAAACCAGGAGCTTGCCACCCCGGCTCCAGGACTGTTGCACGTCGGCTGCGAGCGCCGCCACGGCCGCCAGATGGGTTTCATCTAACCGGCCCAGGGTTGCCACCAGGTCATCCACCGCACCGCGAAAAAGAGCGCCGGCTCCCGCCATTTTGTCGCCGCCGAGCCGGTCGTTGTCGCTAGCAGTCATGCATCTTCCATTCTTTTTCGATTCAGGGAAAAACCACATCGCCGGCTTCCAGCCGGGCTACATAACGGGCGACGGCATCCTGCCAGGTTGGCCGGGCCGGACAGCCTGCTTCTTCCAGCCGCTTGCTCAGCAGGACCGAGTTGGCCGGACGCACCGCCGGCGTCGGGTACTCACTGCTCGGGCAGGCGTGGATGCGCCCAGGATCGGCGCCCACACAACGGGCCACTTCCTGGGCCAAAGTGTGCCAAGTCGTGGCGCCCTCATTGGTGGCATGAAAAACGCCCACCTGTTCGCTGTCCATCAGGAACGCGAGCACAGCCGCCAGATCATCCACGTAGGTGGGGCAGCCTTCCTGATCATCAACCACCCGCAGAGTCTCACGTTCGCTCAACAGACGGCGAATTATT
Source organism: uncultured Fibrobacteraceae bacterium (assembly GCA_964562635.1). GTDB lineage: Bacteria > Krumholzibacteriota > Krumholzibacteriia > LZORAL124-64-63 > LZORAL124-64-63 > JAGRNP01. The sequence goes on along the minus strand of CAZLUL010000243.1, from coordinate 1,637 downwards.
TTGATGAAATTAACTTTTCCGTCGCCGAACAACCAGCTTGTTCTGACAATTTGCCAGGGCGTGGTCATTTGCTCGACATATTCTTCGGCCCGGGCTTTGGTCAAGCCATAGTGGTTGACCGGATCGCGGGATCCGTCTTCGACATACCCCTGGCCCACACGGCCGTCAAAAACATAGTCGGTGCTGATCAGGGTCAGCGGTGCAGCCAGCCGTTGGCACGCAGCGGCCAGATGTCCGGTGGCTTCCCCGTTGGCCGCCATGGACTCGGCCTGGGCCGATTCCGCACCATCAACATTGGTCCAGGCCGCACAATGCAAAACCCGCTCGGGAAGGTGGCGGTCCAGCAGGCGATCAACCACCGACTTGTCGGTCAAATCGCCATCAGCCAAATCGATGCCCACCAGATCGTGCGCAGCGGACAAGCGCGCCATCACGGCGGCGCCCAACATGCCGGCACATCCGGTGACTAGAATCTTCATCTGCATTCCCCATTCCGAGATTTTTCAGACCGGCCGGCTCAATAATCGAATTCGTCGGCTTCCGCTTTGGGCTGCGCGCGCCGCGCCGCCCCATTGGCCAAGCCGGCATCAAACCCCCGGCCCATCAGAAAGCGCACGACTTTGGCCAGGGCATTGTAGTCCGCCGGGCCACGCATCCGCCGCCAGCGCTCGGCGGCGGCACGATCGGCCAACTCGACCTCGGTCTCGCGATCGAGGATTTCCTCGGCCACCGCGGCAGCCAGGTTCCCGTCCACCTGCTTCTCCCGCAGTTTCTTGACAAGATAACGCCTACCCACCGCCCGACTCAAGAGGGAGTCCCGGCAAAACGCTTCGGCGTAGCGCCGATCCGAATAAAGCCCCTGGTCCCGCATTTGTTCCAGAACCGCGTCGACAGCCTCGGCGCTTTGCCCCCGTTCGATCAACTTGTTGCGCAGGCGCGCCACCGGTTGCAGGCGCCGGTCCAGCATCGCAAACAGGCGCCGCGCGACGACTTTGCGTTCAGCAGCCAGGGCAACCGCCGCGATGACTTCGGCCGGCACCAATTCGCCCGGGGACGGCAGGCCAGCGGGCACCGAGCCCGGAGCCAGTTCGTAGCTGTGCCCGGTATCGAGGACCACATGGACCGAACCCAATTCCTCCCGAAAGTCCAGCAGCCGGGCCTCCCCTGAGGGGAGGCCCGGCTGTGCTGTCGCCGCCGGCGGCCGTTGCCGGCGACCGTACGGCTTCTTTTTCGAACCAGAAAACATCTGGTCTATCCGCTCCTCATAAAAATCAACTGGTCGGGCGGCTGGCTCCACCGGCTGTCGCGGCAGCGGCCTTGCCCGCCGCTGTCGGTGCCGGCACAGTGGCCGAAGCATCGATCGTCGCGCTGCCGGATTCCGGGGCTTCTGCGGCCTCTTCATCAGAATTATCGCCGCCATCAGCATACTTGCCGATCTCATAGTGCTGGAATACCAGATCCTTGATTGTGGCGTACATATCCTCGTTTTCCTTCAGGAAGATGCGCACATTTTCGCGACCTTGGCCCAGGCGTTCTTCGCCGAAGCTGTACCAGGCACCAGACTTCTGGATGACATCGGCCTCGACGCCCAAATCGATCAGGTCGCCTTCCTTGCTGATGCCCTCGCCGTACAGGAT
>CAZLUL010000242.1:0-5695 GCA_964562635.1 uncultured Fibrobacteraceae bacterium | reverse complement strand
CGGCGAAATCGAGATCGATTTCCCCGTACCAGTCGTTCCACAGCTGGGACTTGATGGCAAAACGGGCCCGGCGCAGAATGGCGCCGCCGGGCAGGCTGTTCTGCATCTCCGCCAGATCCTCATAGTCCGCGTAGTCGCCGCTGTCGACGTCGTACAGGGGACCATCGTCGAAATAGGTCGCAACATCCAGGTAGACCCGGGCATCAACCCACCATTTGAAGGCGGAATCATCCGATTCAAAAACCAGAATGCCATCCTCAGAGGTCGCGTTCAGGGGACTCGATCCGGCGAAGGCCGCACCAGCCATGGTCAGAAGCACCACGATGGTAGCCAAAGTGACGAACCATTTACGCATCTCTTGCTCTCCTTGCTTAAGGTATGGCACAAACGACAAATGCAGCGGGTGCAGGCGGCGAACCGGACTCCCCGCGCCCACACTCATCGTTCAGGCCGTTGGTCCACCCTGCAAATACGAAGCAGGAGGGACAGTTGACTACTCAATTCCTTGTTCCATTTCCTGTTGGCCAATTCATCCGGTCGTTTTTTCCACGATACGGAAGCCTCGGCCAGGGCCTGGTGGAACTGCCAGGCATGCTCATAGGTCGCGCCTTCGATCAGGTGCAACGCGGTCATTTGGTCTGCATTCAGACCCAGAGTCTCCTGAAGTTTCGGATCTGTCAACGCCTGAGCGGCCTGCCAGTTTCCGGTCGCTGAAACCTCCAGCACTTCGGAGACCTCATCAGAAGTCAATTCGGTTTGCCCCTGCAAACTGCTCTGCAGGTCCCGGGCGCTGGTCCGGTCCGACAACTCAGCCAGACCGGAGTCGGCAATACCCCGCCGACCCAACTCCGCCACCGTTTCGGTGTCCAGGCGGTAGCGGACCTCATGGTGAACCTTCTGGTCAAAGACGTTGTCCATGAAGAACAGCAATAGAAAGGAAATCACCCCGGCCAGGATTGGTGTCGACAACCAACCGAGGGAGATTTCGCCCAGCACCTTGTAACGGATGCCGATGCCCTTGAACAGGCTGAGCCCCACAATCGCCCCGACCACGGCCTGGCTGCTGCTGACCGGCACCAAGGGGAACGTCGGCAGACCACGGCTGGCCAGGAAAGTTTCCAGTCCCTGAGAGGCAAACAGAAAAAGGGTCAGCGACTGGGCCAGTACGATCACGAAAGCCGGCACCGGCGAGATCTGTGCCAGGCCGCTGCCGACGGTTTTCATGACCCGCTCGGAATATGTGTACACTCCCACGCCGATGGCCACCGCACCGATGAAAAAGAGCTGCTGAACACCGGTGATGCGGATCGAATCGAAAAGCACCAGATCATGGAAGGGGTTGTCCGGCACGAAGACGCCCATGACGTTGGCGATGTTGTTGGCGCCCAGGCTATAGGACCCGAAGGCACCGACGATCAACAGGCCCCAGCGGGTGGCGGAATCCAGGCGCAACAAATGCGGCTTGTTGACCCGCAGCAGAAACCGCACCAGCATGAAAAGCAATACGGCCATCCCGCCGGACAGCAGGGGGCAGGCCACCCAGGTCAACATGATCTTGGTCAGGGAAGCCGAATCAGTCAGGCTGGACGAATAAAAATTCCAACCGATGATCGCACCCACGATTGCTTGTGAGGTCGAAACAGGAATCTTCAGGCGGGTCATCAGGAAGGTCGTCAAGGCCGCGGCAAAGGCCACGGTGAAGGATCCGGCCAGGGCATTGACCGCCCCCAGCTTGCCGAGAGTATGAGCCGCGCCGGCCCCACTGATCGTCGCACCCAGCACCACAAAAACAGAACAGACGATGGCCGCGGTGCGGAACTTGATCATCTGCGTGCCTACGGCGGTGCCGAACACATTGGCGGCATCGTTGGCGCCCAGAGACCACCCCAGAAATAGGCCACTGCTGAGGAAGAGAAGGATTTCCATTCGCTCCGCCTCAGATATTTCGTTTGATGGTGTAGATGGCCAACCGGTCCGCGACTTCTTCAGCCTTGTCCGAGACAATTTCAACGTTCAGGGCAAAATACCGCAGGTGAATTTTGTGGGCCAACTCCAAGTCACTGGCGAAGATGGCCCTTTTCAATGAATCACTGATGGTGTCGGCCTCTTTCTCGAAGTGATGCACCTTGTACAGATTGTCCTTCACCGAATCAGCGTCCCTGAAGAAAGCCCGGGCACAAATGACAACCGCTTCGGCCGCGGCCGCGCTGGCCTCGGCCAACTTCACAAACTCCCCGTTGAACTCTGCCGGAATCTCGGGCTGTTCCACCGAGAACTGGTACAGGTTGCGCTTGGTCGTATCGATGATGTTGTCGGAGTTTTCCAACAGGCCAAGCACATCACCACGGTGCTCGGGAATCAACGAATGCCGATACAAATGAGCTTCGACATTTTTGCTCAGCTTGTCGGCCTTGCTCTCCAATTTGTCGATTCTGACAATGGCAGATTCGAATTCCGCCGTTTCGCCTTCCAGATACGCTTTGACCCCGGCCAAAAAGACCAGGCTGCCTTCGGCGATCGTATCGAGAAATTCGTCAATCTGGGCTTCCAGAACCCGACTGGATTTGAAAAGGGGCACGTCTACAAACCTTCCTTGTTCACCAGGCCCACGCCGGGAACGGACAAAATTTTCTGGCCGGACAGGATTGTGAAATCACAAGCGTCCTCGAAAACGAGAGGTAGCCGGAGGTCACCAGAACCACCATCTCCCAGAACCGCCAAAACTTCAACTCGGGCCTTCCCATCCGGCCATAATAAATCGTTGGCAGGCCGGGAGTGTTGCGGACCCGGTTCGGCGCCAAAAGCGTCGGAGTCCGCCAACACGACAATGAACAGCGTCAAGGCTGAGACAGCGGTGATCGCCAACAGAATCGCAATTTTTCGGGCACGCATGCAGACCACCCTCGAGTGTTACCAGGTCGAAAACGGGTTGGCGATCAGATTCGAATTGTAATAGCGCGAATCACCGGTGACCTCTTCGCCCACCCAGCCGGGCTTGTCGATGGCCTGGTCTTCGGAGTCCAATTCGCACTCGGCAACGATCAATCCGTCGTTCACACCGTGAAATTCGTCAATTTCCCAGATCAATCCGCCGTGTTCGACCTTATAGCGGGTCTTTTCGATCAACGGCTGCTCGCACAGTTCCAGCAACTGATTGCAGTCATCCATGGGAATTTCGTATTCGAATTCCAGCCTCGTGGCACCGACCGTGATGCCCTTGATCGTCAGGGCCGCTTTGTCACCCATGGTCCGCGCGCGCACCACCCGCTCTTTTTGGGAATTCAGATATCCCTGCCGATACAGGGTTCCTTTGGCGGTTTCTTTCCACTGCGTGCCAGTCACCAGATACTTGCGTTCGATTTCCTTGCCCATGGCGCACCTTCTTCCTGTAATTGAAGTTCAGTCGAGCAAAGCAAGCTTTATACCCTTTTCGATATATCCGCAACTCTTTCAATATTAACGAGATACATTCGTTTATTTTTTAACCACCCGCTAAATTGGCGAATTCTCGCTAGTTGGTTGGCGAAATTTCGCCTAATCTGCTATCGTTGCCGACATGAAGCGCACTCTTGCCAATTTCCTGATTCTGCTGGCGGCTGTCTGCCTCCTTGGGTCCAGTTGGGCCGTATTGCGGGATCTGCAGGACATCCGCACCGAGCAGCTGCCCCCGGCCACAGCGGCGACTACTGCAGACGACCCACCGGTCCCGGTCATTCGCGTCGGAGTCATCTCCCGGTTCGCCCCCAACATCATCTTCTCCGGCTACCAGCCCGTGCTCGACTACCTCAATGCCAACAGTGACTACCAGTTCGAACTGCGCTTGAGCACCAGCTATCAGGACGCGGTGGACAAATTGCAGCGCCGTGAGGTCGTCGCTTCGTTTCTGGGCTCGTGGATTTTCAGCCACCTGTCCGACCCCCAGGATCTCATGCCCCTGGTTGCGCCACGCAACGCCCAGGGAGAGTCCGCATTTCACGCCGTCCTGGTCACCCGGGCCGGCAGCAAGCTGGGGTATCTGAGTGATCTGGCCGGCGCCCGGGTCGCTTTGCCATCGGTGGATTCCTGGTCCGGCAACTGGCTGCAACTCGAAGGCCTGCCGTCAGTCGGGCTGATGGCCGCCGACCTGGATTCACTCCACCACTTTGACCATCACCAGACCGTGGTCTGGCAGGTGCTGCGGGGCCACTTCGATGCCGGCGTGGTCAAGGAGTCGGTGGCCAACCGATACCTGCGTGAAGGGCTGCGGCGAGTGGCCCTGGCCCCGTCCATCCCCGGCCCGCCACTCGTTGCCCGTCGCGATGCCCCCCCAGAGGTCATCGAGACCCTCACCCGATTGTTGCTGGAACTGGACATGGACAACCCCGAACATCAAGTCCTGCTGGCCAATTGGACCCCCGAATTCGCCTATGGGTTTTTGCCCGTGACCAGGGCGGATTACGATGAGGCCTTTGGCGCGATGGAGGCCCAGCAATGAACCGCCGGACCGGACTGCGTTCCCGCATCCTGCTGACCGTCGGCATCAGCACCGCCGCCATTATGATGCTCTTGTCCTGGGGCATGCTCTACAGTTGGCGCAGCACCTTGTTGGCCGAAGAAGAAGCCAATGCCCTGGCCGTCAGTGGCGCCTTTTCCGTGGCCGTCATCGACGCCCTCATTTTTTCGGATCAGGACCTGTACCAGTCCGAAGGCTTTCTCGACAACTACGTCGTCATGTTCATGGCCCAGAATCCGCGGCTCAGGGCGATCACCATCCTGGATCAGGACGGCCACACGGCGGCGCGCAGCTGGGACAGTCAGGATGCGCCCTGGGTGTCGGGCGATCTGGCCGCTCTGCTGGCGGCCCAGACCACGCACACGACCCGCACACCGCTGCACGATGGCCGGTGGGTGCTGGAGACCGTCTACCCCATGCGCACGGGAAACCGCAGCTGGGGAGTGCTCGTCATGGCCATCGAAGCCGACTCCATCCGGGCCCAGATCAGGCGCAATTTTGTTCTGCTGGTCCTGTTCACATCTTCCGTTACTTCATTGCTATTGCTTCTTTTATGGTATTTATTGGGGCACCTCTTGAGCAGCCTGAAGACCCTGGTGACGGCCATGGATTCGGTGGATTTCAATTCCTTGGCCGGGCCACCCCTGCCGGCGCGCCGGGATGAAATCGGCATCCTCTACGAACACTTTCACAATATGCAAAAACGAGTCGATCAATCCCGCAAGGACGTCCTTGGTGCCCAGCATCAGGTGTGGCATGCCGAACGTCTGGCGGCCATCGGGCGCCTGGCCTCCGGTCTCGCCCATGAAATCAACAACCCCATCAACGGGGTCCGCAACTGCATCTACGCCATTCGCGGCGACCTGGACAACAAGGAACAGACGGCCAGTTACCTGGCGTTGATGGACGAAGGCTTGACCAACGCCTCGGGTGTCATCAACAAACTGCTCGGCTTCGCGCGCAAGCAGCAGACCGACCCGGGTCCGGTGAACCTGAACGATGCCGTACTGGCGGTCCAAAGGCTGGTGGAATTCAATCTCAACCGCAAGGGCATCGGTCTGGAACTGGAACTGGATCCGCAACTGCCAAACGTTGTCGCTGACCGGCAATTGATGCAGGAAGTCATCATGAACCTGGTGCTCAACGCCATCGATACCGGGGAAAAAGACAGTCTCATCAGGATCACAAGTTGCCCCCGGGACA
>CAZLUL010000241.1:0-5696 GCA_964562635.1 uncultured Fibrobacteraceae bacterium | reverse complement strand
CCCCGGGCGATGAAGATGTACGGCTTCATCTTGGGGTTCCATTTGCGGGTCTGGTGTCCAAAATGGACGCCAGCTTCAAGCAGTTCTTTCAGACCAACGTTGGCCATGGTTTTCTCCATTCAAAACAGGTTGAGCCTCCCCGACGTTCAGCAGAGTGGGAAAAACACCATGTATCAGGTGCCACCAATTCCCCTCCTCCAGTCGGGTGTGTATTTGGGTCGCACCGCCAAGGCAGCGCGACTCCATTTGTATGTCCGGGTCTGAGCCCGGCATCTCTGAGCGGTAGGAGCGCGGCGGGTCGTGATCCCGGAAGATCCGGAAAATCCGGGCCCACCGCCGAATCCTAACGTTTCGAGAACTGGAACCGCTTGCGCGCGCCCGGCTGTCCGTACTTCTTGCGCTCCACCATACGGGAGTCGCGAGTCAGGAAACCTTTTTTGCGCAGGGGTTTGCGATACTCTTCGCTGGCCACAACCAGGGCCCGGGCCAAACCGTGACGCAGGGCGCCCGACTGGCCGGTGATGCCGCCACCCTTGACCGTGCACCAGATGTCGAAGTCGCCTTCAACACCCAGAGTGGTCAGGGGCATGAGGGCCTGCTCGCGCACGGCCTCTCCAAAGTACTCGTCAACCTGACGGTTGTTGATCTTGATCTGACCCGTACCCTGGGTCAACCAGACCCGGGCAACGGAGGTCTTGCGGCGACCTGTGGCGTAATACCGTTCTTCCAACTTGTGATCCTCCAGCTAGCAGTGCAATTGTGCTTCAAATCCAAGTATGCTTGCGGTGCCTCAGGCCCCGAAGCTGCTCTTCAAATTTAAAGCCACGCTCCAATTAGTTTCCGTCCGATTCCGAACGTTTCCGAACATCCAGTCCTACAGTTCAACCACTTTGGGCTGCTGCGGACCGTGAGGGTGCTCGGCACCCGCATACACGCGCAGATTCTTCAACTGCGCCCGTCCGAGCTTCGTCTTGGGCAGCATGCCCTTGACCGCTCGCATGATCACTTCTTCAGGCCGATTTTCCATGAGCTTGCTCATGGGCATCACCCGCTGGCCACCCATGTAGCCGGTGTGACGCAAGTACACCTTCTTCTCACGCTTCTGGCCAGTCAGCTTGATCTTGGCGGCGTTCAGCACGATCACGTTGTCGCCCATGTCCATGTGGGCCGTGAAGGTCGGCTTGTGTTTGCCGCGCAAGAAGGTAGCCACCTGGGTCGCCAAGCGGCCGAGAACGATGTCGTCGCCGTCAATGAGCAGCCAGTCTTTGGCGATTTCATCCAGTTTGATGCTGTAGGTCTTCAAAGGAATTCTCCTCAAAAAGCCGGGTTTTGGCCGGCTTCACCCTTGCCTTATCATGCAGAACACTGGCAAACAAACAAGAGGCGCAAAACGGCGCACTCGCGCCGGCCCCTCGTTGGAGTCCTCGTCCACAGGATCTTAAATCTTTCTACTGCAACATGTTTGCGCAAATCGTCCACAGACTTGCGGGAACAAAATGAACGTTTCAGGCCGATAAAATCGGGAAAACCGGACCCTGCTCGTTCATTGCAGGATGGGTAAGCTAGCAAACAGACCGGGCTTTGTCAAGGAACCCGAAGTGCCAATAATCCCCGCCAAAGGGCGCCTCAAAGCCGAATTCAGGCCGGTTTTCCGGGCCGCGCCAGCACCGGGGCCAGACTCTTTTCGAATGGCGGCCGCAACACCCCGTGTTCGGTGATGAAAGCGGTGATCAACGCAGCCGGCGTCACGTCAAACGCCGGATTCCAGGCCTGAGCCCCCGCGGGCGTGGTGCGGTCGGTTCGCCAATGGTGCACTTCGGCCGGATCCCGCTCTTCGATTTCGATGCCATCGCCGTCGGGAGTGTCCGGATCGAAAGTCGACGCCGGCGCCGCGATATAGAAAGGAATGTTGTGCCGATGGGCCAATACGGCCAGCGGATAGGTGCCGATTTTATTGGCCGCATCACCGTTGGCGGCCACCCGGTCGGACCCGGTGATCACCGCATCAATCTTGCCTTGGCGCAACACCGTGGCCGCCGCCGAATCGCAAATCACCGTCACGTCGATGCCTTGGTCGACCAGTTCCCAGGCTGTCAGCCGCGCGCCCTGCAGCAGGGGGCGGGTCTCGTCGGCAAAAACCTGCAGGGTCTTGCCGGCTTCCTTGGCAGCGTAAATCACGCCGATGGCCGTGCCATAGCCGCCGGTGGCCAGGCCGCCGGCATTGCAATGGGTCAGGACGGTGGCAAAATCCGGCAACAACGCCGCTCCCGCCTCTCCCATGGCGCGGCACATGGCCACGTCTTCTTCCCGCACCGCCGCGGCATCAGCCAACAGGGCCGCGCCAATATCTTCGGCCGATGCCCCACCGGCGATCATCTGCTCGGCCAAACCGCCGCAGCGATCCAGGGCCCAAAAGAGGTTCACGGCCGTGGGCCGGGTCGCCGCCAGGTCAGCCCGGTAGGCCTGAAAAATGGGCAGGATACGCGGCAGGTCATCGCCCACCTTCCGGCGGGCCAGGTTCCAGGCCAGAGCCAGGCCATAGGCCGCAGCCACGCCAATGGCCGGCGCGCCCCGCACGGCCAACTCGACGATCGCCTGGCACAGGGTGGGGATGTCACGGCAGCGGCGCCAGGCCAACTCATCCGGCAACAGGGTCTGATCGATCAGGACAACTTCGCCCTGATCCCAGGCCACCACCGGAAAAGGAAAGGGCAGGCCGGGCTGCTGGGCTGAAGAGTTGGTCATGATGGGTCTCTTTCCGTTGGCTAGATCAGTCGGATGGAGTCAGAGCCTGGCGCAACAGGGCCCCCAGACAGGCCAGAGGCAGTCCCATGACATTAAAGTAGCATCCGTTGACACCGCGCACCATCAGGGCGCCATAACCCTGGATACCATAGGCCCCCGCCTTGTCCATGGGCTCGCCGGTTCGCACATAACGCGCGATGGCGGCTGGCTCCAGGGGCAAAAAATCGACTTCGGTCGACTCGTGATCCAGCAGGCCCGCCGAACCGGCCGCACCGCCGACCAGAGCCACCGCCGAGATCACCGTGTGCCGGCGCCCGGACAAGCGGCTCAGCAAAAGCTCCGCCTCGGCCTCATCGACCGGCTTTTCCAGGATATCGCCATCGAGCACCACCACCGTGTCGGAACCCAGTACCAACCGCCCCGGATTGCGCGCCGACACATCCCGGGCCTTGGCCCGGGCCAACTCGCGGGCGTAGACGTCGGGCGCGGTGCCGGCGGCCAACAACTCGGCGGCCAACTCGGCCTCCACCTCACCGGCCGGTTCGCACACAAAAGGGATGCCGGCGGTGGCCAGCAGATCCGCGCGTCGTGGCGAGCGGGAGGCCAAAATCAGCTCCAGCCCCACGGGCCAGTCGACAAAGGGGGTCACCGGAGTCGGGGTTCCGGCAGAATCAGGCTTCACCAACGGCGGCCTCTCTTTCGAGAATCAGGGTCACGGGTCCATCGTTGGTCAACGAGACATTCATCATCGCGCCGAAGACCCCTTCCTGGATATCGGAACCTTCGGCCCGCAGCAGTTCGCCAAAACGGATATACAAGGCCTGCGCTGCAGCCGGCGGCGCCGAACCCATAAAGCTCGGCCTCTGTCCCTTGCGGCAGTCGCCGTAGAGCGTGAACTGGCTGACCAACAGAATGCCGCCGCCCACATCCAGCAGGCTGCGATTCATGCGGTCCTCATCATCGCGAAAAATCCTCAGGCGGGGCAATTTGCGGGCCATCCAGGCCAGTTCAGTTTCCGTATCGCCGGGCCCAAAGCCAGCCAGGACCACCAGCCCACTATCGATGGCGCCGGTCACCTGGCCGTCAACTGTCACCCGGGCCGGGCCGCTTCTCTGCACGACACACCGCATGGTGGCTCATTTCGCGTTTTCGGCCGAAGGTCCGCCGAGCTGGTAACGGTCGATGGTCTGCACGCCGCGCACTTTGCCAATGGCCTTGAGGATGCTCTCGAGCTTGTTCAGGTTTTTCACTTCGACCACCAGGGTCACCTTGGCCAACTCGTCTTCGGCGGAAAACTCGCCACTGTTGATGTTCGTATGGGTCAGGCTGATCACGTTGCTGATGTCCATCAGGAGATTGGCGCGGTCTTCGGCCATGATGATCAGCTTGACGGTGAAGGTCTGGTCCGGACTGCTGTCCCAGCTCACGTCGATCAGGCGTTCGGGCCCCAGATTGGGATCGTTCAGGTTCGAGCAGCCCGCCCGGTGCACCGAGACACCTCGGCCCCGGGTGATCACGCCCACGATGCCATCACCGGGAATGGGCTGGCAACAGCGGGCAAAGCTGACCATCAGGTTGTCAACGCCCGCCACCCGCACACCCGTGGTCGAACGGCGCAGCAAGTTGTCGTACAGTTCCTTACCCTTGGCGAACACTTTTTCGGCCGGTGACTCGGGCGCGGGCGTCACCCGCCCCACCACTTTCATGTGGGTGATCTCGCCCCGGCCCACGGCGGCAAAAAGTTTGTCCAGTTCCGAATAGCCCATCTGCTGGGCCACGTCCAACAGGTCGTCGACCTTCGTTTTCAGGTGGGCGCGTTTCAGCTCCCGCTCAAGAATTTCCCGCCCCAGCTTGGCGCTCTCCTTGAACTGGGTGGCCTTTATCCAGCGCCTGATATGGTGCTTGGCCCGGCTGGTCTTGACCACTTCCAGCCAGCTGGCGCTGGGACTGGGAGTCTTGCTCGTCAGAATCTCCACCGTATCTCCGTTGCTCAGCTCGCTGCGCAAAGTCACGATGCGGCCATTGACCTTGGCCCCGATGCAACGGAAGCCCACCTCGCTGTGGATGGTGAAGGCAAAATCGAGTGGGGTGGCGCCGCGGGGCAATTGGAACACGTCGCCACCGGGACTGAAGACAAACACCTCATCGCGGAAAAAATCCACTTTGAGGGTCTCCATGAATTCGCGGGCGTCGTCGACGTCTTCTTCCCACTCCATGATCTGGCGCAACCACTGGACCATATCGGCGAGGTCGGACTTGTCCGCGCCGCCGCCTTCCTTGTAGCGCCAGTGCGCGGCGATGCCCAGCTCCGAACGTTCGTGCATCTCTTCGGTGCGGATCTGCACTTCGACGTATTTGCCACCCGGCACCCGCACCGTCGAATGGATGCTCTGGTACAGGTTGGGTTTGGGCGTGGCGATGTAATCCTTGATGCGGTCCGACAGCGGCGGGAAGTGGCTGTGCAAAGTGCCCAGGGCGTGGTAGCAATCGGCCTTGGTTTCGACAATGACCCGGATGGCCAACAGGTCATAGACCCGATCCAGGCCAATCTCCTGATCCTTCATCTTGCGGTAGATGGAATAGAAATGCTTGGGCCGCCCGTACACCTGGCTCTTGACGCCGGCCTCATCCAACGAGGACTTCAGCGGGCCCACGATTTTTTCGATCAGCCGTTCGCGTTCGGCGCGGGTCTGATTGATGCCCGCCTCGATCTCGAAATAGCGTTCGGGTTGCAGCACCTTGAAGGCGAGGTCTTCCAATTCCCACTTGATCTTGGCAATGCCAAAACGATTGGCCAGCGGGATGTAGACATCCATCGTTTCCTGGGCGATGTCCTGTTGCCGGTCGGGCGCCAGAAAACTCAGGGTGCGCATGTTGTGCAGGCGATCCGCCAGCTTGATCAGCACCGTGCGCGGATCCTGGGCAATGGCCAACACCAGCTTGCGGTAGGT
>CAZLUL010000240.1:0-5700 GCA_964562635.1 uncultured Fibrobacteraceae bacterium | reverse complement strand
CTGATGCCGTCGAGGATGTCGTGCATGACGCTTTGGGTGTTGTCCTGGCCAAAGGCCTGGCTGAAGCGCACCGAAGCGGCAGCACCGAGCCCTCGCTACGCTGGTGTTTCAGCGTATTGCGCAATGTCATCGGCAATTGGTATCAGAAGCGTCGCCGGCACGAATCGGTCGATGATCACCAGTTGCAGGACGGCCAGCCGGATGCCCTGGCCGCGCTTGCGACTGACGAGCGGGCCCAGACGGTCCGCACCGCGGTCGCCGAGTTGCGCCTGGCCCGTCCGGACTGCGCCGACTGGTTGTGGTCACTGGCCCAGGGGTCCAAGGCCGGCGAACTGGCCCAGCGTGCCCGCATCGAACAGGCCGCCTTCTACCGCAAAATCTATCGCTGCCGCAGGTTGCTGGCCGAGATCCTGCAACGAAAAGGGGTGAGCCCGTGAACGATCGCCGAGATGAAAACCAGGAACGGTGGTTGGCCGACAAGACTGGCGCTGACACCCATGCTGATTTCGAGCGTGAGGTATTGAGCGATCCCGTTCTCGCCGATGAGGCTTACGCCGCGCTGGCGCTGGACGAAGAATTGACGGCGGCGGCGGCGGCCCGTCCGCACCGGGCCGTCTTGACTCGGCGCTGGGCCTGGGCGGGCGGCATGATGGCGGCCTTGTTGGCCTTCGTGATCCTGATGCCCCGCTCCGACGATATCAGCGGCGATTTGGATCTGCGCTTGCGCAGCGCCGGCCAGGGGGAAGCTGCGGTGGGCATCGCGCCGAGTGGAGACTTGGCCCACTTCCCACTGACCTTCAGTTGGCATCCGGACGATCCGCAGCAGGACTCGCGCTACCGTTGGGAACTGTATGACGCCCAGGCCAAATTGCGAGGCGTGGCCATCGTGGCCGACAGTGTATTGGTGCGGCCCCACAGCGAAACACCCGCCGACAGCCTCGGCAACTGGCTATGGCTGGTAGTCGAATTGCAGCCTGATGGCCTCGAAGGGCCAACCAGTGCGGCCGTCAAGTTTACCGTGAAGGGGCAGAAATGATGCGGCGGATTTGGTTGGTGGGAGTCCTGGTAGCGATCCAGTGCGCGGCGTGGCCGGTGTTCACTGCGGCGGCGGACGAATCCCTGGTCGAAAGGGCCCGTGTGGCGCTGGCCGACAAGGAAACGGACTTCAAACCCCATGGTGATCTGCTGGCCCAGTACGCCGACAGCCTGCGCACTCTGGATGTGGCCTTGGCGGCCAAGTGTCTTGAGGTGTCCGGTATCGCGGCCTTCCGCACGAACAATTTGGACAGCGCCATGGCGCGCTGGCAGCGCGGCGTGGATTGGGCCGTGGGCGCCGAGTTGATCCGTTCCGAATCTTCCCTGCTCAATGCCTTGGCTATTGGCTATACCGCCAGCGGCGATATCGAAGGCGCGTTTCCGGTGTACGACCGGGCCCTGGAAATTCGCGAGGCCCTGGCCGATACGATGGGCTTGGCCCGCACCTGGGGCAACCTGGCCACGGCCTACTCGAACATCGGCCGCACGGCCGAGGCGCTGGTCGCGACCGCCGAACAAGCGAAATGGCTCGCACTGGTGGACTTCCCATCCGGGCGCGTCGGCAGTGCCATTCGAATCTCGCAGATCCTGTGCAATCTGGGGCGCTACGATGAAGCCATCCTGAAGGGAAAAGAAGCTGTCGCGCTGGCCGATGAGGTCGGGGATGAAAATGTGCGGGGCATGGCAGCCATGAGTTATGGCGGTGCATTGCTGGATAGCGGTCGCCCCGACGAAGCGTTGCCGGTGTTGACCGTATCGCGCGAGTTGTTGTTGCAGAGCGGCGACGAATTTTCGGCGACCTTTGTGGAGCAGTCGATCATCAGTGGCCTGCTGGTGGTCGGTCGACCTGAAGAAGCGTTGACCAGAGTACGGGCCTTGTCGGTTGAGGTCGAAGCGGCCGGTCAGTTGCCATTGTTGACGGTGCTGAAGAGATTCGAAGGGATGGCCCTGTTTGAATTGGAGCGCATTGCCGAAGCCGAAAGTGTGCTGGTAGAGGCGCTGGCACTTTTTGAAGAGCGCCGTGAGAACCTGGACGACGACCGCAGCCGCGCCGGCATTTTTGCCGCCAGCGGCGAAATCTATGCCACACTGGCCCATTGCCAACTGGCCACCGGCCGCCCCGAAGAAGCCTTTGCCACGGTGGAGCGGGGACGGGCTGCGGTGTTTCGCGATCAGGTGGACGGCGAAGTGGCTGGCATTGCCGAATTGCAGGCCGAGTTGGCCAAAAGCAACGCGGCCCTGATCCTGTTCAATGATCCGGTATATGATCCCCTGGTAGCTTTCGTACTGGATGGTCGCGGTCTGCGCGTGGTTGAGCTGGGACCTCCTGACCCGATCGCAGCCGATGCCCGGGCGGCCTTGCGTCTGCTGGCGGCGGGCGAGAGCCTGGAAACCTGCCAACCGGCCCTGACGCGCCTGGAGGAATTGGTGTCCAAGCCTATTTTGGCCGCGGTGGACCCCGGCGTGGAACGGTTCTCGGTCGTGCCGCCCTCGTTCCTGGCCGGTTTTCCTTTGGGGCTTTTGCGGGATGAGGCGAGCCAGGCCTGGAGCGAAACCCGCCCGCTCAATTATCTGCCAAATGCGTCGTCCATGCTTGATTTGGGCGCGCGACAAGCGCCACCCGAGGGTGTGTTGGCTTTTGGTGACCCCGAAACCCAGGGCGGTGTTGCCAGTCGTTTGCCCTCTTCGCCCGCCCGCTCCGTCGCTGGTGTGGCTCTGCCCGAAGCCCGGGTTGAAATTGCGGCCGTGGCCCTGAAAAAGCGGCAGCGACGCGTGGGGGCGCAGGCCTCGGGGCAGGAACTGCGCTCGGCCATGAATACGCCGTTGGCTGTTTTGCATCTGGCCACTCATGCCGTGGTTGACCCGGTTGATGGTGGGCGCTCGGCCGTGGTCATGGCGGGCGCCGAAGGGTTCGACGCCGTCACGGCCCAGGAAATTTCCACTTTCGATTTCCGTGGTGATCTGGTTGTGCTCAGCGGTTGCAGCACTTTTGGCGGCCATCGGGTATTGGGCGAGGGGTGGTTTGGGCTGCCCCGTTCGTTCCTGGCCGCCGGTGCTCGCACCGTGGTCAGCACGCTGTGGGATGTTGATGACCTTGGGGCGCGGAAATTTATGACGGAGTTTTACGCCGCCTTGCGCGCCGGTGCCGCCAGGGACGAGGCTCTGCTTCAAGCGCGTGCGTTGTGTCGCGAGCAAGGCATGCCGCCGCGGGAGTGGGCGGCGTTCGTTTTGACCGGTGTGGGCAGCGAAAGTGTGGCTTTGTTGGCAGAACAGGACAGTGGTCGTGGGCGGTTGTTGTTGATACTGGCAACCATCCTGGCCGGGATTGCCGGTGGAGCTTGGCTTTTGGGCCGGCGCTAACATTCGAGATGATGAGTGATCAGATCGGCCCCGGCGCAGGAATTATCCTTCCTGCGCCTTCTTCTTCAGTTTCCGGGCCCTAATAAACGGCATCGAAAACGACAGCATCGCCAAGACCAGCATGATTGCGCTCACCGGCCGCGTCAGGAAAATGCTGGCATCGCCCATGATCAACGCCCGCCGGAAATTGCTCTCGGCCATGTAGCCTAAAATCAGGGCCAATACCAACGGTGCGGTCGGGAACCCGTACCGCCGCAGGATCCAGCCCAGGATGCCGAACACCAGGCAGATCACCACGTCGAATAGGGAATTGGCCACGCCGTAGCTGCCCACAAAGGCGATCACGAGAATCACCGGGAACAACAGCGCCTTGGGTGCCGAAATGATCTTCACCCACAACCGATTGCCCAATATGCCGAACGCCAGCAGAAAGGCGTTGCCCAGGACCAGGCTGGCGAACAAGCCATAGACCAGATACGAGTTTTTGCCCGCGAACAGTTCCGGACCGGGCGTCACGCCGTGCAGCATCAGGGCGCCCACCAGCACGGCAGTCGCGGCGCTGCCGGGAATGCCGAGGGTCAACAAGGGAACCAGTGCGCCGCCGACCGAACCGCCGGCCGCCGCGGCCGGGGCGGCGATGCCTTCGAGGCTGCCTTTGCCGAATTCTTCCGGAGTTTTGCTGGTGCGCCGGGCTTCGTTGTAGGCAATAAAGGCCGCAATGGTGGCGCCGGCACCGGGCACCACGCCAATTACCGTGCCGACGGCCGAAGACTGCAGGATGCTCCGCTTGAGTCCCCACAACTCTTTGCCACTGGGCATCTTGCTGGAAAAGGTCTGCAGGCCGGCCTGCACCGCTTCGTATCTCTCAATGTTCAGCAGCACTTCTCCGACGGCGAACAGGCCGATCAGGGCGGGGATAAAAGCAATGCCATCAGTCAATTCGGGGACGCCGAAGGTGAACCGCATGTAGCCCGAAATCGGATCCAGGCCGATGGTCATCAGCAACAGGCCCAGCACCGTACTGACGGCGCCCTTGAGCATGTTTTTCTGCTCCATGGAGACCACGATGGTCAGGCCAAAGATCGCCAGGGCAAAATATTCGGGTGGCCCAAAGGCCAAGGCGGCCTTGGCCAGCGGCACCGAAAAGAGGACCAGGATGAACGTGCCGATGATGCCTCCGGTGCAATTGGCGACCACGGCCGAACCGAGGGCGCGCCCGGGTTCACCACGCTTGGTCAGGGCATAGCCGTCGAAGGACAAAGCCACCGCCGCCGGTGTGCCCGGAGTGTTGATGGCAATGGCCGTGATGCAACCACCGTAGGCGCTGGCAGTGTAAACGGCCGCCAGCAGGATCAGGGCAATCAACGGATGCATGCCGTAGGTGAACGGCACCATCAGGGCCACACCGGTCGAGGCGGACAGGCCGGGCATCACGCCGACAAAAATGCCGATGATGATGCCGCCGCCGATGACCAGGCTGGGTTCCCACCAGGCGATGCCGTCAATGCCGGCGCCGACCAGTGTCGCGAATCCCTCGGCGAGGTTTTGCAAGACTTCCATGACGTCCTATCCGAATATGCTGCCGGTTGGCAACGGAAGACCCAGGGTTTTTACGAAGACAAACCAACAGAACATGAGCATGCCGGCGCTCAGCAATCCCACCGTCAGGTGGTTGCGGTAGCCCATGGCATAGATGCCGCCCACCAATAGAATCAACATGGCGAGAAAGAACCCGATCACTGGCAACAGGGTCACAAACAGGATCATCAACACCGAAATCTGAACCACCAGGCCGATGCGACCTGTAGCGTTGTCCTGTGGGCTGCGCAGGGCGCCGCTGACCTGAGCCAGGGAAAAGACGATCAGGACAATCGCCCAGATGATCGGTATCGAGGCCGGCCCGACGTTTTGGCCATTGGTCGGTGGCGGGAAGCTGAGGGCATACAGCAGAAACAGCAGGGCCAAGGCCAAAGCAAACGAGGCGATGCCGGCTTGCCCGGTGGCCTTGCGCCCGCCCGTTTTGGCGACCAGGAACAAACCGCCGAGAATCACCGGCACCAGGATCCAGCCCAGCAGTCGTTTGCGTTTGGCCTGACTGTCGGGGTCACCGGCGATGATGTTGGCCATTTTGAGATATTTCACCGAGTCATGGCTGTCTCGGTTGACCAGCTCGGTGAACAGTTTTCGCTCGTAGAATACATTCTCGGCAGAATTGTTCGCCACGAATTCGGTCCACTCCGGGTCCGTGGAAACCTGATACAACAGCGCGGTCAACCAGTGGCAAACATCATCGGGCGTATCGGC
>CAZLUL010000239.1:0-5727 GCA_964562635.1 uncultured Fibrobacteraceae bacterium | reverse complement strand
GCACACGGGTTCGCCCGGGTCTATTGCGCCAACTGCGGCCATGATTTTTTGGTCGCGTGGAATCGCTTCGCGATCCCGCCTGCGGCGATGACAGCTACAAGTGCCGCGACATCTGTCCTTCCTGCGCCACCCGCAGGATGGTCGAGACGGCCGCCCACATGGTCGACAACGTGCTGCCGCGGGTGCTGTCGATGCCGAAGCGGGTCAGGTGGCACTTACGTGAAAAGCCGGAGGTGATCAGCGGCCTGCCTGGCGTGTTCCTCCGGGCGGTGGAGACAACCATCCGGCCGAACAGTCCTGCTGGCCACATTCACCTTGGTCGCCTTTGCTGCCAATTCCGTGTTCTGCCGGCTCGCCCTCGGTGAGAACGCCATTGATGCTGCTTCTTTCTCGACGCTGCGCCTGGGTTCCGGCGCCATCACCCTGGCGATTGTCATGGCCTTCCGGGGCGACTCCAAGTGGCTCGCCAATCATGGCAACTGGCCTTCGGCTGTGCTTCTGTTCCTGTATGCCGCACCCTTTTCCTTTGCCTACCTGAGCCTCAGCGCCGGCACCGGTGCCCTCATCCTTTTTGGCACCGTGCAGGTGACGATGCTCCTGGCCGGCCTCTTTGCCGGCGAGCGCCCCTCAGTTGCCCAGTGGGCCGGTTTGGCGTCTGCCCTCGGCGGCCTGGTCTATCTCGTCTTTCCAGGCCTGACAGCACCCGCGCCACTGGGCTCGGGCCTGATGATTGTCGCTGGCATCGCCTGGGGCATTTATTCGCTGCGCGGACGTGGCGCAGGCAGCCCAGTGGCCGTAACGGCAGGCAATTTTGTCAGGGCCGTACCGCTGGCGGTGATCCTCAGTGTGGTGTTCCTCAAGGACAGTCATGTGACGGGGCGCGGCGCCGGACTGGCCATTGTTTCGGGCGGCCTCACCTCGGGCCTGGGCTATGTCCTGTGGTACACCGCGATCAAGGGCTTCACCGCGACCCGGGCCGCGGTTGTTCAATTGCCCGTGCCGGTCCTGTCGGCCATCGGCGGCGTTATGTTCCTGTCCGAAGGTCTGTCTTTGCGCCTGGTGGTGGCCAGTGTGACGATCCTCGGCGGCGTGTGGTTAGCGATCCTGGATCGGAGTAAAAAATCCACCGGCACGTGATTCCATCACACTTCAAGCATCTGTTCAAGCCTGGCAACGAGCACGTCGCAATGGCGGGGCTGTTCTGAGGATGAGGCCCCTTTTCACCCACGCCTGCATCCGAGTCCTGATTTTACCGAACTTTCCCACCTCCACAAAAGTAAGGTTGTGCCTCTGAAATTGTGTCCGGTCCAAAAATGACAGCAAAACACCTTTGTGGTTCGAGCTGAAGGTGGTTTAACATCAAATATTCGGACCGCATGGAAAGATCTCGGCAAAAACACAATTTCAGAGGCACAACCCAAAAGTAACGACAACCCCACCAGACCAATAGGGAACAATGTCGCTATATGGTGCAACTTTCCGGGGTATAAACATGGTATTGTAAATGAATATTCAATACCTTCCTGGCCGGAATGGGGAAGGTTTGGTTCCGGGATGGGAGAAAACACCATGTTTGACCGTATTTGTTACCGACGGAAAATGATCCTGGCGGCGTGTCTGATCGGGGCGCTGTCTGCCTCTTCGGTTTTGGCCTATACCGCGGACTGGGAATGGCAGAACCCACTGCCCACCAGCAATTTGCTCAATTCGGTCCAGTTCTTGGACGCCAACACACTGGTGGCCGTTGGTGACGCGGGGCAAGTGCTGCGGTCGACGGACCAGGGAGCATCCTGGGCCATGGTGCCGAATTCTTCGTTCGTAACTTTTTCGGATGTTTCATTTTGTGACGCTCTGCACGGAGTCGCGGTTGGCGACGGCGGTACCCTTGTTACCGCTGACGGGGGCCTGACCTGGGCAGAGGGCGACCCTGGCGTCACCGGTCTCCTGACCGGCGTCTCGAGTCTGAATCCGACGACGGCTGTTCTGGTCGGCCGGATTGGCCGCATTCGCCGTTCCACTGATGGGGGATTGACGTGGACGGCTCTTGCCAGCAGCACCAACAGCCATTTGTACGGTGTGGACTTTCCCGATGAACTGACCGGTTATGCGGTTGGTGATCTCGGTACGATCGTCAAGACCAGTGACGGGGGTGACACCTGGACCACTCTGGACAGTGGCTCGTCGGCTTATCTGCGCGGGGTCGATTTTGTCGATGCGAACAACGGTTGGGTCGTCGGCACCAGTGGGGTCATCCTGGCCACAACTGATGGCGGTGGCAACTGGACGCCACAGGTAGCGGGCACCACCGCCAGCTTGCAGAGCGTCGTGATGACAGCCGGGGGACAGGGCTTTGCTCTGTCATTCACCGGCGACATTGTCCAGCATACGACCGATGGCGGTGTGAATTGGACGACGCAGTCCACTGGTCTTGGTGACACCGAGCGCACATTAAAGGTGGCGACGATCGACGGAGTCCACGCCATGATCGTCGGCGGCGGTGGGAGTCTGTCCCGGACCGACGATGCGGGCGCAAATTGGTCCCGCGTGGGCTCAGGCTATCGGGGGGACCTGACCGATCTGGAGGCAATCGACGGGAGCCGTGCCATCGCCGTGGGAAATGAGGGAGCGGTCCTGAAGACCTCGGATAGTGGCACAACCTGGAACGAAATGCCGGTGGAAACGGCCGTAAATTTGTTCGCGGTGGAATTCGGCACAATCAATGCGGGCATTATATCCGGGGATTACGGGACGATACTGCGGACTCGGGATGGTGGAAATAATTGGTCTGTTCATGGGACCGGTACGTCGCACAAACTCTACGATGTCCACATGTACGGCAGCGATTTGGCCGTGGCCGTTGGACAGCAGGGACGCATTCTGACGACCACCGACGGGGGCGCCAATTGGACGGTCCGTGATCCTGGTGTGCCCGAGAATCTGCGGGGCGTGTGGATGGTCAATTCCACCACTGTTTTTGCGGTCGGCGAAAGTGGCCTGATCCTGCGTTCAACCGACTTCGGAGTTTCCTGGTCGACCATTGACAGCGGCGTGTATCAGCAATTGCTGCAGGTTCACTTCCTGAACGAAAACGTGGGTTTCATTCTCGGGACTTATACCCCGGTGCTGCTGCGCACCGAAGACGGCGGCCTGACCTGGACGGAATATGAAGGCAACGTCGTCGGTATGTCTCGCATGGATTTCATGGACGACAAGGTCGGGCTGATCGTGGGGGAAGGCCAGATGCTCTCTACGTTTGACGGGGGAATCTCCTGGAATGTGGAACCGGCGGCGATCCAATTCGGACTGCTGGGCGTGCAGATCACCGCTGCGGGCCGGGCGACGGCTGTTGGCACCGGCGGCACGATCATCACCAGCGAACTGGATCCTCAAATTGTCCTGACCGGAACGGTTTACGCAGGCAACAACGCGTTCGTATATCTGGGCAACTCCGGCATCCTGTTGATCTTTGACCAGGTGACGGTCGGCGGTGAAGTGACGGTGACAATCCGGCCGGATGGGCCGTATCTGGGAGAGGGCTATTCCCCGACCATCTCGCCCCTGTACTATGATTTCCAAAACACGGCGGAGTTCAGCGGTGAGGTGACGATTTATCTGCCCTATGATGAGGCGGATCTGCGGGGGCCCGAATCGGAAGTCAGGCTGATGCACTATGATGCCACGGCCGATCCACCGGACTATGTGGATATCACCACTGCGGTGCTGACGTTGGACAATCAGGTGAAAGGGACGACGAGCTCGTTCTCCCCGTTCGCGGTGGCTGAAGCGTGGGCTCCGACGACTGTTCGCGATGATACTCCCGCGTCTCCAGGCGGCTTGGCCATGGTGGTGCCGAACCCCTTTAATCCTCGCACCACGATCTCTTTTGACCTGGGTCGGCCCGGTCTGGCCAAGCTCGCCGTCTATGATGTTCGTGGCTATCTGGTCACTGTACTGGCGGAGCGGAACTATCCGGCGGGGCGTCATGAATTGGTGTGGGATGGTCGGGATCAAGCAGGCCGTGCGGTTGACTCGGGCGTGTACCTGGTCCGGATGACTGCTGCGGACGTGACAAAAAGTCGGAAGATCCTGCTGTTGCGCTAGTGGTCGGCGGGTTGGAAAAGTAGACCGAACAGGTTCCGCCAATTTGCGACATTTTGCAAGCGGGTCCAGATTCAGCGACGAACCCGAGACATATTTGGCCGGTGATGATCGGTGAGCTCGTCTGGCGGATCGGTCCTCAATTTGCCCCGATTCCGGCCGAAAAATGCTCCACACCCGATATCAGTGGCATGGCCGTTCCCAGGGAAGATCATGACGAGGACCGGCCGCTTCCGGAGCGATATGCATGAATAACGAATTGCAGGTCACAAAGGGCCTGTCGACCGACATCGTGGCCTTGATGGCTGATTGGCGGGAAATCCGTGGGCGTTTTTACCTCGCGGATCACGCGCAAAACCACTACGGCGCCGAGACCCTGCTCGATGTCCTCAATCATCCTGGCAAACAGTTCATCCCCTTTGCCCAGCACGAAGAAGAGTCCGTGGTGCTTCTGCACAAGGCACGGATCGTCGGCTTGCGGCCGAATTGCCCCGACGCCGACGCTTGGCTGAATATTCCCGACTTCGGTCCGGAATGCTGGCAACCGGCAAAAATGGCCTTCGCCGGATTCTCCCTGGAAGGGCGCGCCTACATCGGGGACATGCCGCCGCATCGGCGGCGCCTGGCTGACCTCGTCAACCAGGGCCAAATGTTTTTCCTGTTCGAATCCGAAGAAGGACCGTGGATCGTCAATAAGAACCTCTTGAACCACCTGGTGCCCGTGACCTAGAGATATGTGAGTCGACCCATGGATAATGTCAGCCAATGCATCGCCACGATGCTGGAACACCAAAGCGACGGCCTGTTGCTGATGGACGGGAAGCCGCCGGTCATGCGGTTGGAGGGGAAGGCGCAGGCGTTCTCAGCGACCCCGATCACGGAGGCCGAACTGGCGGCTTTTCTGGCCGCGACCCTGGCCCTGTCACCGTCGGACGTCGCTTCCGAAAGTCCCAAAACGTTCGCTTTTCACGGCGCGTCGGCGCCGGTTCTGGTCAAGAAGATCCGCAAAGACGGCGTGCTTTCCCTGCAAATCGCCCCTGCACCCGCGGGTACGGCGGCACCGGCGCCGGTGTCGACGCCCGAAAAACCCGTGTCCGTGGCGGCGGAAGTGCGCGCGGACGCTTCGCCGGCGACCGGACGTCTCGTGAAGTACTTTGCCACGATGATCAGCGAGGGCGCGAGCGATCTGCATCTCAGCACGGGCGCGCCTCCGTACCTGCGCAAGGACGGGGAAATGATTCCGCTGGCGGAGACACCGTTCACGAACGACGAGTTGCACGCGGTGCTGATGGAGATCATTCCGGACCGGAACCGGGTCGAATACGACCAGGAATTCGACACCGATTTCGCCTTCGAATTGTCCGGCAAGGCGCGCTTCCGCTGCAACTATTTCAACGACCGCAACGGCTGCGCCGCCGTGTTCAGGCAGATCCCGGTGGACATCCTGACCACGACCCAGCTCGGCCTGCCAGAGCAGTTGCTGAACCTGTGCCATCTCACCAAGGGATTGGTTCTGGTCACGGGGCCAACGGGGTCGGGTAAGTCGACCACGCTGGCGGCGCTGATCGACCACATCAACAAGACCCGCAACGATCACATCATCACGATCGAGGATCCGATCGAGTTCAT
>CAZLUL010000238.1:0-5730 GCA_964562635.1 uncultured Fibrobacteraceae bacterium | reverse complement strand
AAGTCGCACCGGCGGCCAAAGCAGGCACCTGGTATGTCTGGCCGGTCGTCTCTCCGCCTAACTGGATCTCCAGAGTTGAGGCCGCAGCGGGACCATTGCCGTCGTTGCGGACGACCGCCATGAACGTGACCTGGTCGTCTGGGGTTGGGCTCGCAGGTGAGTGCGTCAGGCTGCTGACGACAAGATCCGGAAGTAACGGAATCATCGCTATATGAATTGTCACTGTGTCCACATCAGCCGGAATCGTATCGTTTTGCGCACCGCGATAAAGGACGATCTCCTCCACGTCGACCGCGACGGCCTCAAAATGGTGAGGGCCCGGCAACAGGGAGATCGTCTCGCTCTGCAAGAAATCATCAATCATGCTCATGCGATGGCGGCTCTCAGCATCGTTATCGATGGTCAGCCAGCCATGGTCGACGGCCCCCGCCGCCGAGGCGATATTGATCTTCACCTGGGTCTTCAGCTCACGAGGAGCCAGGATCTCCTCGGCACAGCCCACCAACAGGAGGGTCACCACGGTGACCAAAAACAGGATGACGGTCATTTGTCTCGAGATACGCACAATCGTCCCCAATCGAATTGTAGCTCGATCTCCCTATCGCCAGATACAGCCTCCCTGCCAGCAACCTTCTTGTCATCGACGACCAACAGCCTGCTAAAACAACCCGCTGAGCGATGTGGCTATCTGGTAGCCACTCAAATCGATGCCTCCACCATTTGCCTCACCGGTCAGATACTTGTAAGAAAGCCCCAGCTGATACTGGGGACTCAACCACCGTTGGGCCTGCAAGCCGACACCAATATTCGACGCACTTCCCAATTCGTACTCATTGGCCGCGATCTGGCGGAAAGTGAATAACGGGCCAAATTCCCACTTTTTGTCATCGAAGAACCAGGTGAGACTCCCAAGCAAGGAGAACTCGTTGCCATACAACTGGAGTTGATTGGCAATGGCGCCGGCAAGGTCATAAACCGCATTGCGGTCCCGCACAAAGTAGCGGGCGTCCGCGGAGGCCCTGAATTCCGACGTCTCCCAAACACCCCCCATTCTGAACAGAAACTGGTTACCGCGATTGTAAATTTTCAGGTCGTCCTGCTTGTCGTCCGTGTAGGATGTGAAGGTCAGGTCACTGATCCAGGTAAACCTGTCAAATGGCCGTTTGAAACCCGCACTCAGGCTGTAATAGTTGCCCGGATCATAGTCCCCATTGTCTTGATACGCCTCATAGGACCCCGTGTAGTGATACAGGACCGAGCCACCCAGGCGGTAATCCCCAACGATGGTTGCTCCCCCCAAGAGTGTATTGACCCCCAACCCGCCGCCCAGACGTCGGTTGGGATAGGCCAAGAAATCCTGCGCGAGGAAATTGGTCACAAACCACTCTTCCTCGAAATTCAAACCCGTTTTCCCCGTCGGAAGATTGAAACCCAGGCTCAGAATAAGGCGGTCATCGGAAAAGGACTTGTTGATCTGGATGCGCATGTCCGTCGGCCCGGACAGCTTCTTGGTTCCCTCCGGGTCATCCAGCTTGTTGTTCACGCCGCCGAGAAAAATCCGGGCCTCCAGGTTTTCCTGCAACGGAATGAAACCCGAGAAAGGGACGTACATCTGGTCAAGGGATTTTTCCACCCCTTCGCTGCTGGTTTCCCAGGATGTCATGATGACACGGAGTTTGGCGCTGGCCGGTTGGCCGTAGACAATCTGTCCGGATGCAGGCCCGGCAGCCGTCACCGACCAGGCCAATAACGCGATAATGAAAGAAAATTTAACGCGACCCATTGATTTCACCTACCACAGTTACGTCCACTGGACCCACAATGCCCGAGTCGGGAATATTTGCCGTCTCGTTCTCAGGTGATCCTCCGGGCTCGTCCGAGGGCACAAAACCGGAATTGTCGATGATCACCGAAAGATAATCCTGCTCACCAGAGGGATCGACGCTCGCCACGGAAACGGCGTCTTCGAATGATTCATAGGTTCCCTGGCCCGATTCCCCGCTCATATCCGCAACATCTCCTGCAACTTGAGCTTGGGTCTGGGCTTCGGAGAAGCCGGAATCTTCGGAGGCCGCCTCCTTGAACGACACTTCGGCTTGCCCAAAATCTCCCTTGTCCTGGAATTCCAAGCCCCGGCAGTAGGCCATAAGCGCCAGGTAGGATTCAGTCGGCACCTCTTCGATGGCCGCCCGTTCTTCAGGGGTCAATTTGATGTTCATGGAGTTGACGATTTCGAAGACCAGCTTCTTTTGGACCTTGAAGAAATCCTCCAGATCCCCGCTGGCCGGATCGGTGAATTCGGTGGTGCCCGCGACAGCATTGCCGACCACCCCGTAAACCTCGATTTCGCTTTCGCCAATCATTTGCAATGAGCCGGTCACCAGATTCTGGCTACCCACCAGTTTCCCGACCCGCAATCTTGTGGCGGGTTCGACCAGATTCGATTCGCTCAACTGAAGTTCCTGCATCAGGGTTTGGATCTTCATGCGCTCAACGACTTGCAGAGACTGAACCTTGCCCAGATCCAGCGCCGTGAACTCGGCCAGGCCCCGGCTCAAGGGAGCGATATTCGCCGGCAGACCCAACTTGTCGAAATCAACGACGGCGATGGTGTTCTCAGGAATACTGCCAACCTCAAGGGTGTTTTCCTCCCTCAAGGCCACCGCAATCTCACTACTGACCTTCGCCTGGACGACCGCATTGAAATGAGCCCGGATCATCCTCTTGGTTTTGCCCCGGGGATTGAGGCTGATGGCTGTTTGGTACGCCGCGAGGGCTTTCTCATAGTCCTCGGTTTTCTCATACAATAGGCCCAGGAAGAGGTTCGCCCTGGCGTCGGGCTGGATTCTGTTGGCCTGATCCAGCGCTTCTTGCGCCCGTTCATATTCTTCGGCACGATAGAAATTGATTCCCAGTTCACGCCAGGCAGAATAACTATCCGGGTTGGCCTTGATCTCCTCATAGAAGAGAGTCGAAGCCCGGCCGTAGTCCCCCTTTGCGGAGGATTCGCGACCCTGATGGTAGTAGTTTGGGGAACATCCGAGGAAGGTCAGTAGAATTGCCAACATCGCGAGTCTAGACATGGCTTTCCCTCACAATCGCCAACCACTGGTTCGGCATGATTTGTGGAGAGGGGCAAGCCGATACAAAATGTTCGTCTGGACGATGTCGAACAGCACCCGCAGATAACCGTCGGCCGACCCTGTTTAAGCAAAGTTAGATCAGCATCTCAACCCATCCCCTGCCTGGACCATAGCATATTGCGCTGCGCAAGTGGTTATGAATTTTCAATACGGGCATGACGGTCATTCATTTCATGCCGACCGCCATCATCCTATTTTAACAGCAACATCCGCCCCGTTTCGGCCACTCCCCCCGCCTCCAAGCGGTAGAAATAGGCCCCCGAAGCCACGCGCCGCCCCTGGTCGTCCTGTCCGTTCCAGAACACCTCGTGGGATCCAGCAGTCATTTCGTCGGCCAGCAGGATTGCCACTTCCCGCCCGTCCAGTGCCAACACCGTCACCCGGGCGAATCCGGCCTGCGGCAGCGCGAAGCGGATGCTGGTCATGGGGTTGAAAGGGTTGGGATGGTTGCCGAGCAGAACGGGCCTGTCCGGCAGCGCGCCCGGTCCGGCAACGTCCGCCGCCGCGGAACTCACATAGATGTCGCCCGCTGCCATGATGTCCCGGGTGTTGATGGGGTTGGCTTGCCACAGCAGGCGGTAATATCCGGCGGGCACCTCGCTGCCGCTGTCGTCCAGGCGGTCCCAGGTGATTATCTGCCAGCCAACATTCAGCTCGCGGGACAGGTTGCGTACCCGGTTGCCTTCGGCGTCGATGATGAGGAACGCGTTCCAGCCGACCGTTTCCAAGTCGAGCTCGAATTGGGCCGTCTGGCCGACGAGAACCGGGTTGTTGCAGGCCGGCGTCATGGTCCCGTTCACGGTGCTGTAGAAAGGCCCGGGCTGCAGGACCCAGTCCGCGGCGTCGACCGGTCCGGTGGAGTTGCAGAAGCGGTCCTGCCAGGTGATGCCCTGATGGGAAAAGCCGACGCGCACCCGGCTTTGATCCGGTGCAAAGAGGCCTTGGCAAACCACACTGCCCGAGCCCCAGATGTCTGGCCAGTCCCGATTGGGGGCAAATGCGGTGAAGGTGACGCCACTGGAATCTGGCCAGACGACCGGCAGGCTGGGCACCATGGCCCCCAGCGCCTGGCTGAACTTCAGACCGCCGTCCAGCAGGTAGGTGATCTCGGCGGCAGACATCGCGCGGCCGAAGCCGATCGCGATTTCCTGCATGGGGCCGATCGCGAGGGGCGGTGTGCCGCTGGCCGAAATCCCCGTGATCACATCGCTGTTGGCGTCGGTCACCGTCAGGCTCAGGGCACCGCGCACGGCAGGGTCCAGGTCAAAGGGCAGATCTTCGGAGTAACGGCTGCTGGTCATGCGCAGGATGTAGGCGCCGGCCGGCACGGTCTGACGGAGACTGTCCTCGCAGATCCACGAGAAGAAATTCGTCGGCCCGCCATAGGTGGGAAATTCCACGACCCGCGTGGTGCCGTCCCCTGTGTAAATGGCCAACTCGGTGGACACGGCCGGATCGACCATGCCGGTGATGCTCAATTGCAGGTCGTGGCCGTCGACCTGGAGCTGCTCGGTGATTGCCAGGTCGAATCCGCAGCTGATCTCGATCCAGTTTTCCGTTTGCCAACCATCCCCTGTCAGCCGCACGATATAGACGCCGGTCTCCACGGGTTGGCCCAGTTCGTTGTTGCCGTCCCAGGCGACCTGATGCTGTCCGGCAGCAAGCACGCCATCGACAACTGTCCGGACCGGGGATTCGGTGAATGTGTGCAGCACCTTCAACTGAACGGGCCCTGCCTGCTGGATCTCAAACTGGATCAGCAGGGTGGGGTCCTGGCCGGGGCAATAGGAGAAAGGGGTGTCCAAATAAGTTTGGCCGGCGGCAGTCGTTGCGCTGAGCAACAGCAATAGGAAAATGATGATCGGGATTTGGCGTGCCACGGTGATCCCCTTTGTCCTCCGGTGCGGCATTCATTTGTTGGCTATTATATCACATCGTCATGACCTTCGGTCAATTCGGGCTTTTTTGTCCGCAGGTGCCATCTGCCCAGCCAGCCAGGCGACACCGTTGGCCACTTCTGGTCGCAAAAGGGTGCGATTGTTGGGAGACCAGAAATTCCCGTTGTCTTCGATCCACGGTGTGCGATCGGACGATCTTCTCGGGATCTCTGTTATCGCCCCAGTCCCCAGGCAAGACCTGTCAGCGCCTGTCCCACCTGCATACAAACGAATTTCGGGCGCAGTTTCAATACCTGCCTTCTTCTCTCTCGCTTTCCAGTTCGCTCTCCCGCTTGACCCACGACACCGCGTCCTTGATTCCCTTTTTCTTGATGATTTTCATCAGGAAACCCGGGATGGGGCTGTTCAGCTTCAGGTCGCTGGAAAACCAGGCCCGCGACCACCCCTCGCGTTCAGGATGCAATTCGACATACCAAGCGCCCACGCAATCATCGAAATCGCTCTTGCGATCATAGTCCAGAGTCCACAGCATCAGGTCGTGCTCGGGCCAATAAACGTTGATCAGATAGTATTCGTATTTGTAGAGGAAGCCTTTGACCTTGGTATGTGTCCGAACCGTGTCACCGGCCTGGGTGTAGGTATCGCAGAACTTCACCGGTCCGACCCACTCGGCATAGTGATCGAAGCCC
>CAZLUL010000237.1:0-5730 GCA_964562635.1 uncultured Fibrobacteraceae bacterium | reverse complement strand
CTACAGCAGCGCGCGCCTGTGGGATGATGGCGTGATTGATCCGGTGCAAACCCGGGACGTGCTGGGCCTGGGCCTGGCGATGTCGCTCAACGCGCCCATTCCGCCGGTCAAATACGGCATCTTCCGGATGTAAGGAGGGCTCATGCCCATCAGACAAGAGGTGGCCGGCAAGGTGCTGGTCGTGACCATTGACAACCCCAAGGTCAAAAACGCCTTCGACAAGGTGACGGTCGCCGAGGTGCGTGAATTATTTGAGGCCCTGGTTTTTCGCGATGTCTTGCCCCCGGACCCCAACGCGGTCAAGGGCCCTGATGGCTGGGACATCGGCCCCGGTGGTCGCTACCGGCCGCACGCCGTGGTCCTGCGCGCCAGCGGTGACGTTTTCTGCGCCGGTGCCCATCTGGGTGAAATGAAGGAATTGGGCGAGGCCAACTACCAGGAGAACATGACGGCGGCCCTGGATATGGGCGCGATGTTCCGGGCGGTGCGCAATTGTTCGGCCCCGGTGGTGGCCTGCGTGCAGGGGCCGGCCTACGGCGGGGGCGTGGGACTGGTGGCTGCCTGCGATATCGTGGTGGCCGATCTGAACGCCCGGTTCGCGTTTTCGGAAGTGAAACTGGGACTGGTGCCGGGCGTGATTTCTCCCCTGGTGATCGATCGCATTGGCCAGGCAGCGGCGCGCACCTATTTCCTGACCGCCGAGACCATCGGGCCGCGTCAGGCCTTGCGCCTGGGGCTGGTTGATCGTCTGGCAGACAAAGAGAGCCTGGCTGAAACTGTCGAAGCGGTGGTCAATGGATTGTTGCGCGGCGGGGCCGATGCGCTGGGTCTGTGCAAGGCGTTGCTGGAAGGCGCTGTGTCGTTGGGCTATGCCCGCAGCGGCGAGTTGACGGCGCGCATGATCGCCGAGGCCCGCACCAACCCGGAAGCCCAGGCGGCCCTGGAGGCCTTTTTCGCCAAACAACCAGTGCCCTGGCAAGACGACACCCCCTGGACGATGCCGCCGGTTGCGACCGGGGAGGATGACTAGATGAGCAAATCCGTATCATCCGTATCATCCGTATCAACCGAGACTGAGACTCCCATCAGCCGCGTCCTGATCGCCAACCGCGGCGAAATCGCCGTGCGCGTGATTCGGGCCTGCCGGGAATTGGGCATCGGCACCGTCGCGGTGTGTTCGGAGGCCGATCGCGAGGCGCTGCACACCCGACTGGCTGACCAGTCGGTGGTCATCGGTGCGGCCGAACCCGGCGAGTCGTACTTGCGGGCTGACCGCATCCTGGAAGTGGCCCGTGAAACGGACGCCGACGCGGTGCATCCCGGCTATGGGTTTTTGGCCGAAAACGCGGCCTTTGCCCGGGCGTGCCAGAAAGCCGGACTGATTTTTATCGGGCCTTCGCCCGAGGTGATCGAACAGATGGGCGAGAAGACCGCCGCCCGGGCGATCATGGAAAAGGCCGGGGTGCCGGTGGTGCCGGGGGCGTTGTTGCCCGACCCGGATGCCCAGGGCAAGTTTGCCGCCGCTGCGGTGCAGAAGGTGTGCGAGGGCGTGGGGTATCCGCTGATGGTCAAGGCGGCCTTTGGTGGTGGCGGCAAGGGCATGCGCCTGGTCGAGTCGCCGGACAAGGTGGTGGCTGCCTGTGAGGGCGCGGCGCGCGAGGCCGCCGGCGCCTTCGGCAACGGCACCGTCTATATCGAAAAATTCATCGAACGGCCGCGACATGTGGAATTCCAGATTTTTGGCGATCGCCACGGCAACCAGGTGCACCTTTGCGAACGGGAATGCTCGATCCAGCGACGGCATCAGAAGATCATTGAAGAATCGCCTTCGCCGGCGATGACTCCACAACTGCGTGAGCGCATGGGCGCAGCGGCGGTGGCGGCCGCAGCGGCGGTCAACTACGAAGGCGCCGGCACGGTCGAGTTTTTGCTCAGCCAGACCGGCGAGTTCTACTTCCTGGAGATGAATACCCGGCTGCAGGTCGAACATCCGGTCACTGAACTGGTGACGGGCACGGACCTGGTGCGGGCCCAGATTCGGGTGGCCGAGGGGCGGCCGCTGCCCTGGCGGCAGGAAGATATCCGCACCCGCGGCCACGCCATCGAGTGTCGTCTTTATGCCGAAGACCCCGAAAACGGATTCATGCCTTCGCTGGGCACGATCCTGGTGTTGAATGAACCGGCGGGGCCAGGTGTCCGGGTCGACAGTGGGGTGCGCCAGGGCGACGAAGTGTCCATGTACTATGACCCGATGATTGCCAAGTTGAGCGTGCACGGCGACGAGCGGGCGGCGGCGATTGACCGGGCGGTGGCGGCCTTGAAGTCCTACGCCGTTCTGGGCGTGACGACCAACGTGGAGTACCTGATCGCCATCCTGCAGCATCCGGTGTTTCAGTCCGGTGAACTGCACACGGGCTTTTTGGCTGACGAAATGCCGGACTGGCACAGCGGGCGGGAGGCCGATGCGGACCTGGCCCTGGCGGTCGCTGCGGTGACGGAATACGCGAGATTGCAGCGCGGGGAAGCGATCACCGCCAATGCCTCGGCAGGGACCACCCCCAACACACCTTGGCAATCCCTGGGACGCTTTCGCCTCAACGGGCTGGGCTAAGAGAGGTAATGCTTTGCATTTGAATTTTCGAGCCGATGATGAAGACGTGTCTGTCGAGGTGCAACCCGACGGCCAGGATTGGCAACTGAAGATCGATGGCCAGGCGGTGCCGCTGCAGGCTGTGCGAGACCGTGACGGGGCCTGGCTGGTGGAAACCCACCAGGGGCGACGGCGGTTGTGGGTGGCGGTGCGTGGTGATGAGCGCCTGATTTTCTGCGATGGCAAGGTGCATACGCTGCGCCTGCCCGATCCGGAACATGCCGACGCTGATGATCAGCCCAATGGCGGGCCGAATCTGAAAGCTGATATGCCCGGCAAGGTGGTGCAGGTGATGGTCGCGGTGGGCCAGAAGGTGGCCGCGGGCCAGGCGCTGTTGATCATCGAGTCGATGAAGATGGAGACCGAGCTTGCCGCCGCGGTGGCAGGCACCGTCGCGACCGTTCACGTGACCGGTGGCCAAGTGGTGGGCCAGGGAGATTCCCTGGTGGATATTGCCGAGGATTCCACTGAATATTCCACCGAGGCCCCTTAGGATTATCGCCACAGTATTGGTAAAAGACATGTCCAAAACGTTGCACGACCTCATAGCCGGCACCAGCGAGTTGCGCAGCCTGCCTTCGACCACCATGCGCCTGATGGGCCTGCTGGACGACGCGACGGTGGGCGCCGACGAAGTCCTTGAGGTCATCGAAAAAGACCCTTCCCTGACGGCCAACCTGCTGAAATTGTCCAACAGCGCCTACTACGGTCTGCGCGGCCGGGTGGGCTCGGTCCGTGAGGCCCTGGTGATGCTGGGCAACAAAACCATCGTCAATTTGGCCTTTGCCACGAGCATGGGCGATATCCTGCGGGGACCCCTGGCTGGCTACCATCTGGGGCGCAACGAGTTCTGGCATCACGCCCTGGGCACCGCCGTGGGGGCGTCGCGGCTGGTTTCCCGACTGGATTCCGGGAAAGACGAAGCTTCCCTGCGGGAGAAGGCCTTCACCGGCGGACTGGTCCACGACATCGGCAAACTGCTGCTGAATCGTTCGCTGAAAGAGAAGCTGGTGCAGTTGCCGCCGGCAGCCGATTTTCAGACCTTGCTGGCGGCCGAGATCGACATCCTGGGTTTTGATCATGCCGAGGCGGGCGCGGCCCTGGCGGTGGCCTGGAATTTTCCGGTCTCGCTGTCGCAATTGATTGGTGCCCACCACCTGCCTGAGCCGGGCGATGCGGTGTGGCAGGATATGGAAGATGAAGTGCACACGCTGGTGCGGGCGGTGGCCGGCGCCAACGTGTTGACCGCCTACTGTGGTTTTGGCGCCGGCAGTGCGCCGCTGGTCGAGGATGAAATGTATGCCACCATGGCCCAGCTGGAATTTGACCGGGAGACCGTCGAGGCGGTCGTCGCGAGTCTGCCCCATGACCTGGACGCCATGTTGTCCGTGATCGGAGAAAGCCGTTGAAAGTCCTGTTCGTGTGCACCGCCAACTCGTGCCGCAGCCAGATGGCCGAAGCCTGGGCGCGGGAATTGTTTCCTGCCCAGTGGCAAGTGCAAAGTGCCGGCCTGCTGACCTATCGCATCACCGACAAAACCCGCGCGGTGATGAACGAGGTCGGCCTGGACATGGCCGGTCAGAAACCCAAGACTTTCGACAGGGTGAACCTGGATTCGTTTGACCTGATCGTCACCCTGAGCCAGGAAGCTGGCCGGTATCTGCCATTGCCAGGGGATTCGGACCGCCATCGCCCCCATCCGGTGGACGACCCCATGTCGTTCAACGGCACCCCCGAAGAGACCCGGGCCGATTTTCGCCGGGGCCGGGATGAGATTCGGGACATCGTTCAGGGCCTCGTGGACCATCTTTGATCAAATCATTTCCCGGATCTGAAGGAATTTTGTGGCATTTGGTCTCCTGAAGCCTCGTATTTTGCCCTAGTTCAGAGAGATACAGTAATCTTTACGTTTGCGGGTAATTGCCCAAAAACTTCCGGCAGGGTTGAGGCGTGATTCCCAGTGGACAAGTGCGGTTTTTTTTCAGAACCCGCAGGAGCCCGTATTTTCAGTGTTCTCGTCAGTTTCTCCCATTTCTCCCGGTCCGCTCTCCGGGGACAAAAAGAATATCAAATATTTGCTTTGAATCATAAAAACCGAAGACCTAATGTCTCGACATGGCCACAATAGAGAGTGGTCGGATTGGGTATATTCCCCCACATATTGGGGCGCCCTCCGTATATAAGATCAAGCACGACCTCACTTTTCCTCAATTGGAAATGGGTCCCCGGGCGATCCTTGTAGGCGAACTCGCTCTGGTACCAAGGTCTATGGGAAATAAACAATTCTAAGGCGAATCCTGTTTCGGCGGGAGTTCAGATGGATCTGAACCTGAAAGAGAGAAGATCATGGCGGATCGCAACAACAAAGTGACGAAGAAAATGCAGCCCAACCAAGATGTCCAAGCCAGTACCGGTAAAGTGATGGTCGAAGGCGCCCTGTTTGGTGACGGTGCCGAAGTCGGCGCGCGTGCGGCGGCCCGGCTGGACATCGCGACTGGGGAAATCGCGACTGGGGAAATCGCGAATGGGGAAATCGCGAATGGGGAAATCGCGACCGAGGATTTGCTGGAACACGCGAACGCCCATGAAGTGTCCGCTGAAGTTTCGAACGAGAGCCGCATCAAGGGCCACGGCTTGGCCATCGAGCGCCGCTACACCACCGAAGGAGTGCACCCTTACGATGCCCTGGAGTGGGAAATGCGCTCGGCCATCATCGCCAACGACAAGGGCGAGACGCTGTTCCGTCAGGACAATTGTGAAGTTCCCGCTTCCTGGACCCAAATGGCCACCAATGTCGTGGTCAGCAAGTACTTCCGCGGTGGCCAGGGCACACCCGATCGCGAGCACAGCGTGCGTCAGCTGATCGACCGTGTCGCCAATACCGTCGCCGACTGGGGCATCAAGGACGAATATTTCACCACCGCGGTGGACGCCGAGATTTTCCGCGACGAACTGAAGCACATTCTGGTCAACCAGCTGGCGGCCTTCAATTCGCCGGTCTGGTTCAACGTCGGTGTCGAGAAGAAGCCCCAGTGCTCGGCCTGCTTCATCAACGCGGTCGAAGACAGCATGAGCAGCAT
>CAZLUL010000236.1:0-5840 GCA_964562635.1 uncultured Fibrobacteraceae bacterium | reverse complement strand
GCCTATGACATGAACCGCAAACAGGTGGTGCGCGACGACGATGGTCGCCTGCGTTGGGACCAGGACCGCAGCCTGCGCGCCGCTCTTTCAGTCACCACGCCCACCGCCGAAGCCTGCCTGCGCTGCCACCAACACAATTTGGGGGGCGACATCTATGTCGACGAAGCGGGCCCGGAATATATGCAGAGCCTGAGCAATCCCGGGTTGCAACGGCCACGGGTAGCGCATCCGGGCAGTAAGCGGGGCACGCCCTACTCGCCCACCTGGGATGTGCACGCAGCAGCCGGCTTGAGTTGCATCGAATGCCACGCCACCCAAGGCCACCTGATGGCCAAGGGCACCCACACCACGACCATGATGGCCAATGATTTGAGCGACGTGGAAGTCCGTTGCCTGCAGTGCCATGACGACCCGCCCCATGATGCGGACAGCGAACACGGCCAGAGCCTGAACGACCACCTGGCGCGCATTGCCTGCCAAACTTGCCACATCCCTTCGCTGCACGAGGACAACGTGACCCGACGGGACTTCGGCAACACCGTTTTTGAAGAAGAGGCCGGCATTCATATTTACGATGACCAGGTCAAAAAATCGGCGCCCGGTGAAGGCATTGCCTATGTGTGGTGGAATGGTGACGGCACTTTCCTGGGCAACCCCATCGGCGACAATCCCAACAATGCCGGACTCTACACGTTCTACGATGCGGCCCACCGCTGGCCCGAATTTGCGGATTTTGATTATGCGGGATGGTACGAAGAGACGATGCGGCCCATCGCCCGGGCCGGCAGGCCCTCAAAGCTGTACGCCATGAAGCGGTTCAACGGCCGGCAGCACATCGATCTGCAGAATATGGGGCCCTTTGGCGGGATGTTCGTGCCCTACAACCTGCCCAGTTACTACCGCACCGGCCAACCCCAGACCGCGGCCCGGGTCGAGATGGAAAAGAGCATGATGGGCATGATGTACGGCCTGTTGTTCAAGTACTACATGATGGATAAGTTTATGTCATTCATGGCGATAGACGGCTGGAATACCAACAGCTACGTTGATGTGCACGCTGGCCGCCAAATCGAGCCGCGCTGGCTCCCGACCGATGCCATGCTCGAAATCAGCCACGCTATCCGCCTCGAAGGCGCTCTTGATTGCGGCGATTGCCACGGAGCGCAAGGCGTGCTGGACTGGCAGCAGTTGGGCTACACCGCAGAGGAAATCGTCGACCTCAGCCAGCCCCGTTAGGGCGTCCTGACAGGATGTCCAGCTAGCGCGCTTCGGCTTCGCGCCGCGCCCGGGCCAGGTTCTGCTGCACCGAGACGTCGCCCGGCTGCAGCTCCAGCGCCTTTTCAAAGTGCACCATCGCGCCCCTCGGATCGCCGGTCATGGCCAAAGCACTGCCCAGATAATTGCGCACACCAAATTCTTCCGGATCCAACCGCACCGCAGTCTGCAAAAATGTCAGCGCCTGGGTTGGCCTTTCGGTCACGACATACACCATGCCCAGATCCCGCAGGGCGGCCACCGACTCGGGTTGCAAACGCACCGCCTTGACCAGGAACTGTTCGGCCTGAGGCGCCTGCCCCGCCATCAACAGCAGCTTGCCCGTGTTGGCATTGGCCAGATAGCTTTCCGGGTTCAGTTGCAAGGCCTGCTGCAACAGTTGCAAATTCTTCTGCACCGAGGCCTGCCCCTGGCTGGCTGTCACTTCGGCGATCAGCCCCGAGGCCACGATATCCCGCAGATTCAACTGGCGGGTTTCTTTGGCCAGCTTCAAGACCCGCGGTTCGGGCGGATCCACCACACCATGAGCCAACGGCGCCAGATGGTCGCCCAAAAATCTGGCCATGGGCTCTTCGTGATGGTCCTGCACCGTGGCGCCGCTGGTTTCGTAGGCCAGCCGCGGAATGTCGTCGACATAGATTTCAGCGCCGGCGGCCATGGCGCGCAGGCCCTCGGCGTCGGCCAGGAAGCTGCCCAGCAGCGCACCCGGATGCACCAGGTGATGCCGCGCGCCGCCCCAATGACTCCAGGACAAGTCCTGGGCCAGGCGAACCAGAGCTTCATCGGGCGCCTCGCCTTCCAGGGCGCCTTCGAGTTGGCGCAGGCGATTCATATCCAGGCGCGGCATCCGGTCTACGCCTCCTATGAGCAGCAATTCCTGGGTGTTGTACCACAAGCCGGCGTCCGGAAAGACGGCCAGAAAAGTCGCCACCACCGAGCGGAAGGACGCCTCGGGCAGGAAGCCCAGCGGCACGAACTGCGCCACCAAGCCGCCGGAACGCAACCGGTTGCGGGCATCCTCGTAGAATTCCCGGGTGTAGAAGACATCAACACCCGGGCGAAACAGTTGCCCCACCTCGACCGAAATGATGTCGTACTGGCGGTCGGTGTGGGCGGTGAAGGTGCGGCCGTCGTCGGCCACCAGGTTCACCCGTTGGTCGCGCAACCTCGCGGCTGGAAAATTGCGATCGATGAAGGGAAAAATCGCCGGTTCGATGTCCACGCAGTCCAGTGAATTGATGCCGTGGTCCAGGAAACGGCCGGCGGTCTGCCCCACTCCCACGCCGATGACCAGCACGTCCTGCGGCGCGGCGTGCAACAGGGCTGGCAGATGGGCTGCCATGATCTGGTGGCCCTTGGTATCGATACCCTGCCACAGATTGTCAATCTCCAGGCGCACCACGCCCTCGACATCCACCGTGGATAAAGTGGCGCTGTGGCCTTCGACATAATCCAGCAAGGTTCCGCTGCGGCCCAGAAAGCCCGCGGGCAATCGGTTGCCCAACAACAGGGGCAAGCCCAGCCACAGGGCCACCCCAGCGCCTGACAAAGCAAGGCGCAGGTTGCGGGTGCGGGTCGGCAAGTCTTCCAGCAGCAACAGCGCTGCTATGGCGGTGGCCATGCCCACGCCGGTGATGATTTTCACGCTGGCGGCCAAACCCAGTTGCGGCAGAATAAAGAACCCCACCAGCAACGAACCGACAATGCCACCGACGGTATTGAGCGCAGTCATCCGGCCCACGCTGGCCGCAGCCAGGGCCGGATCATTCAGGACCAGCCGGTTGGCCAAGGGGAAACTAGCCCCCGACAAGATGGTGGCCGGCAACATGAGCAGGAAAAACGGCAGCATGCCTTCGCCCAGGCCCAGCCACAAACTGGCCGGCAGAAACATCAGCACCGTGACCGAAAGGGCCGCGCCCAGCTGGAACAAGCCAAACAACAAGGCCAGTGAGACCCGCTGCAGCAGGCCGCTTTTTTCCAGCCAACTGACCAACAGACTGCCCACCACGATGCCCGCCAGAACCACCGACAGAGTGATCGTGTAGGTGGTCACGCTGTCGCGGATCACCAGGGACAAAAAGCGGGACCAGAAGACTTCGGCCCCGACGACAACCAGGCCGGTTGTGAAAAAGAGCGCGGGCATCACCAAGCGGGATCCGGCCGGCGAGACTGCGGTGGGTAGCACCGCGGCGGATTTCCCAAGCGGCGACGGCGCCGGCAATGCTTCAAAGCGCAACGCCAGGGCCGTGATAGCCAGCAGGATATTGACCCCGGCGGCCACACTGACCGCGCCGGACACCCCCACCTGCGGAATCAAAATGAACCCGGCCGCCAGTGTGCCAAACACGGCGCCCAGGGTGTTGACCCCGTACAGCAGGCCCAGATTGCGGATGATGCGGCCGCTATCGGCGACAAATTGCCGGCAAAACAAGGGCAAGGTGCCGCCCATGACGAAGGTCGGCGGCAGCAGCACCAGAGCCACCAGCAGCACGCGCATCACGGTGAGTTGGCCCCCAGCGGTGAGCCACTGCAGGCCGTCTGCATCGGCATGGACCGCCACGGCGCCCCGATAGGCGGCTCCGTAGACTCCGTCGACCAGGGCGAAGGCGCGCAGAGAAAGCAAGGCCAGCACCGCCAAGCCCAACTCCAGCAGGGCGTAAAGCCGGATGGGCCGCGTGATGCGCTGCCCCCAGCGGCCAAACAGCCAGCTGCCCAGGGCCAGGCCCGCAAAGAAGACGGCCAGCACCGTGCTGAGCGCCCAGGTGGTGGATCCAAAAACCAGGGAGGCGCGCCGGATCCAGGCCACTTCGTAGACCAGACCGGCGAAACCCGACAAAAAGAAGCAGAAGACTGCGAGTGTGTTTTTCATAGGGGTCATGATAATACTTCCGGCGGATTTTTCACATGGTCTTAAGCTGTAAAAACGTTATTCTGCAAAGAGCCCATCAACAGGAACCAAAAACACCGGAGAAGTCATGTCTTTCAAGGTGCAGAACACACCCATCCTGAATCAGGGAACCGAGGCCGAAAAGCGTCAGGAAATCCGCGCATATTTCACCTCGACCTGGGAACTGTACGAAAAGCTGTTCGAGGTCATGAAAGGCGACGAAGCCTATTTCCTGCGGGCCGATCCGCTGCGGCATCCCCTGATTTTCTATCTGGGCCACACCGCGACCTTCTTTGTCAACAAGCTGGCGCTGGCCAAGATCATCACCGAGCGGGTGAATCCCGAGTTCGAATCGGCGTTCGCCATCGGCGTGGATGAAATGAGCTGGGATGACCTGAACGACAAGAACTACACCTGGCCCACGGTCGCGGCAGTCTATGAATACCGCAACCAGGTGCGCGCGGTCATCGAAAAAGTGATCGACGAGTTGCCGTTGACGATGCCGGTCGCCTGGGCTGACCCTTTCTGGACCATCCTGATGGGGATCGAGCACGAGCACATTCATCTGGAAACCAGCTCGGTACTGATCCGGCAACTGCCCCTGAATCTGGTGCAGAAGCATCCCGACTGGTCGGTGTTTCCGGACTCGGGCCCCGCGCCGGCCAATGAGATGCTCGCGGTGCCCGGCGGCAAAATCACTTTGGGCAAGGACCACATCCACAACCTGTACGGCTGGGACAACGAATACGGCAGCCTCAAAAAGACCGTGACGCCTTTCAAGGCCGCCAAATTTCTGGTGAGCAATGACGAGTTCCGCGAATTTGTCGAAGCTGGCGGTTACGCCACCGAAACCTGGTGGACCGAAGAGGGCTGGGCCTGGAAGACGTACAAGAAAGCTGTGCAGCCCTTGTTCTGGCACGGCGATGCCGACAGTGGTTATCAGCTGCGCTGCATGGCCGAGCTGATCGACATGCCCTGGAACTGGCCGGTGGAAGTGAACCAACTCGAAGCCAAGGCCTTCTGCAACTGGAAAGCCGAGGCGACCGGCAAGCCCATACGCCTGCCCATCGAGGCCGAGTGGTACGCCCTGTTGGATCATGCCGGCATGCCCGACCAGCCCGACTGGAATGGCAGCCAGGGCAACATCAACCTGGCCCATAGCGCGTCATCGTGTCCGGTGGACAGGCATCTCAACGCGGGCTTCGGCGATGTGCAGGGCAACGTCTGGCAGTGGACCGAAACTCCCATCGGAGGCTTCCCGGGCTTTGAAGTGCATCCGATCTATGACGATTTTTCCGTGCCCACCTTCGACACTCAGCATAACTTGATGAAAGGCGGCTCGTGGATCAGCACCGGCAATGAAGTGACTCACCACGCTCGGTATGCCTTCCGGCGGCACTTCTATCAGCACGCCGGGTTCCGCTACATCGACTCGAATCAAACCGTGAATTTGGAGGCCGACATCTACGAATCCGACAATCTCGTCAGTCAGTACTGCGAGTTTCACTTTGGCGCCGACTACCACGGCGTGGCCAACTTCCCCCGCGTAACGGCCGAACTGTGCCACGAGGTCATTGGCGACCGGCCCATCAAACGGGCCCTGGATCTGGGTTGCGCCACCGGTCGGGCCGCTTTTGAACTGGCCCGCTTCTGCGACTTCGTCACCGGTATCGATTTT
>CAZLUL010000235.1:0-5864 GCA_964562635.1 uncultured Fibrobacteraceae bacterium | reverse complement strand
GACGACACCGCCTACAGCCTGAACGATCTGGTTGACAGCGCCAACGCGGGCTTCATCACCATTGGCAAGGTCAGTCGCTGGGCGGCCGACCAGGACCTCACCACGGACGAGACCCGCATCCTCGACGATTTGACTGCCGCCCTCGGTGAAGGCAACCTCGAACGCGTGATGAATCGCAAAATCGGCACTTTTGTCGAGGCCTGCACCCTGGTGGATGACGACAATTTCATGAGCGATCTGACCAACCGGTACCGCTTTAAGGTCGAGCTGGATCCGGATGTGGTTCGTGAGCAGAAATTGTACGCCAAATTGGCGGTCAACCTGGTTTTTCGCTCTCCCCAGGTGTGCCAACTGGAATACAAGGGCGGCCACATGCTCGAACGCCTGTACAAGGCCCTCACCGCTCATTATCTTGGCGACCATCAATCGCCACTGTCCCTGTTGTCGCGGGATTTCGAGGCCGAGATGTCCCGGGCGGGAGACGACTCCCAACTGCGAGCGCGCATCATCTGCGACTACCTGGCCGGCATGACGGACGGTTTTGCCATCCGCATCTATAAGCGTCTCTTTGACCCGGACTTCGGTTCCATCGTGGATCTCGTTTGATCACAAATTTGAACAAGCTGCCCACCCTGTTGATTGTCCTGCTGGTGCTCACGCTCCAGGGCGCGCCCGTCCGGGCCCAGGAAACGGTCAGCGCGACAACCCGCTACGTGCCCCATGT
Source organism: uncultured Fibrobacteraceae bacterium (assembly GCA_964562635.1). Taxonomy (GTDB): domain Bacteria; phylum Krumholzibacteriota; class Krumholzibacteriia; order LZORAL124-64-63; family LZORAL124-64-63; genus JAGRNP01. The sequence continues at coordinate 5,140 of CAZLUL010000235.1, read as the reverse complement.
GGAAGCCGTCGACGGCAAACAGGGGAATTATTTTTTCTACAAGGGCTACGACTACGGAACCCAGTCCCTGATCCATCCCCTGCGCCTGATCATCAACGGCGGCTTCGGCATCATGCAGGTCAGCAACCGGCACAACAAGCCGGGCAAGATCATGTACGGCCGGGGCGCGCGCAACGTGACCAAGAACCTGCTCAACCCCCACTGGTCCATCAGCATCAATGGGGCCTGGGACTTTCTCTCGCGCGAAGTCATCCCCATCTCCATCAACTCCGGCCAGGCCCAGTACTGGCCCAACTACCTGAACCACCTGCTCGGCGGCGGCATGAGCTACCGGATGATGCAGGAATACTACCGCTACCACGAGGTTGACCACCCCACAGCCTGGGCCGGCGCGACCATCTTCGCCTATCACTTTCTCAATGAAATTGTCGAAAACGATGGCTACGAAGGCCCCTCGACCGATCCGGTGGCCGACTTCTGGATCTTCAATCCCGCCGGCATCATCCTATTCAGCAACGAGAAGGTAGCGCGTTTCTTCAGCCGGACCCTGAACATGGCCGACTGGTCCTACCAGCCGGTGTGGTTGCCCGGCAGTGAAGAGCTGGTGAACAACGGGCAGAATTACGCAGTGAAGTTTCACATCAACGAACGGGGCAGCAGGAGCATCTTTTACCACTGGGGCACCCATGCCGAGTTGGGCCTGAGTTTCACGCGGCCCAATGGCCAATGTGTTTCGGTGGGCCTGGGCTTGGTGGCCAAGAACCTGTTCAAGATCGACCAGATCAGCAAGACCGTGGACGTGGCTGTTTCCGGTGGCGTGTTCTATGACCGCAACAACAGCCTGATGGCGTCATTGCTTTTTGCGCGGACCAAGGACTATCGCTACCGCCTGAACCTCTACCCGGGACTGGTCAAGGTCGGCCCCCTGCGGCCCGGCTTTTTTGCCTCAGTGAACGAAGACAACCGCATGCTGCTGGGCCTGACTTTCGGCACCCTGCAGCACCTGCCCATCGGCATCGGCGGCGCCGTCAACGAAGTCGAGTAGACTAGCGCAGGTACGAGGCGCAGTTGATGTCGATGATCCCACCGGACAACGCGTCCGCCCGACCCGAAACCACCATCAGCACCACATGGGCGATTTCATCAGCCGTGGCGGTGCGCCCCATGGGGCTCTGGGCCCGAATCGACTTGCCCCCCGGCCCGGCCAGAAAGTCCCGCGTCATGTCGGTCAGCACCCAACCCGGGGCCACGGCCACCACCTTGATGTTGCGCGGCGCCAGGGCCACGGCCAGTGACTGGCTCAGGCTGTTCAGCCCCGCCTTGCTGGCCCCGTAGGCCGGCGCTTCCGGTTCGCCCCGAAAAGCCCCCCGGCTGGTGATATTGATGATGTGCCCGCCGCCGGCCTTTTCCAGGTGGGGAATCGCCCCGTGCAGCACGTGGGCCGGGCCATTCAGGTTGACCGCGATGGTACGGTCCCAGAATTGCTGCCAGTTTTTCTGATCCAGCTCGGCAATGTCGTGGGTCACAAAAATGCCGGCGTTGTTCACCACCACATCCAAGCCACCGAGCAGTTCGGCCGCCTGTCCGGCCAGATTGCCGGCGGCCGTCGCGTCGCCCAGGTCAGCGGACAAGATGGCGTGCCCCTCGCCGGTCAACCCTTTCAACACGTGGGTGGCTGCCTCTTCGTCCGTGCCGTAATGCACCACGACCTGGGCGCCGTGGGCGGCCAGCATTTCGGCCACCGCGCGGCCAATGCCACGGCTCGCGCCGGTGATCAGGGCCTTCTTGCCGGTCAAATCGCAGGCTGATTGCATGATGTCCCCTTGTCAGGCTGAAAGTGATTTTCTGGACATCCAGATGATAGCCGAACTGCGCCAGGGGTGCAAAAGATGAGCCTCGGACCCAAAGGCCCGAGGCTCATCTTTTTCGCATTCGCCTTGAGGAATATTACTTCAGCAGCACCATCTTGTGGTCAGCCTTCTGCCCACCGGACAGCACCTGCACGAAGTACACGCCACTGGCAGCTCGCTGGCCATCGAGGTCGGAGCCGTCCCAGACCACACTGCCCGGACCGGCGGCCTGCAGGCCATCGATCAGTTCCTTGATCAAGCGGCCCTGCACATTGTACACCCGCACGTTGGCGTGTCCGGCCCGCTCGAGCACAAAGCTGACCTTGGTCACGGGGTTGAACGGATTGGGGTAGTTGCCCACGCTCAACTTGTAGAGCGGCAGGTCACCCACCGGGCTGACAGCATTGGGCAGGCCCCAAATTTCGACATCGTCGATATTCCAGCCGGAATATTCCCAGGAACCGTCGGTTGTGCCCATGGTCCAGCGCACGAACACGGTGGACTGGCCATCGGCCACGGCACTGATGTCGTAGGATACCTGGGTCCAGGCCGTTTCGGCCAACTCGGCACCGTTGGCCCAAACCGTCGTGAAGTTGATGCTGTCATTGGAGACAGCCACCGAGGCGTGGTCATAGGCCAACTGCTCGACGTTCAACCAACGCCAGAAGCGCAAGCTGGTCGCGCTCAGGTTCGAACAATCGATGGACGTGGTCACCATGTGAGTCTCGGCCATGCCGTTGGTATAGTCGCCGCCCAGATTGTAACCGATCACGTTGGTGCCGGTATTGCCCGCCGATGGGTCAGGGTTTCCGTAGGCCGTGCCACCGCTGCCGGTCGGCACGCCAAAGGCCCAGTCGCCGGTCATGGCCCAGCCCGGATCCGCATCGAGGTAGAAGCCATGGACCAACTCGGGCACACCGATCTGCACGCGCATCGGCTTGATGCCGCCACCATCGCCATCGGTCAGGTTGATGAAAGTCAAAGTGCCGAGATACAGGCCGTTGCCCAACAGGTTCACATTGGCGTTGAGATTGATCGTCACCGCAGCCGAAGCGCCACCGGCCAGGGTACCGGTGCCGCCAACGACATCGACCCAGGTCACATCCGAGGTCACCTCGAAGTTCAGCGGAGTCGTGCCCGAATTGACCACCGTATAGACCGTACCGGTGGGCGTGATGGGCCCGCCAGTATTGCCCGCAGCATCAAGGTTGGTGCCGGACATCTGCAGGCCCGAGGCCCACGGCGCATAGGTGTCGACGTTGTCCTGGCCGGTGCTCAGCGGATCGAGATACTGGGCAATCTGCGGCCAGGATACGGACAGGCGCCCGTACCAGTCGGAGGTGTTGTTGCCACAGGCCGCGTACCCACCGTGCAACTGGCCCACCACCCGGTGGTTCTGGTCAAAGAGGGGCGAACCCGAAGAACCGGGCTCCGTCGTGCCCACATCCCAGTCGGTGACCCGGATGTGGCTGCCATCGCCGGGCACGGTGTTCTGCAGATAGGTGGTGGTAGTGGTCGGGTCGTATTCGAAGCTGATGCTTTTTTCGTCGGTACTGGGGTGGTGAATCGCCGTGGCACTGGAGGGGTCCACCGACGTCTTGTCCCAACCGGCAAAGCTGACCTCATGGGCCGGATCCACCGGATCGTTCATTTCCACCAGCGTGAAATCCGACGCGGCCGAACCGGCCAGGAAAGTCGAACCGGTGAGGAATTGATTCAGCACGCCACCACTCTGGTCGCCGCAGTTGACGCTCTGGAAATTCCAGTACACCACCAGCGAAGCCGCATTGCCGCTGCTGATACCACAGTGATTGGCCGTCAGGAAATAAGGCGTGCCGTCGCCGGCGGTATTGTTCAACATCGAGCCGGTGCAGAAAGTCGTGCCACCGGTGGACAGCACGCCCACCGAATTGATCTCGGCCCGCCAGTCGTCACCCTCGGGGCAGACCACGTCGACGTTGCAGGTGCCGGCCTTGTCGTAACCCAGCTCGGCCAGGTTTTCACCGAAGTAGCGGTAACCCTTGTTGATGGCCGTCAGCTCCAGGCGGTAGTTCTGCCGCTCGCTCACCGGCAGCACCAGCTCCAGCACCACGTCGTCCGCCAGAATCACCGGCGTCCACAGTTGGCCGTGGTCTTCGTTGTCCGCGTTGGTGAACGTCAGCACGCCGCGGTAGTCTTCCACATCGGTCACATCGACCGGATAGATACTCAGGCGCGCGCCCTTGGGCAGCTCAAAACCGGTGAACCCGAGGTTCAGCGACATGGCGCCAGGAGAGCTGATGCGGGTTCGCCACATTTGGTATCGGGTGCCCAGGTTTTCCCAGGTGCCGGAATCTTCCGGGCTCAGCCACGTGCTTTCGCCGATGGCAAAACGCGGCGGCAAGTCGTTGCGCTCGCGGATGGAATCTTCGGCCAACGCGGCCGCCACATCCACCGGCACAGTGGCCACGGCAGACAACTGTTCGGCCGCCAGCACCGCAAATTCCCGAGCCACAGGACCTTCAACCGCCATCGGATTGATGGGCGTGTCGGAGGCACCGAGCGCCAATGGTGCCGCCAAGGCCAAGGTCGTCAGCGCCAGAACCAGAGCCAGCAGCGTGACAAAAGCGGACCGATATTGTGATCGTTGAGACTTGAACAACATGATCTCCCCTACGAAGTTCTCAGTGGCCCCGGTCGTGCGAGGCAGCCTGCGGATGGATGATGGGCTGAGCGTAGTGATTCTCCACGCTAAGACAGTGTAACAGAACTGCCGGGATTATGCCACCTTTTTGCACTATAAATTGGACGCACAATACATATTGTGCGGCCATTATTCTTATCAATTCATTATTTGATCGCGAGATTTGTTGATCTTTTCGCCCTTTATTTGACCCCAGGAGCCCCTTAGCTTCCCGCCTTGATCTTGTTCAAGGCCGAACCCGCCACAAACCAGGCCACTTGTTCTTCGGTCATGGTGTGCGCCAGATCAAAGCTGTCCGCCGAACCGTCAGCGTGATGCAGAGTACAGCCCACCATACTGTCGGGCGCCAGGTCCGCCAGACCGGTCAGGTCAAAGCGGTCGCCTTCGCGCACGAGGTCGTAGTCGGCCGGGTTGACGAAAGTCAGGCCCAAAATGCCCTGCTTCTTCAGGTTCGTTTCGTGGATGCGAGCAAAGCTGCGCACGATCACCGCGGCGCAACCGAGGTGGCGCGGCTCCATGGCGGCGTGCTCCCGGCTCGAACCCTCACCGTAGTTCTCGTCACCGATGACCACCCAGCGCAGGCCGCGGGCCTTGTAGTCGCGCGCCG
>CAZLUL010000234.1:0-5919 GCA_964562635.1 uncultured Fibrobacteraceae bacterium | reverse complement strand
GTAGGTATCGCAGAACTTCACCGGTCCGACCCACTCGGCATAGTGATCGAAGCCCATGATCCGGCTCCACACGACATCAGGCGAGGTGCTGATGTCGACCACGCCAATGCCGGTGCCGCCCTTGTCCTCTTTCTTGATAGTCATGTGGACAACTTCCCCCTCAGCCAGTTTCTCACGCTGCTCTGCGGAAAGCGCGATTCCAATCGGCTCCAGTTCATAGGGCTCCAGAACCCCCCGGTGGGGATGAGGAAGATCCGGGTCGGCCGCATCAGCCAACCCGAGACTGAACAAGACGACAGCGCTCATAAATACCAGTATCGTCGGGCCGGCTTTCCGCCACTTCATCATAACATTCCGCCCATCTGTGCTTCGTCGCCCAATTTCCTGCAATTATCAACCCCACCCCGGGCCAAGCGGATCGAAAAAACAACCACCCATTCCCACCCATGCCTGCAACCGATTCCTGATTCTACCACTCTACCGAACCTTCAGGCAAACGAATGTCGACCGACCAACCGCCGGCATGATCAGGCATGATCAGGCGTGTCCAGGGTGTGCAGGGCCTGCCTAGAGGTGCACCACAATCTTTCCAGTACTCTGTCTGGACTCCATAAGGGCATGAGCAGCTGGCATCTCATCAAATTTGAATTCATGACCCACCACTGGCTTTATCCCGTGTTGAGTCACAAAAGCTGTCAGGTCGGACCAGAGTTGATTCATCCGTTTGGGATCGTTGAGTAGATAGCCAAGATGACTGGCACCGACCACCTGAGAAGCGGTGGCCATGGCACCAATATTTACCCGCGGGATGGCTCTCCAGGTTTTCCACCATGATAGCGGATTGAGCTTGCTCAAATTTAGACTGGCAAATCCAATCACCACCAAACGTCCGAAAGGGTTGAGCAACTCCATGCTTTTACGAAAGACCTCACCACCGACAACCTCAAGAACAACATCGACACCTTCACCCGAAGTGATGTTTCTGATGGTTTCGCTAAAGTCGTCAGCGACATAATTAATAGCATGATCAGCACCCAGCGAGCGAATCAGATCAAGCTTACTGGCTTTACTGGCCGTTCCGAAGACTTCGCAGCCATGTGCTTTAGCCAATTGAAGCGCGGCTGTGCCAACGCCACCGGCGGCGGCTTGAATCAAAACCCGGTCGCTCCCCTTTAGCCGGCAAACTTCCACCAGGGCCACCCAGGCTGTCATAAACTGGACTGCAAAGGCGGCATTTTCCACAGGGTTGAAGGATGCCATGGCCGGGAGGATTTGGGCGGTAGGAACCACCACCTCTTCGGCATAACAACCGAATTGTCCCACCACAATAACCGAAGCACCGGGACTAATACTCTGAACATCTGGCCCAGTTTCGACCACGGTTCCATAGGCTTCCATACCAAGGATATAAGGTCGTTTGGGTGCCCATCCATATAGGCCCTTGCGGCTTTGGATTTCAGCATAATTCAAACCAATGATCTGCAACTTGACCCGAACCCCACCCTTACCCAATATCGGGGGATCAACCGTTGAAATTTTCAACACCTCTGGTGCGCCGGATTTCTGCAGTACATAGGCTTTCACAAGACCATCCTTTGCAATCTATTGTGGATAGGAAAAACAAGCGGTATTGGCTCAGGTTACTCGGGCCCGGTTAGAACAATCCAGGACAGAATGTGCGGGCTTCCCTGACCTGAAGGCTACGATTATAGATCTTCTCCCACAAAGCTCGTTTGTGCTACGTTGCGATTCATATTGTATCGCACAATTTTTTGTCTTCTCGACTGATTGGGTCAGCAATGAAACGGCTCTTACAGATACTTGTCACCTTTGCCTGCATTATTTCAGCCTTCGGCCTTCATGCTGAGCCCGCTAGCTCTTCTGTCCTTTGGCAAGCTTGGTTGGAAAGCCCGGGCGGGTCGCTGACCTTCGGCCTCGAGATCTCTGAGTCTCGTGCCTGGATCGTCAACGGAGATGAGAAAATCGAAATTGTTGAATTTCAACTGACCGCAGAAGAAATGTCCATTGGGTTTCCCCACTACGACTCGTCCATCACGGCCACTTGGAACGCCAGTGCAAATCGTTACGATGGTGTTTATCGCAAGCGTCGCGGCCCAGATCTCTATGCTGAGCTGAAATTTCATGCCACAGACCAACCGGCTAACAAGGCCGGGGATGCGTGCGGAACGACCGCATTTTCGGGGCGTTGGCTGGTCAATTTCGACAGCGATGACACAGATTCAGTTGGGATTTTTTCTCAGTCAGGCCAAGAGGCCAGCGGGACTTTTCTAAACGCCACCGGTGACTATCGATTTCTCAGCGGGACGGCGACCTGTAAAAAGATGACACTGAGTTGTTTTGATGGAGCACACGCTTTTCTTTTCAACGCCGATCTTAACGAGTCGGGTGAAATTCGCGGCGACTTTTGGTCATCCGGCAGCTGGCACGAGGAGTGGACGGCCATCCGTGACGACAACGCCCAACTCCCGGACGCCTTCGCCGAGACAAGCTGGCAAGAGGGCAGCGAACTCGCCAGTTTTCGCTTCCCCGATTTGGCAGGCGAAATGCGGTCCCTCAACGACTCCCAATTTCTGGGCAAAGCTCGAATCATTTATGTGTTCGGATCGTGGTGCCCCAATTGTCATGACGCGACTGAGTTTCTGGTCGAACTCAGTCATGAGTACGCGGATAGAGGACTGTCAATTCTCGGCTTGGCTTTTGAAATCACGGGTGACTTCACGCGCGACAGTCAGCAGGTCAAACGTTATGTGGACCGTCATGACGTCCCCTACCCCATCCTGGTGGCGGGACTGGCAGCAAAAGAGAAAGCGTCCCAAGCATTGCCATTTCTCGACCGTGTGCGTTCGTATCCGACGACGATTTTTCTGGATCAAGACGGGCAAGTGCAAGCTATTCATACGGGATTTACAGGGCCAGCGACTGGCGCCGAATACGTTCAGCTACGAGCAAAATTCAAGAGTATTATTGAACGGATTTTGGACCAATAAATCGGGGCCAATGCGAAGGACTGTTGCCAGACCCGCGACTACCTACTTCAACATCGTCATCCGCTGCGTGCTGGACTCGCCCCCGGCTTCCAACTGGACGAAATAGGAGCCGCTGGCCACGGTCTGGCCGGTCTCATCCAGGCCGCCCCTCGGGAGGATGTTCTGGCAATGAGGTTGAGAGGCCCATTTCAGCAGAATAACGAGACAAATACTATCTAATAAGACAATTTACATCCTCTTTAGCATAAAAAATCATCACACCAACGCTGGAGTGTGGGAGAAACAACCGCAGAAACGATTGCTGGATTTGAGCTATGACTTAGTCAGTCCCCCTGGGGTTCAGCAGCAGCGACGGTTTCGCCTTCGCCGGTACTTTCTCCCAGCCATGATTGCGTCAATTTGTAGCCGAGCGAAAGAATCACCGCACCCAGGAACAGACCGATGATTCCTGCGGCGATCATACCACCGATCGCGCCAACGAGGATGACCAACATGGGCACCGCGACACCGCGTCCAAGAAAGATTGGCTTGAGAAATCCATCTGCCCCGCTGACAACCAAACTCCAGATCAAAAAGACAATGGCAACCGCGGTGCTGTCGTTAGAAGCAAATACATAAGCGGCAATGGGGCCTAAAATGATAATGGGCGGCAGCTGCACAATCGCCAGTATCAACACAATGAGTGCCCACAGACCAACAGCAGGCACACCGGCGAACCATAGTCCGACCGCCGCCATCAAACTTTGGATAATTGCGACCAAGAGCACACCACGCACCACGCTCCTGATGGTCGCGATGGAAATTGTGACGAGTTCTCGTCCGCCGTCCCCGCCAACTCGATCAGCAAATGCATACGCTACTCGTCCCCCGCCGATGGCATTCATCATAAATACGCCGGCAATGATTAGCGAAATGATCGTTTGCACAATTGCCCCGCCCAGGGCGGCGATCGTGCCGGCTAACCATGAGGCCAATGATTTGACTTGCTCAGTGTATTTGGACGACTGGTCGCCCAGGTCTTGAGAAGCCTTCAACCAGGCGTCATAAGTGCGACCGCCAATTGCCGGCCACTCTTTAACACTCTCATTCGGTGGTGGGAATGTAAAAGTGCCTTCATCAAGTTTTTCTTTAACCGAAGTGGCACCGTCTATCAGTGATCCCGTCAAAACCGCAGTGGGCGCAATCACCAACGTCAGCGAGATGACAATAAAAAGGACGCCGGCCGTGCGATTGCGGTCGCCGAGGCTCTTTTTCAGCTTCAAGAACAAGGGATAAAGCGCTACTGCAATGATGGCGCCCCACAATACCGGCAGAAAAAATGGGGCAAAGATTTTTCCACACCAGTACACAATGAACCCAACGAAGGCAAGTCGAATGGCGACATCCATCGCTCGGTCCATATGGCCGGTATCGTTTCCATTGCTCATGTCAAAAGACCTCCGCCGTCATCAATAATAATGATCAGAAATTATTCAATCCTTGGCCGCAGTTTAGCACAAGATTCGAATGCGCTATACCATCGATCCCGCTGTACGGAATCCGCAGGCGCCGGCACCTATTGGTAGATCAGTACCAGGCGCGGCCCCGGTCCCTTGGCCCCGGTCTGACCTTCATACCGCAACAGGGCATCGCGTGACGAGAACTGGACTATCCGGTGGGTTCGGTCCGGATTCGTGTCGCGAATCAGGACTCCAAGGTTGGACACACTGCCGTCCAGCCAATCGTTGACCAGGCCGGTCACGGGCCAGGAAACCACGTCAGCAAAGCCGTAGTCGGCCTGTGCCACGGCCGTACGCGCGACGCTCACCAGGTCAAAATCCGGTTGGGCAAAATTGTCAACGTCGCCGGCCCAGGCGACACCGGTGGCCACTTCTGGTCGCAAAATGGTGCGATTGTTGGGATGCGAGAAACTCCCGTTGCCTTCGATCCAGGGCGTGCGATCGCCCGACTCGACCACCGCGTGCACATCCAACTGATAGGTTTGATCCGCACCGCGGAGAAAATTCACCACCGACATCTCCAGGCGCGCCTCGACCACCGCCCCCATTTCATAGGGCAGATCAAACCGAACCAGGCTGCGCAGGGCGTCATTCGGCCCGTCATCCCGCATTGTTGTGCCGACTCTCAGGTACGGATCAAAACCAAAATTGTATGTTTCAAAATCGATATTTTGCGATTGGACGGTCGCATCGGCGTTCGCGTTGACGGTCAATGACGCCACGGGCAAAAGGCTGATGCCGAAGTCCACCTGCTCCAACCAGTCATAACCCTCGGCTCCAACCCCGATCGCCACCGCACGTGTCGCCGGCGTGACGGGGTTCACGTGGTCGGCCGGTGCCAAAGCCACCGTAAAGTCCTTGATGGGCAGATTCTCAAAGCGGTACCTGCCGTCCACGCCGGTATAGACGGCCGCATTGTACAAACCATCTTCGCTGGCAATTTCCAACGGAATACCCGACAGGCCACCTTCATCAACATCATGCATGCCATTGGTATTCTGATCGTGCCACACCTGTCCTGAGACCATCCCGGCCGGGGGACCCGGCGCCACGCCGATTTCCACCGAAATATGAACCGGACTGCCGCGCTTCGTATAAAAGCCGACGGTCAGCGGTTCGCTGATCCACCCCGGCCCCCAGAATTCGGTGTGCTGGTCGAACTGGAATTGCCAGGTCAGGCCACTTTCCGGCGGGTCATAAACGGCAACCGTATCAGGGGAAATGCTGGTGATGGTGACGGTGACCGGCTGGTAGAACAACAGCCCATTGTAGCTGTATTGGGAAACAGAGAAGTCGACGAGTAGCAAATCGGCGCCATAATAGCGGGGATTATTGCCGATAAAGGAAAAAGGACCGTCCACTGGGCCCGTGGTCGTCTGCACCTGGGTCAGCGGAAACGAGAGCCCTCCCAC
>CAZLUL010000233.1:0-5982 GCA_964562635.1 uncultured Fibrobacteraceae bacterium | reverse complement strand
CTCCGTCTGCGGACGGATCTGGAGGTTTCCATGAAACGCATCGCGATTCTGACCACCATCATGCTGGCCTTGCCATCCATGGTGTTTGCAGCCGGGTTTGCCAAAGTTGGCACCTTCGGCGGTCAGTCACTCAAAATTGGCGTCAGCGCCAGAGCCACGGCCATGGGGTCGGCCTTTACCGGACTTGCGGACGACGCAACGGCCGTGTTCTGGAACCCCGGCGGGCTGGTGAACGTCAAGGGCAATGAGGTGTCCATCAACCATGTCTCCTGGGCGGCTGATACCAACCTCAGTTCGGCCATCATGGCGTTCAATCCGCGCTCGATCCCGGGCACGTTTGCCTTCTCGGTCCGTTCCTTCTGGATGGATCCGCAGCTGGTGCGTACGGCCTACATTCCCGAAGGCACCGGCGAGACCTTTGATGCTGGTACGACGACCTTCGGCTTGAGCTATGCGCGGTTCTTCACCGACAAATTCTCGGCTGGAGTCACGCTGAACTACCTGCACATGGGCCTGGCCGAGACGGCGGTTAATACCGGCGCCATGGATTTTGGAATCATGTACCGCATTGGTATCAAGGACCTGAAGCTGGGTATGACCATCCAGAATCTGGGCAGCAAGTTCACGTTTGACGAGCGCGAGTCGAAACTACCGGTGGCCTTCAAGGTCGGCGTCAGCTTCAACGCCTTTAAAAACGAGCAGCAACGGTTGACCCCGGCGCTCGAATTCCAGCACCCCTCGGATAACGTCGAGCGGGCCAATGCCGGTATCGAGTATGCGCTGAACAACATGTTCTTTGCGCGGGCCGGCTACCACATCAATTACGACACCGATGGTTTGGCGTATGGTTTTGGTGCCGCGCTGCCCACCGGTGAAGGCACGGCCATCCAGGCTGACTACAGTGCCGTTGATATGGAAGCGCTGGGCTATGTGCACCGCTTCACGGTTTCGGTCACGTACTGATGCGATGACTTTCGGAGTGATCCTATTGACCTCCAGGATCATGCCGAATCGACACTGATTGTCCAGAGATTGCCCAGATTGAATGAATCGTGAAAACCGCCCCGACTGTTCGGGGCGGTTTTTTATTGGACCACCTTATGCAAAATCCTTATCCTCATCTGTCATCGTTCCCACCACGATTGCGATCCCGGGGCATATTTCTTTTTCCCCTGAAGGTCAATCATGCTCATCATGGTTCACCCCCGAGGTCGTTGTGCCCGGGCGTTGTCGCGTCGAATTTTTCCGCCTTCACTTCTGAACCTTTTCCACCGCATCCGATCGGTTCCCGTGTTGTTGGGCATCCTATCACTGCTCTCGCCCGGTGCTGCCCAGGCGTGGCATGAAATCTCCGACCCGGTGCAGCAACTGGGCTATAACCCCAGTGGCATCTTTATCCAGGATGGCCAATACGTGATGAATGTGGGGGAGGTGCAGATCAACATCACCAACTGGGGCCTGATCGGCTCGGCCTATTCCCGACCTTCGCGCTATTCCCACGCGCCGTCATGCCAGTGGCCGGCTGGTTCGGGCAACGAATACCTCTATGCCTCGGCTCTCTGGGTGGGGGGTGTTGTGCTCGGCGAGCGCCTGTGTTCGACCGGAGGTGAGGTGGCTCCCCTGGATGATCTGGCTTCCACCATCTACGAAGCGGTCGGGGGGAAGATCATGCGCCCCCCGGGCAATGCCCTGGCTCGCGGCAATCGGGACCCGATGCCCGGCCCGGACGACGACGGGGACGGCCTGGTGGATGAAGAAACCCTCAATGGTTTTGACGACGACGGTGACGGCCTGATCGACGAGGACTTTGGTCAGATCGGCAACCAGATGTTTGTGCTGACCAACTACGACAATACCGGGCTGGCCCGCGAACAGAACCCCGACCACGTGCCGATGAATCTGGAAATCACCCAAACCTCTTTCCAATGGGAGGACGACCAATTCGACGATTTTGTGGGCTTTGACTACAAGATCACCAACGTGGGCGTGACGGATGTGGAGCGGGTCTATATCGGCTTCTTCTCCGACAGTGATATCGGGCCCCGCGATGGCGCCAATACTGCGAACGATGACATGGCCGGCAGTTGGCCGGAGGCCCACGGCTCGCCGGGATTAGTCCGTGCATCCGATGGCAGCTTCGTCCCGATCCAGGTCGGGTTTATGTATGATGCGGCGGAGAACAACCGCCTGGACGGATACTTTGGTATCGTCTTTCTGGGCCACGACGTGGACCCTTCCGGTCGACGTGCGCCCCGTGCCGTGGGCATGCGCACTTTTCAAAGTTTCGCCAATTCGACCGGCTTTGAACAGGGTGGAGAACCGACCAACGATGAAGAAAGGTACCAACTGCTCAGCGCCCCGCTGGATGAATGGGACAACGATACCCAACCGACCAGGGCAGCCGATTTTCGAATTCTCGTCTCGGCAGGCCCCTTCGAAATCATGCCTCCGGGTGAGACCCTGAATTTCCAGGTGGGGATGGTCGTGGGCTCTGGGTTGGGCAACAGTGCTGGCGGCCGGGGGCTGTTGGCGCACTGTGCTGAAGCGGCCCTGACCTGGTACGGCATCTATGTGCAGGGCATCACTTCGGTGACTACAGAATCGGGCCAGGAGTTGGATCCCGGCCAGCGGGGCCGTGAGACGCTTTTGTGCCGCGAAGATTTCGACAACGGCACCAATCAGAATCCCTGGGACAATTTCCGGCCTGACTACATGGATGCCAGCTGCCTGGATCCGGAGTGGGTATTGACCCAGCCCGGGCACACCGAAGACGACCGCTTCAGTTGGGAATTCGATGGTCTCGTGAAGACCTGCGCCATGTTCAACCTGGACAACTGCTTTGAGTGCGCCCGGCAATTGGGATATATCTGCGGCCCGGAAGATTTTGAAGAGGGACGCTGGACCTGCAACCTGGCCAACGCCGGCACCGCCGGCTGCACGGGTGTCGACGGTCTGGACAAGCAGATCCACTGGTTGGTGGGCATGGCCCCGCCGCCGCCAGGCCTGCGGCTCTGGACCACCGATAGCCGGGTGCATGTGTTCTGGGATGATGAGAGCATGATCACGCCGGACATCCGCCTGCAGCAACTGGATTTTGAATCCTACCGCATCTGGCGGGCCGACAACTGGGACCGGCCCTTCGGGACCTCCCTGGTCAATGGCCCATCCAGCACCCTGTGGCAGATGGTGGCCGAATATGATCTGGTCAATACTTTCGTTTCCGCCCGGTCCATTGGTGGTGTCACCTACCTCGATACGATCCCCCTGGGCGCCAACACCGGCCTGGAGGAGGTGGCCTATCGCCCGGTGAGTCTGGATGACCCGCAATTCTCGGGGCTGAGTGACTCCATGCAGGTCGTGGTTGACGCCGATTCCCAGGGGCGAGATGCGGTGCGCCCGCCGGTGCGGGATTCCCGTGGTGTGCCCAACGACCACTATGGAGTCATCGGCGCCTGGGAGATGTATCCCGATGTGCTGGACACTTTCTGGGCGGTGACCTCGCGTCCCCAGGACGCGGGGCCGGTGCCGCCGCAGGTCGCCAAACACGGGACGCGCTATTTTCAGTACATCGATCGGGCAGTGCACAATGGATTCATCTATTTCTATTCGGTGACGGCCACGGACCACGCCTTATTGCCGGCAGGCAATGACTTGGGGCTCGATGTTCCGGTGGGGCCGGGCTTGTCGGGCGATCCGGGCTCGTCATTCCACAACACGGTGCCGGGCACCGAATCCCAAAGCGCGGCCGATCGGGAAAAACATGGGGTGAATATCTATGTCTATCCCAATCCCGCGACCCGGGATGCCTTGGCCGACTACCAGGAGCTGAAACCCAATGGCGATGACCCCACCGGAGTGCGGGTCACATTCACCAACCTTCCGGCCGCCCACAACACCGTAAAAGTCTACACCGTGGCCGGCGATCTCGTGCAAGAGATGCCCCACAGTGGTCTTGACGGCTCGGGGCACCTGAGCTGGAACCTCATGAGCCGCAACGGGCAGGAGGTCGTCAGCGGCGTGTACCTGTATACGGTGCAGTCGGATGACAGCCGATTTGAGGATTTTGTGGGCAAATTCGTGGTGGTCAGGTGATCCCCAGGGATGGCAGTGGCGATCGGCCGCTGCCATCCCGCAACACTCATTGTGACGGGGCCTCCACGTTTTGCTGGCCAAAAGGGCACAAATTCCGTAATATCATCATATGCTGGTTCCACCAGCACCGGTCGAGGGGGATCGGTTTGTCACCACAAGCAAAGGCCTGGTTATGCCAGCCAAGGGATGCCGCATCAGACGGTCTGTCTGTTTCTATACCCATATCCTGTTGTCCTGCCTGATCCTGTGTGCGGTGTTTGCACCGAACAGGGCCGAGGCGATATTGCATCCGCTCGATGGCGGCGGCAATTTCCACTCGTCGGTTGACGTGGTCAACCGTTGGGTGTCCGAGGACCGGTTGGACGTGATGGTGCTGATAGAAGTGAACAACGCAGACCTCAAATTCGAAGCGGAGGCTGGGCGCTTTGTCGGCCGGGTTCGGGTCGAAGTCACGTTGGAATCTCTCGACGGCCAGGTCGTCACACGCAAGCGCCAGATCCGCACGCCGGCGATGTCCGAAGCCGACACCGGTGCCCGCACCCAGTTTCAGGTTTTTGGGGTCTTGCTCAAGGACGTGAAATTCAGTGAGGGGCGAATCACCTGCGGCGTCTACGACGTGAATCGCCGCAAGCCGGGCGTCCTGAATTCCGCCCACAAAAATAACGCCAGCAGCGAGTGCTCGACAGCGTGGGTGGTGGAGAAAGATCCGCGTCCGGGATCCGGTGTAGCTCTGGAAGAGCCGCTGTTCCTGATGCAGGCTCCGCTGGACGCTTGGAACCCCGCGACGGTCAATTCCCAGGCCGAAGAGTCGGACTGGCTCCACGACTACATGCACCCTTCGCGACGCTACGGTTTGCAGCAGGATCACCTGCAGATTTTCCAACCGGTCTGGCCCCAGGCAGGGGGCATCGCCCTGGACTACGAGCCGGCTGGCCTGCGGGTTGAGGTGGTCAATCTGGACATGGATTTTGCCCTGCGCGACACGGTGCGTTTTGATGACCGGGGGCGCCAGGCTCTGGCGGCCGGCCGCCCGGCGGCGCTGTTTTATACGCTGGATGTCAACCTGCTGCCCGAGGGTGCCTACCTGCTGAACATGGCTCCGCTGGACGGCCAGGGCC
The DNA here is from genome assembly GCA_964562635.1 of uncultured Fibrobacteraceae bacterium. GTDB lineage: Bacteria > Krumholzibacteriota > Krumholzibacteriia > LZORAL124-64-63 > LZORAL124-64-63 > JAGRNP01. The sequence continues at coordinate 772 of CAZLUL010000233.1, read as the reverse complement.
GCGGCAGCCTGACCCGCTTCGATGTGATCTGGCGCCTGGAGGCGCTGGGCAAGCACCGGGGTATGGTCCTGGGAGAGGGGCACACGGTTTTTTCGGGACGGGAATTGAAAAAATTCCTGGCCAGCAGTCCTGCCGAACAGGAGAAGTTGCTGGAGGATTTTTGGGACGCCATGAATCCTGATCTGGAGAGCCCCGTGAACGGGGCCTATCTGGAATTCCAATATCGCTTGGCCTACGTGCAGAAATTCCTCGGTGGCTTTGGCGAATTTGGGGCTCAGGACGACCGCGGCGAAGTGTTCCTGCTGCTCGGCCCCGCCGATGAAATCCAGACCAAGCACATGCCGATGAATTTCCGCGATCAGGATGACGCCCGGATCAAGGTGTACCAATCCCTGGCCCCGGACCGCGATGGAACCACCGCCAAGGGTGGGTCCATCGGTGGGACCCAGAATATCAATCCCTACGAGGCGGTTGGGGGCGTGCCCATGCCGTATTCCCATGGTGCGGAACGTGATCGGGGGAATATCGTCTACTCGGCCACCCACAATTTTCCCTTCGAGTTGTGGAAGTACGAGAACGGCGGGAACCCGTTGTTCCCCAGTCGTTTCTCCGAACGGGGGTTGCATCCGCGATTCCTCTTTATTGACCAGACAGGTCAGGGGGATTACAAACTCGAGTCGTCAAACGTGGTGCAGGCCGACGAGTAGGGTGGGGGGACGGAAAACGGTTGACTTGGTACCCCCATCTACACTAATTATATCAAGCGACTAGA
>CAZLUL010000232.1:0-5996 GCA_964562635.1 uncultured Fibrobacteraceae bacterium | reverse complement strand
TCGTCGTTCCACACCAGAAGCCCAGGGGCGACAAAACTGTCCGGCACCACCGGGTCGGGTCGCACCGAGGGCAGGGCGCGCATCGTGAATTCCGGCACATAGGCCAGCGGATCAACGGCCGTCGGGATCGAAAAGCCCGTGGTATCGGCCGGCAGAATTGTCGTGGCCATGACCCCCTCGACCTCGTCGGTCGCGGCGACAAAATAACGCAGCACATCACCCGGAAAAAGGAAGCCGGAGTCGGGCAGATCGAAAGCCACCTTGCCACTGAACGGAACGCCCAGCGCCAGCGGGGTCACCGTCGGCACCTGCCCCTCGTTGGGCATGCCGCTGGTGCGCCAGGGATCAAACAGCGGATTGGGCAGCAGGCGGTAGTGCAGGGTCGGCGCGCCGGACAGGCCGGCCCCGGCGCGGGTCGTCTTCAGACTCACGACAATGGAATCGCCGGGATCGTTGCGCAGATGAAGGTCCGGCGCAATGTCCGCCGCCATGTCGAATCGCACACTGTTTGCACCAGGGTTGGCGGCATCAAGAACACCTGAGGCCGGAAATCCGTCGTTGGCCAGGTCGACTGTGCGCGCGGCCATGGCGGGCCCCTGCTTGCGGAACGCGCTGATGCGCACGTTGTCGAAATAAGGCGCCGGAGTGCTGTCATTGCCTTCACCGAACCACCAGCCGACCGGTTCGTAGGCCCGCAACCGAAACTGCACAAATCGCGGCGAGGGCACAATCAGATCCGAGACATCGTCTGCGTAGCGGGTGTAGGTTCCGCTGCCGGAATAGGACCAGTTGCGGTCCACCCAGGGAGCGGTTTCGATATCCGCCGAATCCGCGCTGGCGGTCGAGCGCACCGCCCATTGGACATAGATGGGACCGGATGCGCCATTGGCCAGTTCGTGGAGATACCAATCGAAGGCGATCTGGCAGCCATCCCAGGAATCGTCGGGCCAGATCATCAGGGGGCTGTAAACCACGTTGTCCAGATCCGCGTCGGGCCCCAACAGGCCACCACGGGTATTGACCGCAAAACCGCCGGGACCATAGCAGTAATTTTGGCAAGGCGAGCCGCCCGTACCGGGCACGACCAGACCATCGTCGACAAAGGCCAATTGGGGGGTGGCGTTTTGCCGGCAGGGGTCCTGGTCACGCAACTGGAGCCAGGTGTGGGTGAAGTTTCCCACGGCCACCGGCGGCACCACCGACCAGTCGCCATAAGTGCCACCCTGGAAATCCGTGACCGAAATGGTCTGCTGGCCGGCGTTGGTGACCGTGACGGTCAGGTTGTCCAGGCGGGCCGCGCCGGTGGTGGCGAAACGGCAATCTTCATCAGAGAAAGCGGCATCAGTGAAGACCTGCAGCTGCACCACGATCTGGTTATCGTGGCGGTATTCGCCCGGCAGGTAGGTCACCGATTCGTTGGCCACCGTGCTGCCGATGTCATCCCAGGTGCGGACCACGGTCGGGACATATTCGCCATCGCGCCACACCGCCAGCCCCAGCCAGTCGTAGCCCGCCTCCAGAGAGTACTGCAGGTCACCCTCGACCTGAACCAGGGTGCTGGAGTCGGCGTTGCCGATGGCCAAGCGGTATTCGATCACTTCGTGCCAGTTGTTGCCATAACCACCGGTCGGGTCAGCCGCATCGCAAGGCAGCAGGGAAGCATCGCCACACCAGGCGCTCAAGGCGCCGGGCAAACCCGGGTCCGCGGCGTTGATCTGCCAGTGATTGACCTGGCGTTCGGTCTGGTCCTCGGAAGTCCAGGCGCCCCAGGACGGTTCGCCGGCGGCGTCTTCGAATTGCCCGTTCCACACGGCGCCACTGCCCCACGGCCCCACCAGAACCAGCGTATCGCCCAGAGCCTTGGCCGATTTGATCCCTTGGGACGAACCACCGTGCAGCACCGCCTCCTGGGCCCGGGCGGCATCCATCAACTGCCGGGGCTCGGCGGCGCCAAACCCGACGCCAGCTTGCAGCAGAAACAGACTCAATAGTCCCCAGCATGTGATCAATCGGGCGGGCTTCAAGGCAGAACTCCCATTTCTGTGGACCTGATGGTGGCGCCAGCGATACGCCCCGCTCCCGCTACTCGGTCATATGGTGCATTATACCACAGTTGGACAATGCCGCGCTCAGCGGCTCAAGCAGTCGCTGGCCGGATCCACAAAGCGCAGAGGACGATCAACAGCGCGAGAAATGCCGATCCGGGGCCCGGATTGCCAGCCCACCGCAGCACTGCCCGCTTCAACCAGAAGGAGACGGAGATCGGATGGGGATTCCGATTCGTGATCGGCGACGACGGAAGTTCCGTTCCAGGAGAGGTCTATCCCCATGGCTTGGCAAAGCTTGCCAGGGCCGGCGCACAGGTCGCAACGACGGTGCCGCGCCAGGTCCAGCCCCCGGCGGCGGGCCATCACCATTTGTCCCTCGACCGGTTCGAGAGCCCGGATGAGCACCGCGCCAGCGGTGTCGTCGCTCTCGGTGACAAAATTCAGGCAGTGGTGCACGCCATAGATGAGATAGACATAGGCCAACCCGGCCGGCCCGAACATGATTTCGCTGCGTGGGGTGCGGCCGCGGCCGGCGTGGCTCGCCGGATCATCCTGGCCACCATAAGCTTCGGTCTCGACGATGCGCCCGGCGGTCCACAAACCATCAGTGCCACGAGCCCGCAAGGTGGCCCCCAAAAGATCGCGGGCCACGTTCACCGCAGCCCGCGCAAAAAAATCCGCCGCCAAAAAAGTCATGATCAGTTGGTGATTTCCTTGGTCCGCAAAATCCAGATGCCGAGGGCCGTGGCCGCCAATGACACACCCACCAGAACGGCCACCGACTGCAGAACGGGCACTGATTCCCGCTGCACCATTTGCGTTAGCAGGGCCCCCAGAACTCCCGTCAAATCATCAGCCGCGTCAGCCGGATGCTCGATCAGGTTCTGCAGGTGAAAACGCAGACTGAGTTCCTGCACCCGCGCCGGAATGTTCGTCACCAGGCCTTCCCAGCCGAAGGTGTAGAGCAGAGCGGGCAAAACCGGCTTGCGAAAAAACGTGCCCATGGTCGCAAACAGCGCCGAGTACGTGAAACACCCCAGGGTGATGATCAGAAAAGTGAACAGGTAAAGCTTCAGGAAATCCCAGGTGATCACCTCCATGCCGTTGCTGATCATGATAATAAAACACAGAATCAGCGAACCGGACATCACGGTCGTGGCGACGACCTGCGCCGACAACAACCGGCCCAGGAAGATAGCCCGCCGTTTGATGGGACGCGTCCAGGTGAAGACGATGGTGCCGTCGTCGACCTGCTCGCCGATGGCCGGTATGCCCACCGCCATCGCCGCGATGGGGATCAGGAACGGAATGATCACGTTGAACGTAAGGCTGGACAGTTGCAACTGGGCCGTGCCCGCACCCTCAGGCGCCCAAATGCGGATGGCCAGCACCACCAGGACGGGCAACAGGTTGATCATCGCCAGGCCCAACAGGCGCTTGCGGCGCGACATTTCCCGGAAGCTGAACCAGGCCAGCCACAGGACAGCAGTCAGACTGGGCAACGGTGCCGGTTCGGCGTTTGTCGACGGGACATTTCTCATAGCCGGCATCGCCGCCCTGTTCGAATAATCACTCATGAATGCTACCGTTCCGTCAGATACTGGAAGACGGCCTCAAGGCTGTCGTCCAAAGTGAGGATTTCGTCTACCGACAGGTCGTTTTCCAGGATCCAACCGGGCAGGGCGCGGTAAAAGGCCAACGCATGGTCCGTGCGCACGACCAACCGTTCATCACTCTCGACTTCGACTCCCAGCACATGATCCTGGCCCACCAGGAATCCGGCCAAATGGCGCACGTTTTCAGACACGAGCGCCACGGTCGTCGGGTGCTCAGGCATTTTGTCGCGGATTTCGGTGATGCCGCCTTCAGCCAGCACCTTGCCCCGGTCGATGAGAATGATTTGGCTGGTCATGGATTCGACTTCGGCCAAAATGTGGCTGGAAACCAGCACCGTGCGACCGGCTGTGCCCAGCTCTTCGACCAGGTCAATGCTCTGTTTGCGACTGACCGGGTCCATGCCGTTGAGGGGTTCATCCAGGAAGATGACCTCCGGATCGTGGGCCAGGGCTTGGGCCAGCTTCATTTTCTGGCGCATGCCCTTGGAATAACCACCCATCCGGCGGCCCGCCGCACCGGTCAATTCGAATCGATCCAGCCAGTAGTCGACGCGGCGGTTCACTTCGGGTTTTTCAAATTCCATCAACCTCAACATCAGGGACAGGAATTCGCGACCGGTCATCCAACTGGGCAACGCGTCGCTTTCAGGGCAAAACCCGACCCGCCGGTACCAGCCCACATCCTGGCGCAGTTTGCGACCAAAGACGCGCACCGTGCCGTGGCTGGGTTCGATCATGCCGGCGAGCATCTTGAACAGGGTGGATTTGCCCGCCCCATTGGCTCCCAGCAGGCCCACCACGCCCGTACCCACGTTCAAAGAGCAGTTGTTCACGGCTATCACTTCGCCAAACCATTTACCCACCCGGTCGGCCGAGATGCGGGCCGCCTTGTTGCTCACGCCGGCGCCCATCATGAGACCACCTCCACCGGACGAATCTGTTTGCGCAGGATCAGTATTGCCGCAAAAGTCCAGGCCAGCAGTACGATCAGACTCATCCATGGCGACACATCCAGGCGCGGCTCGGACGAGAACAGCACCGAAGCTGCGTTGTGGTAGTTGCCCAGGAAATTGAGGGCTTCAAAAGCATCGCTCTGGAGCAGGTTCTTGCCGATGGTGCCCACTGTTTCGGTGCCCATCACCATGATCGTCCACCACACCATCACAAAGATGGAGCGTTTGCCGAGGGAGGAGAACGCCAACAGGACCAGGCTGATACTCGCCCCGGAAATCAGCCAGTAAACCGTCGCCCGCAACGGAATCAGGAACAACAGCTCGGAGCCTATCGCGTTGGGTGCAATATTATAGGCGTACAGGCAAAGTCCGTAGACGGGAAAGAGCGTCACCATGGCGTAGAAGAACATGATAACGGCCGCTTTGCCGCCGATGTACGACGCCAGGCCAAGGGGGCGCGAAAAATAGAGAGACAGGCCGTTGTCCCGCCGATCGGTCGAAATCAGGCCCGCCCCGATGATGGCCAACAGCACAAAAACGAAGAAGCGCTGGCCTTCCATGAACGAGAGAAATCCGGCGGCGTCAATGCTGGTCCAATTGCCGACCAGCAGGTCGGCAATATCGCCGGCCTGAAGTTTGACATAGATCATGACAGCCTTGACAATGGCCGGTATCCAGGCTGCCAGCGCCAGCATTAACAACCAACGTTTTTTCAACGGTTCGGCAATACCGCGTTTGGCAATGACAAACCAGGCGGGATAGGCCCGGCCACCGGTCGGTTCCCAATGAGTATATCCGCGATCATAGACGGGCATCTTTTAGGCCTCCACCATGCGATAGAATTCTTCGGCCAGCGTCACCGGACGGCGGCGCAGGCGGCGTAGTGCGTAGTCGGTATTGGTGGCCACACCCAGGATGGCCTTGACGCCAGCGGCCGTGTCGAAGCCGGAGTCGGACTCGGCGCCACTGACGGTCGTCAGGTCCAGGGTCACCAGCATCAACCGTTGGTCCGCGGTCACTTCGGCCCCCAGAGCTTTCAGTCCGGCCAGAAAAGCTTCGTCGTTGCCGAAGCCCTCGACTTCAAAAACCTGGCGCGGTTCGCGCGCGCCGGCGTCCACATGTTGCTGGGTCATCAGTTTCCCATCGCGCAGCACCAGGATTTCCTGGCACACAGACTCCACATCGGCCAGCAGATGGGTCGAGAGAATCACGCCAAGGCCTTTGTTTTTAGCCAGATCACTGATGAGTTCCAGGATGGAAATGCGGCCGCGAGGGTCCAAACCACTGGTGGGCTCGTCCAGGAAGACCCATTCCGGGTCGTGAACCAGGGCCTGGGCCAGCTTCAGCCGCTGCTTCATGCCCTGGCTGTATTTGTCACA
>CAZLUL010000231.1:0-6024 GCA_964562635.1 uncultured Fibrobacteraceae bacterium | reverse complement strand
CGCTGACTCTTGTGGCCACTGTTGATGGCGGAACTGCCGGCACAACGATTACCAACAATGCCTCCATCACAGCTGCTGATCAGGCTGACCCTGATGGCGCCAACAACACCGACTCAGCTGGCATCACAGTCAGCAGTTCCGATCTGCAATTGGCTAAGGCAGTGGACAACAGCGCTCCCAACGAAGGCGACACTGTCACCTACACCGTGACCTTGACGAACGCCGGGCCTAACGATGCTTCAGGAATTACTGTTACCGACCTGCTGCCCGCTGGTGTCACTTACGTTTCGGATACCCCGAGCCAGGGCAGCTATGTCAGTGGCACGGGCGTGTGGACTGTTGGTGGCGTAACTAACGCCTCGAACGCCACGCTGACCCTCGTGGCCACTGTTGATGGCGGCACCTCCGGCACAACGATCACCAACAATGCTACGATCAGTGCCGTGGATCAGGCTGATCCCGATGGCGCCAACAACACCGACTCGGCTGACATAACAGTCAGCAGTGCTGACCTGCAGTTGGCCAAGGTCGTTGACAACAATGCTCCCAACGAAGGTGATACCGTCACCTACACAGTCACGCTTACCAACGCCGGACCTAACGACGCCACCGGTATCACGGTCACGGACTTGTTGCCGACTGGCGTGACGTACGTATCAAATACCCCGAGCCAGGGCACCTACGTCCCGGGCACCGGGATCTGGACCGCCGGTAACCTGGCCAACAGCAGCAACGTAACCTTGCAGCTCGTTGCGACTGTCGATGCGGCAACGGCAGGGTCGACGATCACGAACAACACATCGATCACAGCTGCCGACCAGGCAGACCCAGACGGCACAAACAACACCGCCTCGGCAGGGATTGCCGTCAGCAGTGCAGACTTAACCTTGGCTAAGGTCGTAGATAACAACGCCCCGAACGAAGGTGACACGGTCACTTACACTGTGACCCTGACCAACGCCGGACCTAACGACGCGACAGGCATCACTGTTACCGACCTACTTCCCGCTGGTGTGACTTATGTCTCGGATACTCCGAGCCAGGGAAGTTATGTCAATGGAACTGGTCTGTGGACTGTTGGTGGAGTAACTAACGCCTTGAACGCCACGCTGACCCTAGTGGCCACTGTTGACGCTGGCACAGCGGGCACCGTCGTGACCAACACGGCCAGTGTTACAGCTGCCGACCAGGCCGATCCTGACGGTGCCAACAACACAGCGTCCGCCAACATCGGTGTCAGCAGTGCTGACCTGCAGTTGGCTAAGGTCGTTGACAACAACGCGCCAAACGAAGGCGACACGGTCACCTACACCGTGACGCTGACCAACGCCGGCCCTAACGACGCCACTGGTATCACCGTTTCCGACCTCTTGCCTGCCGGCGTGACTTATGTCTCCGATACGCCCAGCCAGGGAAGTTATGTCAATGGAACTGGTCTGTGGACTGTTGGTGGCGTAACTAACGCCTCGAACGCCACGCTGACCCTAGTGGCCACGGTTGATGGCGGTACCTCCGGTACAATAATCACCAACAATGCTTCGATCAGTGCTACTGATCAGGCTGATCCCGATGGCGCCAACAACACCGACTCAGCTGGCATCACAGTCAGCAGTGCCGATCTGCAGTTGGCTAAGGTCGTTGACAACAATGCGCCTAACGAGGGCGATACCGTCACTTATACGGTGACCTTGACGAACGCCGGTCCCAACGACGCAACGGGCGTCACTGTTACGGACTTGCTGCCTGCTGGTGTGACTTACGTCTCGGATACACCGAGCCAGGGTTCTTATGTCAGTGGAACTGGTCTTTGGACTATTGGTAGCGTAACTAACGCCTCGAACGCCACGCTGACCCTAGTGGCCACGGTTGACGCTGGCACAGCGGGCACCGTCGTGACCAACACGGCCAGTGTTACAGCTGCCGACCAAGCCGATCCTGACGGTGCCAACAACACAGCGTCCGCCAACATCGGTGTCAGCAGCGCTGACCTGCAACTGGCCAAGGTCGTGGACAACAACGCGCCTAACGAAGGCGACACTGTTACTTATTCGGTTACGCTGACCAACGCCGGCCCTAACGACGCAACGGGCATCACTGTTACGGACTTGCTGCCTGCTGGTGTGACTTACGTCTCGGATACGCCGAGCCAGGGAAGTTATGTCAATGGAACTGGTCTTTGGACTGTTGGTAATGTGGCCAACTCTGGCAACGTAACTCTCCAACTCGTGGCCACGGTCGACGCAGGCACAGCGGGCACCGTCGTGACCAACACGGCCAGTGTTACAGCTGCCGACCAGGCCGATCCTGACGGTGCCAACAACACGGCGTTCGCCAACATCGGTGTCAGCAGCGCTGACCTGCAGTTGGCCAAGGTAGTGGACAACAACGCTCCCAACGAAGGTGATACCGTCACCTACACAGTCACGCTTACCAACGCCGGACCTAACGACGCGACAGGCATCACTGTTACGGACTTGCTGCCCGCAGGTGTCACTTACGTCTCGGATACACCGAGCCAGGGTTCTTATGTAAGCGGAACTGGTCTGTGGACTGTTGGTGGAGTAACCAACGCCACGAACGCAACGCTGGCCCTAGTGGCCACTGTTGATGGTGGCACAGCGGCCACCGTCGTGACCAACACGGCCGGTGTTACAGCTGCCGACCAAGCCGATCCTGACGGTGCCAACAACACGGCGTCCGCCAACATCGGTGTCAGCAGTGCCGACCTGCAACTGGCCAAGGTAGTTGACAACAATGCGCCTAACGAAGGCGATACCGTCACTTATACGGTGACCTTGACCAACGCCGGCCCTAACGATGCCACTGGTATCACCGTTTCCGACCTCTTGCCTGCCGGCGTGACTTATGTCTCCGATACGCCCAGCCAGGGTTCTTATGTCAATGGAACTGGTCTTTGGACTGTTGGTAGCGTAACTAACGCCTTGAACGCCACGCTGACCCTAGTGGCCACTGTTGATGGCGGCACCTCCGGCACAACGATCACCAACAATGCTTCGATCAGTGCCGTGGATCAGGCTGATCCCGATGGCGCCAACAACACCGACTCGGCTGGCATAACAGTCAGCAGTGCCGACCTGCAGTTGGCCAAGGCCGTGGACAACAACGCGCCCAACGAAGGCGACACGGTCACCTACACAGTCACCGTGACCAACGCCGGGCCTAACGATGCAACAGGCATAGCTGTTACCGACCTGCTGCCAGCTGGTGTGACCTATGTCTCGGATACACCGAGCCAGGGAAGTTATGTCAATGGAACCGGTCTTTGGACTGTTGGCGGCGTAACCAACGCCTCGAACGCCACGCTGACCCTAGTGGCCACGGTTGATGGCGGCACTTCCGGTTCAACGATCACCAACAATGCCTCCATCACAGCAGCCGACCAGGCTGACCCCGATGGTGCCAACAATACCGCTTCAGCTGGGATCGCTGTCAGCAGTGCCGACTTGCAGTTGGCCAAGGTAGTGGACAACAACGCGCCAAACGAAGGCGACACCGTTACCTATTCGGTTACGCTGACCAATGCCGGCCCTAACGACGCTACAGGGGCCACCGTGACGGACCTGTTGCCGGCCGGAGTCACTTTCCAGTCCGCCCAGATTCGGACCAGCATCGGCCTGGTGCAAAAAGCGGCCAACGCTGCACAGAACACCAATTCTATCTCAGCCACGTTCAGTTCGGCACCTACCGAGGGCAATCTCCTGGTGGCCATTGCGGGCAATAGGTCCGGTTCCGATCCGCCGCCAGATCCCAGCGGCTGGACCTTGATTGAAGACGGCGCTGGAAACTCGCCGGGGCAGCTCCTTTACTACAAGATTGCCGGCGCTGCGGAATCTTCCACAGTCAGCCTTGGCCCCTACTCGGGCACGTCGAACCGAGGGCTGCATATCTACGAGTATTCGGGCGTGGACCCATCTAGCCCATTGAGCAGCTCTAAACAGGGCGATGGTTCCGGTACGAGCGTCTCCTCGGGAACTGTCAACACGACCGTTGGCGGATCCCTCGTGATCGTCGGGTTCACAGCCCAGGCCAACACCACGTTCAACGGCTGGACCGGCGGCTTCGTCGAGCAGTACGACTTCGTCAACGGTGCCGCAATGCCCACCCGATCAACCTATGCCGGCGCTCACATCATTGCTGGCGCCCCGGGAGCCTATTCGACGACTGCGACCGTAGGAGCGTCAGGTTCATGGTTAACGCAGGCTGCCGTCTTTAATCCGGCTTCCGTCACTTCCGGTGGCAGCTACAGTTCTGGAACCGGCGTGTGGGACGTGGGCAGCGTGGCGAATGGATTTGATACGCAACTAACGATCGTTGCTTCGGTTGATGGTGGCACCGCCGGTACCACTATCACGAACAATGCTTCGATCAATGCTGCGGATCAGGCCGATCCTGATGGTGGGAACAACACCGACTCGGCTAGTATAACAGTCAGCAGTGCCGATCTTCAGATCGCCAAGATTGTCGACAACAATGCGCCAGATGAAGGCGGCACGGTCACATACACGGTGACTCTGACCAATGCCGGCCCCAGCGGCGCCACTGGCATCAGTGTGACCGATCTATTGCCTGCCGGGGTGACTTATGTCTCCGATACCCCGAGCCAGGGCTCGTACGTCAGCGGTACAGGAATCTGGACCGTCGGAAATCTGGCCAACTCCAGCAACGTGACCCTGCAGCTCGTCGCGACTGTTGATGCCGGCACCGCAGGCACAACGGTGACCAACAATGTGGCCATCACCGCCGCTGACCAGGCCGACTCCGATGGAACCAACAACACCGCCTCGGCTGGGATCGCAGTCAGCAGTGCCGACTTGACCCTGGCCAAGGTCGTGGATAACAACGCCCCGAATGAAGGCGACACGGTCATCTACACCGTGACCTTGACCAACGCCGGCCCTAACGATGCTTCAGGCATCACTGTTACCGACCTACTTCCCGCTGGTGTGACTTACGTCTCGGATACACCCAGCCAGGGTTCTTATGTAAGTGGAACTGGTCTTTGGACTGTTGGTGGCGTTACCAACGCTTCGAACGCAACGCTGACCCTGGTGGCCACTGTTGATGGCGGAACTGCCGGCACAACGATCACCAACAACACGTCGATCACGGCGGCCGACCAGGCCGATCCTGACGGCACCAACAACACAGCTTCGGTGGGGATCACCGTCAGCAGTGCAGACTTGACCCTCGCCAAGGTCGTAGATAACAACGCCCCGAACGAAGGCGATACGGTCACTTACACTGTGACCCTGACCAATGATGGACCCAACGACGCCACCGGCATCACCGTCACCGACTTGTTACCGACTGGTGTCACGTACGTATCAAATACCCCGAGCCAAGGCTCGTACGTCAGCGGTACCGGAATCTGGACCGTCGGCAACCTGACCAACAGCAGCAACGTGACCCTGCAACTGGTCGCGACCGTCGATGCCGGCACCGCAGGCACCACGGTGACCAACAATGTGGCCATCACCGCTGCCGACCAGGCTGACCCAAACGCCGGCAACAACACAGCCCAGACCGACGTCGACGTCCAAACAGCCGCAGTCCAGACCATCCAGTTAGTCGCCGTGCCGCTGGAAATGCGGCCTCTGCAACCGGGCGGCGCGCCCGACGCTGCCCTGAGGGTCCGGCTTGTGAACCCGGGGAACCAGCCCCAGAGCCTGGAGACCCTGACGGTCACCAACGCAACGACAGGCCCCGGCACCTCGGCTCAGCTTGACGACGATTGGCGCAATCTGACCGTGCTGGTCGATGACCACGGCCTGCTCGTTTCGCCGCAAACGCAAGGGGCGGCGCCGGTCACCTCCGGAATCTTCAGCAACAAACGCCTGACCTTCAGTGGGCTGGACATCGCGCTGGCGCCGGGCGATACGGTCACGCTGGTCGTCGAGGGGCAGGCCGCTCTCGGTGCGCGGGATGGCGACATCATGGGCGTGGCCGTCGGTGACGCTGCCGATCTCGGGTATGCCGGGACGGTCGTCAGTGAGTCTGATTGGC
>CAZLUL010000230.1:1876-6057 GCA_964562635.1 uncultured Fibrobacteraceae bacterium | reverse complement strand
TGAAATCCGACATCCGGGCCCTGCAACAGGCCTCCCGGAACGCCGCCGACGGCATCTCCCTCGTCCAGACCGCTGAAGGTTCCCTGGATGAGGTGAACAATATTTTGCTGCGCTTGCGTGAGTTGGCCCAACAGGCAGCCACCGAAACTCTTGGTGAGGACGAACGCGGCTACCTGAACGCCGAATTCCAGGAGTTGCTGGACGAGATCGATCGTATCAGTGAAACCGCGGAATTCAACGGCATCAAATTGTTGGATGGATCGTCCAGCACCCTCAACGTGCAGGTCGGTATCGGTACCGATGCGAGCACCAGCGCGGTGACCATTGACTTGTCCACCGGTATGAGTGCCGGAGCTTTGGGCATGACTGTCGGTAGTGTGACGCTCGATGGGGCCACCAATGGTGACGGCGCCAATGCCCGTGAGGCGATTGGCTTTATCACCGATGCGACCGCCACGGTCAGTTCCATGCGCGCCAGCTTTGGTGCCGCCCAGAACCGTTTCGAAACTTCGATCCGGAACATCGGCATGACGGCTGAGAACCTCTCGGCTGCCAACAGTCGTATTCGTGACGTTGACGTCGCGCTTGAGACTTCGACCATGACCAGTCTGCAGATTCTGCAACAGGCCGGTGTGTCGATTCTGAGCCAGGCCAACGCAACATCGCAGCTGGCGTTGAACCTGCTGCAAGGCTAGACAAACCGGGCCACCGCGGTCTGAACTCCACGCGGCATCAGGCCTGAAAGTCATGCATAGCCCATATATTCCGGGTGTCCGCCGCCAGCGCGGACGCCCGGATTATTTTTATACATTTTTCTGTAAAGTCCCCTTCCCCACCGCCGAAAACCTCTCTGTCACGCCAAGGTAATCGACCCGTCAAAAGGATTTGGCGGCCTCCGATTCAGGTGACGCACAACCCAATGACCAGGCCCTCACGGGCCCCTACCCAATACGTTTTCAAGGAGGAAAACTCATGGGCATCCGCATTAATACCAATGTTTCTTCGCTGAACACCCAGCGGCACCTGCAAAACACCACGACCCAATTTATCAAAAGCATGGAAAAGCTGAGCAGTGGTCTGCGCATCAACCGCGCCGGCGACGATGCTGCCGGTCTGGCCATCAGTGAAAACCTGAAGTCGGACATCCGGGCCCTGGACCAGGCGGCCCGCAACGCCTCCGATGGCATCTCGCTGATTCAGACCGCTGAAGGTGCGATGGACGAGACTTCGAGCATTCTATTGCGCATGAAGGAACTGGCCGAGCAGTCCCTGAACGGCACTTTGTCCAATACGGACCGTGGCTACCTGAACCAGGAATACACGGCTCTGCAGGACGAAATCACCCGTATCAGTGACTCCACTTCCTTCAATGGTGTCAACCTGTTGGACAGTTCCGGTGGCAGCGTGAAAATTCAGGTCGGTATCGGTACCCAGGCTTCAGACAGTGTTGTTGTCGACTTGAGTACCAACCGTGACCACACCACCCTCGGTGTGACCACTGGTGTCGATAGCGCAGTCAATGCCACGGCGGCGATGGGCGAAATCGACGCGGCTATCGAAGACGTCGTGGGTTCACGTGGTGCATTTGGTGCGATTCAAAACCGGCTCGAAGCCTCGATCCGCAATATCAACATGACGAGTGAGAACCTGTCGGCTGCCAACAGTCGGATCCGCGACGTGGACGTCGCCCAGGAAACCTCGCGCATGACCAGTTTCCAGATTTTGCAACAGGCAGGCGTGTCGATGTTGGCCCAGGCCAACCAGACCACCGGCCTGGCCATGTCTCTGCTCGGCAACTAGGTGCCGACAGTGGTGGCGATGGTGTCAAGGCACCATCGCCAGTAGTCAGGGCCGCTTGGTCCTGCCGGAACTCTCGGGTTCCGCAATCCAACGAGGGCAAGGACGCCCTTAGGCTTTCTCAAGGAGGAATGATATGGGTATCCGTATCAATACCAACGTCTCGTCTCTGAACACCCAACGCCATCTGGCCCACTCGACCAACATGTTTGGCAAGTCGATGGAAAAACTCAGCTCCGGTCTGCGCATCAACCGCGCCGGTGATGACGCTGCTGGCCTGGCCATCAGTGAAGGCTTGAAGTCGGACATCCGTGCTCTGGGACAGGCGTCCCGGAACGCTTCGGACGGCATCTCGCTGATCCAGACCGCTGAAGGCGCGATGGACGAGACTTCGAGCATTCTATTGCGCATGAAGGAACTGGCCGAGCAGTCCCTGAACGGCACTTTGTCCAATACGGACCGTGGCTACCTGAACCAGGAATACACGGCTCTGCAGGACGAAATCACCCGTATCAGTGACTCCACTTCCTTCAATGGTGTCACCCTGTTGGACAGCACCGGTGGAAACGTAAAGATTCAGGTCGGTATCGGTACCGCGACTTCGGACAGTGTTACTGTCGACTTGAGTGCCAACCGTGACCACACCACCCTCGGTGTGACCACTGCTGTCGATACCGCTGTCAATGCCACGGCGGCGATGGGCGAAATCGACGCGGCGATCGAAACCGTCGTTGGTGCACGTGGCGACTTTGGTGCGATCCAGAACCGTCTGGAAGCTTCGATTCGCAACATCAACATGATGGGTGAGAACCTCTCGGCTGCCAACAGCCGGATCCGGGACGTGGACGTGGCGCAGGAAACTTCGCGCATGACCAGCTTCCAGATCCTGCAGCAGGCAGGTGTGTCGATGCTGGCGCAAGCCAACCAGACCACCGGCCTGGCGATGTCTCTGCTCGGCTAGTCGCAACACGGTCAGGGCCCCGGCTTCGGCCGGGGACCCTGACGGCTCCAGGGTCTGATCCCAGGAGGTGAGGCGATTGTCCCGGTTGTTTCAAGGAGGAAACATATGGGGATTCCCAGACGATCAAATGTGGTGGCTTTCAAGTCCCCGCATGCTACTAGAAGCGCCAATTTTGGCGACAGATCGATGGAGAAGTTGAGCTCGGGTTTGCGCATCAATCGTGTCGGCAACAGCGAAGCCGGCCTGGCTCTCAGTGAAGACCTGAAGGCGGATATCCTGGCCCTGGATCAGGAAGCCCGGATAGCCCTGGATCAGTTTTCACTGGCCGAACCGGCCACCGGCTCTTTGATCGATTTTGCCGATGTTTTGACCCGGATGAAGGATCTTTCGAATCGGGTTGAAGCTCTGCAACAGCGATTGGAAACGACAGTACGCAATGTCAATATGGCGACCGAAAACCTCTCGGCAGCCAATAGCAACTTGCGGGACGTCGACGTGGCAATGGAAACTTTCAGCGCAACTTCGATATTGACCTTGCAGAAGACCGGACGTGCCCTGCTCACTGGCGGTGGCCTGTCTCAGAAAGTTGTTCTTTCTCTTTTGCGCAGTTGATAACGACGATTTGTAAATAGGCGGCCGTTCCCCCGGGAACGGTCGTTTTTTGCATTTCCGGGTAGCATGGGGCGTACTTTATATCATATATAAACTTATTATAACAATTAATGCTAAAGTAATCCTCACCATATGTCGAATACATCTCACCATTACTCAATCAGAGTACTTTGGATTCAAGAAAGGAGCCTCTCAGACAACTACAAAGTTGAACCGGACATGAGGTCCGGCTGAGGGCAAGGAAGTCCTGCACACATTTCAAGGAGGAATGTCTCATGGGAATCCGCATTAACACGAATATCAGTTCACTCAACACGCAACGCCACCTGGCGAAGTCCTCCGCCTCGTTCCAGAAAAGCATGGAAAAGCTGAGCTCGGGTCTGCGTATCAACCGCGCTGGTGATGACGCTGCTGGCCTGGCCATCAGTGAAGGCTTGAAATCGGACATCCGTGCTCTGGGACAGGCGTCCCGGAACGCTTCGGACGGCATCTCGATGATCCAGACCGCTGAAGGCGCGATGGACGAGACGTCGAGCATTCTGTTGCGCATGAAGGAATTGGCCGAACAGTCCCTGAACGGCACGTTGTCCAACACGGATCGCGGTTACCTCAATACTGAGTACACCGCCCTGCAGGACGAAATCACCCGTATCAGTGACTCCACTTCTTTCAATGGTGTCACCCTGTTGGACAGCACCGGTGGAACCGTGAAGATTCAGGTCGGTATCGGTACCGCGGCTTCGGACAGTGTTTCTATCGACTTGAGTGCCAACCGTGACCACACCACCCTCGGTGTGACCACTGCTGTCGA
>CAZLUL010000230.1:0-1776 GCA_964562635.1 uncultured Fibrobacteraceae bacterium | reverse complement strand
TTCGCAACATCAACATGATGGGTGAGAACCTCTCGGCTGCCAACAGCCGGATCCGTGACGTGGACGTGGCGAAGGAAACTTCGCGCATGACCAGTTTCCAGATCCTGCAGCAGGCTGGTGTGTCCATGCTGGCCCAGGCCAACATGACCAGCGGTCTGGCGATGTCGTTGCTGGGTTAAATAACCCGGGGGGCCTCGCCTGGCGGGGCCCCCACCCTCAAGCCCGAATGCGAGCGGAGTTGAAATCATGGCCACCATCAGCATTACCAGTGGGGAGATTAGTTCCAAACTGACCCATCAGGCCGCGAAATTGGTCAGGCGGGCCGAACCCAAAACTGTCGAGATCCCCGCCGAGAGCTCGCCAGAGCCGGCTCAAACCCCACCCGAGCCCACCAAAAGTGTCTCCATAGACGACCTGCACAACATGGTCGCCGAGATACAGCAAACCCTCGACAATACCAGCCCAATCCCTTTAAGGGTCGGTTTCAGACTTGATGAGCGGGCTGATGGCTTCGTCATCGAGATCAAAAACGAGAATGGTGAGGTGATTCGGCAGTTCCCACCCGAGAAAGCCCTAAACCTACGGAGCAAACTGGACGAACTGTCAGGTATGGTCATCGACGAGATGTCGTAGCCTGACGGAGCTCGGACAGTGTCGACGGATCGACCAACTGACTGAACCTGGGAGAATATCATGGCAGCCGTTTCATTTTCCGGACTTGCTACTGGTCTGGATACCGGCAGTATTGTCGCACAGCTTGTCGAGCTCAAGCGGGCCCCTGTGTACCGCCTGCAAGCGCGAGTTAAAGGTTACGAAGCCCAGAAAAAGGCGCTCGACACCTTCAAGACCAAATTGCTGGCGTTGCAGACCGCAGCCCAGAACATCGATACCGCCGGTGAGTTCAGCAGCCTGAAAGCCACCTCCAGCGATGAAGACGCAATTACAGTTACCGCCGGCTCTGATGCCGCGCCCGGCTCCTACAACATTCTCGTCACCGACCTGGCCACCGCCCAGAAAGACGTCTCCCAGGGCTACGACTCGAAATTGGACTCGTTGGGCAGCGGCCTGATGTCCTTCACGGTCAACGGCGAGACAACCGACCTGACTCTCGTTGGCTACACCAGCCTGGAAAGTCTGGCGGCAAAGATCAACAATGACGTCGCGGGTGTCAGCGCCTCGATCGTCTTTGACGGCAGCGAGACCGGCGGCTACCACCTGGTGATGAGCAGCACCGAATCCGGCGGCGACGCCGCATTCTCGGTCGACATGAGTGGCATGTCCGGCGGTTTGACCCCGCTTATGACCAACGAAGCCCCCGCCGCCGATGCGGTCTTCTCCGTTGATGGTATCGAAATTACGGGCTCCGGCAACAACGTCACCGACGTGATCAGTGGCTTGTCCTTCAATCTGTTGGACGCTGGCACCGGCCTGACCACCCTCAAGATCGAGACCGACGATGAAGGCATATCCGAGAACATCAAAGCCCTCGTTGACTCTTACAACGATCTCTTCGGCTTCATTGAAACCCAGTCCGGCGCCGAAGGCGACCTGCGCGATAGTCCCACCCTGCGCGCCGCCGCCAGTCGGATGCAGAATATTTTCAGTTCCTCCCTCTCCGGTGGTCTGGGTGACCTGTCGCTGATGTCCCAGGTGGGCATCAAACGCGGTGAGGGGCGTCAGCTCAGTTTTGACGCGGCAAAATTCAAGGAAGCCCTGTCCAATGACTTCGGCGGTGTTCGTGACCTGTTCATTGAGCGCGAAGGCAATTTGGGCAAG
>CAZLUL010000229.1:0-6104 GCA_964562635.1 uncultured Fibrobacteraceae bacterium | reverse complement strand
GATCCCCTCGGGCAACGCGATCATGTTCCGCAATCTGATTAAGCTGGCCGCCCTGACCGGCGAAACGGTGTACCTGACCGAGGCCCGCGAAGGCCTGGACGGGTGGAGCGGATTGCTGGACCGCGGCGGACTGGAGCTGGCCGGTTGGCTGGATGCCGTGGCCTGCATCGTGGGGCCCTACTATGACGTGGTGATTGCCGGGGATGACGAGTCGGCGCAGCGACTGCGGCGGGCGTTTTTGGCGCAGTTGCCGGCCAGTGCGGTGTTGAGTACGGTGCCTGCAGATGGAGCCGATGCGGAGTTGTTGGCTTTGGCGCCGGCGCTGGCCGAGAAGAAAGCCCTGGCTGGAGCCGGGACGGCCTATGTGTGTGAATTCGGAACCTGCCTGGCGCCGACCGGGGACGTGGAGAAGATGTTGGGGCAGATTTTGGTGGGGTGGCAAAAATAGGTTGTGCCCCTGAAATTGTGTCCCCCCAATTTCTGAATCATGTGTTTTGACGTATGACACGAGAACCCCGCAACGTTGCGGGGTTCTCGCATTAAAATTCAAAATGGAAAACTGCTAAATCGCCACCGACACGGTAGTGAGCATCGTCAGGCAGACAGTCAAAAACAAACGCATCCTACAATTCCTCAACTTCGGTCACTTCGACCACGCAGCTCATGCCCTTGGCATTGGTCACGTCGTTCAGCAGGTCGGGCACCTTGCCCTCCATCAATTTGGCGAACTGGCGTTCCCGTTTGTCGTCCTCGAACACCTTCCAGGCCAGGTCACCGATACCTTCGGTGCCGCAATAGGCGTGCAACTCCAGGTACAGGGTCGAGCCCATTTCCTTGTCGGTGAAACTGTCGATGATGATCTCGACAGCAAGACCGTCATCGGGCACGTCGTTGCCGCCGCTGTTGCGCACTTCGGCTTCCCAGAAATTGCTCACCGCCGAATTCAGATAAAGACGGAATTCCCCATCAGAGGTTGCCGCCCAGATCTCGGCCAGTTGGGCGGTGTCGTCGTGCTCGATGTCGATGGCGATGTCGGCCTTGATCTCGGCGGGGCAGTTTTCCCGGAGATCGTCGAAATCTTCGTACATGGCTTCGGTCCTTGCGAAAAAAGGGATGAGCAGGATGGCCACTAGGATAAGGCGTGGGCCGCGATGCGCAAACCGCGATTTTGGCCATCTCTAAACGTTTTAGTACTAATAGGGTAGCGAATAGTGAAAGCAGGCCTTAGAATGTTCAAATATTCGTACCGCCGATTTCGACCACCGTCAAGGGGATTCCCATGCACAGCAATACGATCAAGGACGTGCTCAAAACACAGGGCGGACGTCCCGTCATATCGGCCGCCCCGGACGCCATGGTCTTTGATGCGGTGAGGCTGATGGTCGAGAAAAATATCGGCTCCCTGTTGATCATCGAAGACGGCAACATCTGCGGCATCATGTCCGAACGCGACTATCTGCGCCTGGTCACGACCGAGGGCCGCACCGCTCACGATACTCCGGTCCACGAACTGATGACCCGCCAGGTGGTCTATGTCACGCCCGAAACCAAACTGCCCGAGGTCATGGCCATCATGACCGAAAAGCGCATCCGGCACGTGCCGGTCATGGTGGGCGACGAGCTGATGGGGATTGTCTCGATCGGTGACGTGGTCAAGCAGATCGGGCAGAACCAGACGGCCCAAATCCGGGTGCTCGAGGAGTACATCAGCGACGACTATCCCGGCCCGGCCCCGGATTCGCATGCCCGCTGAGACCGGCCCAAATATTTTGCTTTGAAGAGACCCTGGTGATTGTCCGCCGGGGTCTCTTGCTTTATCTTGGGGCCAGGATCCAACCGATCCACACTTTATCCGGGAGCCGCATGACATGGCCCAAACAGTCATCGAAAAAATCGTCCAGGCCCACGCTGTTGGCCTCAAGAACGGTTAGGAACGGAACACCGGCGACTACGTGACCCTGGTGCCCGACCGTGTGATGACCAAAGTTATTGTCACAAAATCGTAATTTCTAAACAACTCAGGCACAGTAGAATATGAAAAAATGAGTTGCCGCAGCCGGTACACCGAGGTACGAATGCTCCTATATATGAGGGGCCTGGGCCAGTTATTTGCCCAAACACAAATATTTGCCCAAACCCCGTTTTCTCGCCAAATTTTCATCAGGAAGATGCCTCCCATGAAGAAGTTTGGATTGAAGACCGCCTTGGCTCTGTTGCTATGCGGATTTCTTTCCGTTGTCCCCATTTCGCAAAGCCAAGCCGCAATAATTGGCGGGACATGTGAGACAGCCCTGGGCGAATATGGCGGACAGAACGCGCACTGGGATTTTATGTGTGCTCAGTATGCCATAGCTATTGATGACTGCATTCAAAATGGAGACTGTGACCACTATATTTATTTTCTTCACCTCGGGAGCGGATTTCCTCCGCCCCTGTTCTATCTCAGATGCGAGGTGTCATGACACCATCAAAAAAGTTAACCGCCATTTTGTTGGGCTCCAGCACAATCGTATTGTTGTGGGCCCTCCCAGCCGACGCGGCAACAAACCCTCCGGTAAATAAATTCCAGATGGACGAAATCTGGCGCGTCGACATGGATCAAGATCAATTCCTTTTCGGCGAAATTGAGGATCTGCTTATTGATGCGGACGGAACCATATACGTCCTTGATAGCCAACTTGCCAATGTGAAGGTCTTCTCCGCCGCCGGTCAGCATTTGCGGACCATCGGCAGGGAAGGTGATGGGCCGGGAGAAGCCCGTGCTCCGGGTGACCTTGTTTTTATGCCAGATGGCAGCCTCGGACTGATCTCCAAATTGAACTGGAAAATTGCAAAAATCGGCAAGGAGATGGGGGAGTCTCGAGGAGACGTCCGGGCATTGGGGGCTGATGGAGATTTGACAATGCTCCAACAGGCACGAAGCCAATGGAACAGCAAAAACAAAAACACATTCACGGCTTTGATTCGGGAAAGCACAGGCCAGTTTTGGCACTGGAGAATGTATCTGGGCCTATACAGGGGCTTTGGTGATAGCCCCACTATCTACCCTGAAAAAATTCTGCTTGATGTCGGAGAAGCCAAGGGCTCGGATTTGGAAGAAGAGGAGTATTTTTCCATTTGGGACCCATGGACAGTTGACTCGTTGGGGCGAGTTGTGGTCGCACCATACTGGGAAAGCTATACCATCAACTACTATGATGCTCACGGCGATCTCCTGAATCAAGTCGAGCTACCGTACGTCCAGAGAGATAGATCAAGAAAAGAAAGAAGGCGGCTACTGGAAAAGGCTTGGGGGGGTACAAGTCCGAAGGAATTTGGCATCGATCTCGTTTTGAGCAAAACGGAGGCGGTTGTACGCCGAATTCATCCCCGAACTGATGGCCGTCTCTGGATTCAAACATGCAACAGCGCCTACGATGTTGAGGATGGCGTTTTTCGGATTTATGACATTGTTGGATCCAATGGTAAACTTGAAGCGAGAGCCGAAATCCACGGTCAGGCAGATGACCTTGTCGACATGGTCTATTTTGGCCCAGGAGACTTGATGGTCGTCGTTCATGGGGCTGAACGCTATGTCCAAAACCACCGAGGTCTCAACGAAAATGCTATTGAATATGATCTAGAAATTGTCGGCTATCGCTTGCGGGAGGTCACCAGTGAATAGGATTCGCGCCTTCGTGTTTGGGACAATCGTCGGTCTACTGACGATGCCCGGATGTGCCCGCGTTGATGCCAACTATCCCAAGAACGAAGGTCCGGAAAAATGGACCAGCAATTTTGAGGGGCCACAAATTGAATTTGAGGGATTGGTTTTTCGGGTAAGGAATACATCGGACACGCTCAGAATTCGCAGCATGATAGATTCATTGCGCAAAGAAATGGAGGCCAAAGCCGGTAAAGCCCAATCCGACGTGACCTTCAAGCAGGCACAAAAGGGTTATGAACTTTCTACAGCTATGCGAGAAGATAGGAATCACGTTTATTATAGGGGAAGCTTGACCTTAGTGGAAAACAGGAAAATCATCCTCGACAAAGGATGCCTCCTGCTTACTATCCAAACAGAGGACGATGTCGTCACAATCAGAGATGCCGGAATTCTCTTTCCCAAGCATCGCGACAGGAACGATTTTACTGATTCCGGATTAGAGCCGGCTACATTTGGGCTGGCGTATAATAGCTTGCACCCAGGTGACGAAAACAGAATTCAAATCAGATCACGGGTTTTTGGCAAAATCCTCAAAGTGACTGTCGACCCCGAAAGAATCACGATCAAAGACTAGCACAAATATTTGTCCCCCACCCCCTCATGATTTACCTTATTGCTACAATGTGGCGCCTGCCAGAACGGACTTCTCATCCCAACACCCTTTTTTCGGGAGCCCAATACCATGGCCCAAACAGTCATCGAAAAAATCGTCCAGGCCCACGCCGTTGGCCTCAAGAACGGTCAGGAACTGCACACCGGCGACTACGTGACCCTGGTGCCCGACCACGTGATGACCCACGACAATACCAGCGCCGTGATGGGCAAGTTCAACGGCCTTGGCGTGCCGCGCATCAAGAACCCGCGGCAGCCGGTGTTCACCCTGGACCACAACATCCAGGACACCAGTGATGACAACCTGGCCAAGTACGGCAAGATCGCCGAGTTCGCCGCCAACAACGGCGTCGACGCCTATCCCGCCGGCCGCGGCATCGGTCACCAGATCATGATTGAAGAAGGCTACGTGCAGCCCGGCGGCTTCTGTGTCGCCAGCGACAGCCACAGCAACACCTATGGCGGCATCGGCGCCCTCGGCACGCCCGTGGTGCGCACCGACGCGGCGGCGTTGTGGGCCATCGGCACGGTGTGGTGGCAGATCCCGCGCACGATCAAAGTGAACCTGAATGGCGCCCTGGCCACCGGAGTGACCGGCAAGGATGTCATCATCACCCTGTGCGGCATGTACAATAAGGGCGAGGTGCTCAACGCGGTCATCGAGTTTGGCGGCACCGGCGTGGCCAATCTGGGCATGGAAGAACGCCTGACGATCGCCAACATGACCACCGAATGGGGCGCCCTGGCCGGTTGGTTCCCAGTCGATAAAACTTGCGTCGAGTTCATGCGCGGGCGCCAACAGTGGTTGCGCGAGCATGGCAATACCGAACGCATCACCGACGCTGACCTCGAAGCCTGGACCAACAACCCGCCGGCCTCGGACAGCGATGCGGTATACGCCGCGGAAATCAATCTCGACCTGACGCAGGTCACGCCCCACATCAGCGGTCCCCACAACCTGCAGGTGATGACCTCGCTGGCCGAAATGCACGCCCGGCGGATGAAAATCCACAAGGCCTACCTCGTGAGCTGCACCAACAGCCGCCTCGGTGATCTGGAGGCGGCAGCGGCGGTCGTCGATGGCAAGAAGGTGGCAGCAGGTGTGGAATTCTACATCGCGGCGGCCAGTCAGCCGATCGAAGACGAGGCCACCGCCAGTGGGGCCTGGCAGAAACTGATCGACGCCGGCGCGAAGGTCTTGCCCCCCGGCTGCGGACCCTGCATCGGCCTCGGCGTGGGCCTGCTTGAAGACGGCGAAGTGGGCATCTCGGCCACCAACCGCAACTTTCGGGGGCGCATGGGCAGCCGTGAAGCAGAAGCCTATCTGGCCAGCCCCGCCGTGGTCGCCGCCAGTGCCCTGGCCGGATACGTAACCGGCCCCGAAGGCATGGACCTGCAGAACGCCGTGCCCGAACGCGACATCAGGGAGTTCGCCACCCCGGCCGGTGAGCGCGCCGCCACCGACATCCTGGACGGCTTCCCCACGTCGCTGTCCGGACGTCTCGTGTACCTGCCGACGGACAACCTCAACACCGACGGCATCTACTCCAAGGACTACACCTACCGTGAAGACATCACGAAGGAAAAAATGGCAGAGGTCGTGATGGAAAACTACGACCCCGAATTTGCGGGTAAGGTGCAGGACGGCGACGTGCTCGTCAGCGGCTACAATTTCGGCACCGGGTCCAGTCGCGAGCAGGCCGCCACGGCGCTGCAGGCCGCCGGCATCAAGCTCGTGATTGCCGGCAGCTATTCGCAGACCTACCTGCGCAATGCCATCAACAAC
>CAZLUL010000228.1:0-6117 GCA_964562635.1 uncultured Fibrobacteraceae bacterium | reverse complement strand
AGGCTCCAGTCGATATTGCCGGCCAGCCAGTTGCCAAAGCGGCCGTGCCCCACCTCGGGCGGCGCCCAGGTGATGTCGGCGTTGGCTGCGACCAGCTTGTCACGCATCTCGCTGGTCTTGATGAACCAACTGGGCGTGGCAAAATAAATCAGCGCGTTGTCACACCGGTCGTGGAAAGGATAGTCATGGGCGTAACTCTCTTCCTTGAGCAACTGCCCTGTCTCGGCCAGGTGCTTGATGATCGAGCGATCGGCTTTCTTGACGGGCATCCCGGCCCAGGGCTTGACCTCTGCGGTGAATTCGCCGTTGGCGTCGACCGGGCGGAAGAAGCTGAGGTTTTCGCGGCGGCCGACCTGGTAATCGTCTTCACCGAAGGCCGGCGCCATGTGCACGATGCCGGTGCCAGAATCCAGAGTCACGAAATCGGCTTCGACCACGACGAAGGAGTTCTTGCCCTCTTCAGCTTCGACAAAAGGCAGCAGTTGTTCGTAGGTGCGGCCGAGCAATTCGGCACCCTTGAAGGTTTCAAGCACTTCGGGTGCGGGGCCGTCTTCGCCGGCCAATTCGGTCAGCAGGCCCAACCGCGCTTCGGCCAGGATGAACACTTCACCGGCATGACGCACGCGCAGGTAGTCAAAGTCCTTGCCGATGGCCAAAGCCACGTTCGAAGGCAGGGTCCAGGGCGTCGTGGTCCAGGTCAGGAAATATTCGTCCGCCCCTCCGTCAGGATTGGTAGCCTTGAGTTTCACATAGATGCTCGGGTCGTTGACCTTGCGGTAACTGTTGGCCATCTCGTTGGCGCTGATGGGCGTGGCGCACACCGGGCAGTACGGCACCACCTTGTGGCCCTTGTAGAGCATGTCCTTGGCGTGGAACTGGTTCAGGATCCACCACACCGTTTCGATGTAGTTGTTGTCGTAGGTGATGTAGGGGTCGTCCAGATTGACCCAATAACCCAGCTTTTCGGTGAACTCGTCCCAGTCTTCCTTGCAGGTCCAGACGCTTTCGCGGCATTTGTCGTTGAACGGACCCAGGCCGTATTCCTTTATCGCCTGGGCGCCCTGGATGCCGAGACCTTTTTCGACCGCGCGCTCGACCGGCAACCCGTGGGTATCCCAACCGGCTTTGCGCACCACTCGGTGGCCGGTCATCGTCTTGAAACGGCACATGATGTCCTTGGCCAGGCGCGCCATCACATGATGCACACCAGGCAAACCGTTGGCCGTGGGCGGACCTTCGTAGAAGACCCAGTCCTGGGCCCCTTCACGCTGCTCGATGCTGCGCTCGAAGGTTCGGTTCTCTTGCCAGAAGGCACTGATCAGGGCCTCGGACTCCGCGTCGTGAAACTTGCGGGCCAGGGCCGGATACAGGTTGCCGTTTTCGGTGGACATCGTGCTGCCGTTTCCTTCTGCGTTCGGACGTGACGTTTTGCTGCGTTCCTACAGTTTAACCTTGGCCAAAAATCCGGTCACCAGGGCCACCAGCTTGGGCTGGGCGGCGTTGGCCACCGCGATGATTTCGGCCACATTGGCGGGCTTGAGCGCATCGGGGAAACAGGCGTCCGTGACGACCGACATGCCGATGACCTTCAGGCCCCCATGGGTGGCCGCCAGGCACTCCGGCACACTGGACATGCCCACGGTGTCGGCGCCGATGGCGCGCAGGAAACGGTACTCGGCCCCGGACTCCAGGTTGGGACCAGCCACCGCCACGTAGACGGCCTTCTTCAGCGGCACGCGGGCCTCCAGGGCGACCGCTTCCATGGTGGCGATGAAGCCGCGGTCATAGGGCTCGGACATATCCGGGAAGCGCGGCCCGAGGCGTTCGTCGTTGGGGCCGATCAGGGGGTTGTCCCCCATCAGATTGATGTGGTCGGTAATGACCGTGATGTCACCGGGGCCCAGCTGGGGATTCATGCCGCCGACGGCGTTGCTCATCAACAGGGCGCTGCATCCGAGGGCCTTCATGACCCGCACCGGCAGCGTGATCTGCTGCATGGAGTAGCCCTCGTAAAAATGGACCCGGCCCACCATCGCCACGATGCGGCGGCCACCGAGGGTGCCAAACACCAGATTCCCTTCGTGGCTCGTGGCGGTCGACTCGACGAAGTGCGGCACATCACCGTAGGCAATGGTGCACTCGGTTTCGATCAGGGAGCCCAGCTCGCCCAGCCCCGTGCCCAGGATCAGGCCGACTTCAGGTACAAAATCGGTCTTTTCGCGGATAAATGCTGTGGCTTCTGTGATTTGCGTCCACATGTCACTCAAAACGGGCCTCCACTGAATACGGGCCGGGAACTGGCCAGGGATTACGGAAATTCGGGGACAGGCCAAATTAACATGGTCCCTGCGGGGGACCAAGGAAAAAGCGGGAATCATCAGATTCCCGCCTTCATCTCGCCTTTAATGTCGAATGCCGGTCAGATACTCGCCGCCTCGGTGGGTGCGGGTTCGTGGTGACCGGAATTCTTATTCTCCTCGGTGGGCCCGCTGGAGATCACGTCAATGGACAGGGGCTCCAACGCCACTTCGGTTTCGTCGGCTTTTTCACTGGTCTCGGACAGGGACTCCGAAACGAGATCGGCAATGTTGCCGGTCACTTCTTCTTCGGCCATTTTTTCTTCGGCCACTTTTTCTTCGGCCATATTCGCGGCGACCGGGTTCTCGGCAAATGTTTGCCGCTGGCTCGTAGCAGCCGTATCAGCCTCGCCCGGGTTGGGATCGTAGTCCCGCCAGATGTCGTTTTCGGACGCCACCGGCGCCGCAGTCGGTACCGGGGCCACTTCGGGAGCGCCAAATTCGGCGGTCGGGTAGGCCGCAGCTGCCGACGCAACCGATGCCGCAGCCACAGGTGCCGCAGCCACAGGTGCCGTGCCGATCGCCTCCACCTTGGCCACCGTATCGCTCACCACCGAATCGACGATGTCGACCAGGCGCCTGTCCAGGTCTTCGAAGTCGCTCTCGTGGGTGTCGATGAAGCTGATCTGGGCTTCGGCCAGACCGCGGAAGCGGGCCAGGTAGGTTTCCTTCTCCTTGCGCAGCCCGACGATCTCGCGGCGCAATTCTTCGGTGCGCAGACGGCACTCTTCCAGGATCCCCTTGGCCTTCAGCTGGGCTTCCTGAATGATCAGGCTGCCTTCGCGATTGGCGTTCTCACGAGTCTCCTGCATCACGCGTTCAGCGGTCATCAGGGTGTCGCGCAGGGTGCGCTCCATGTTCAGGTAGTCGGAAATTTTCTCGTCCTGCTCCATGACCCGCTCGCGGATCTGCTTGTTGTCGACCAGGACAGTTTCGTATTCATCGGCCAGGGTGTTCAAAAAGACGCGCACTTCGTCGCCATCATAGCCCCGCATGGACTTGTTGAACTCCTGCTTGCGGACGTCTAGGGGTGTGATCCTCATTTTGGGCAATCCTCCGGTTGATCAGGTGCCGGAGGCTAACGGATCGGGTGGTGAGGCAGACTTCATCTCACCAGAAGTCAAGTTTCCCGATCAGGCACCGGCCTGGACAATCAATTTCACCAGGATCCTTATCAAGACCCATGCCACAATCGGCGACAGGTCGACGCCGCGCAGGGGAATCATCGCCCGGATCGGTCCGAGAACCGGCTCGGTGAGTTTAATCACCCACAAAAGCACCTCATGGCGGGGATTGGGGTTCACCCAACTGAGAACCACGCGCACGAATATCAGGAGGGAAAACACTTCCAGAATGGCCCGGGCCAGATTCAAGATGCCCATCATACTCACCTTTCCGGACCATATCTGGCCGGTGGACGATCATTTGGTGTGGAGTCAGTTTTTCAGGTTTCGCGTGGTCCAAAAATGGCGCTGCCCACCCGCACAGTGGTCGCCCCTTCGGCGATGGCCAATTCGTAGTCGCCGCTCATGCCCATGCTCAATTCCGGCAGGGGCAGGCCTGTTGTCGTGCGGGCATCCTCGCACAGGCGACGCAGAAGCGCAAAGGTTTCAACCAGTTGGCGGGGTTCGACATCCCGGCGGGCCATGCCCATCAAGCCCTGCAGTCGCAGGCCAGGCAAGGCCGCCACCGCAGCTGCCACATCGTTGACCTGATCGGGGCTCAAGCCATTCTTTTGGGCTTCGGCGGAAATATTCACTTCCAACAGGATATCCTGCCGGCATTCGTCGGCCAGGCAGCGGCGGGAGAGGCGTTCGGCCAGGTCCAACGAATCCACGCTATGAATCAGCGCAAAACGGCCCGCAGCCTTGCCAGCCTTGTTGCGTTGCAGGTGTCCGATGAAATGCCAGATGGGAGCGGCGCCGTCGAGTCCGGCCTGGTTCAGGAGAGCTGTCAACTGGGGTTGGCGGTCGAGGGCATCCTGGACGCGATTCTCCCCCAGGTGCTTTTGTCCGGCGGCGCAGGCCTGCACCACCAGGGGCAGCGCGATGCGTTTGGTGACCGCAACGAGCTGGACCGAACCTTCAGGTCGCCCCGCCCGCACGCAGGCATTCGTGATGTTCTCACGAACCCGGGCCAGACAGTCGGCCACCTGAAGGTCGGCCATGGTCGGCTACCTCCAGCGCAGCAACATGGTGCGCGGATCGACTTCCAACTGGACCTGGGCGATCTCCGGGTTGTCGTGTTCCTTGATCACCTTGACCTCGACGTGCTCCTTGGCCGGCACCAAATCGATGAGCACATCAAGGTGCTTGTCGAAACTGGCCACCATGGTCGGCACGCCACGGTCATCCATATCCTGGCCATCGCGATGGGTATTGCTGCTGGCCCAGACTTCGGCGCCCCACTTGGTGGCCAATTTGCGGATGCCTTCCAGCTCCCACTCTTCGGTATTCTCGAAGCGCGGGGTGCCGTCCATGACCACCATCGTGGGCGTGAAGTCCATGGCATCATCCAGGAAGCCCACCGCCTGCTCCAGCTTTTCGACGCTGAAGGTTTTGCGGTTGTAGACATGGATGTGACGGTTGCGCTCCATGCGCAGCTGGCGCCGGGGCACCTCGTCCAGGCCCAGGGACTCGGCCGTGGACTGGAAGATCTGCTCAAAGAAGTCTCTGATGTGCTCGACGGGTTCCTTGGTCGAGATGTACAGCACCTTCTTGCCCTGCAACAAATGGTCAACCGCCAGGCCGATCAGGAACGCGGTCTTGCCGACACCGGGTCGGGACAGGACAACACCCAGGTTGCCTGCACCGAGCCCGCCACCGATGGCGCGTTCGAAAATCCGGACGGGGCTGCGATCAGTCATGCTCTTTTCCATCTTGGTATCCTCTTTGATCTGCTCCGACCTCAGTCGGAAACCCTATCCCGTTTACTTGTTTCCTGCGGCCTTGCGTTCCTGGTATTCGGCAACCAATTCGGCCGCCACTTCGGCCGGAGCCGGTGCGTAACGCGCGAATTCCATGGTGAACTCGGCCTTGCCCTGAGTCGACGAACGCAGCACGGTCGCGTAACCGAACATCTCGGCCAGCGGCACGTTGGCGTCCACCCGGACGAACCCTTCGTCTTCGGTGGTACCGACGATGACACCACGACGCTGGGCGATGGTCTTGATGATGTCGCCCTGGAACTCGGTCGGTCCCTCAACCGAAACCATCATCAACGGCTCGAGAGCCGCCGGCTTGCCCTTGGCGTAAAAATTACGGAAGGCGGCCCGGCAGCAAGTCTGGAACGCCATGTCCGACGAATCGACCGCGTGGGAGTTACCATCCATCATGATCACTTCCAGGCCCTGCACCGGCGCACCGATGTACTGGCCTTCCGGCAGTGACATCTCGAAGCCCTTACGGCAGGCACTGATGTACTCGGTGGGAATACGGCCACCGGTCACCTTGCTTGTGAAGTGGAAATCGCCATCGTCGCTGGCGGCCATGGTGCCCTGCACCTTGGCGTACTGACCCGAACCACCGGTCTGCTTCTTGTGGGTGTAATCAAATTCCACCAACTGGGTCAATGTCTCGCGGTACTTCACCTGGGGCGCACCACTGGTGACCTCGGCGTTGAATTCGCGCTTCATGCGTTCGATGTACACCTCGAGGTGCAACTCGCCCATGCCGTGGATGATGGTATCACCGGTGTCTTCATCGGCGGTGGCCCGGAAAGTCGGGTCCTCGCGGGGGAAGCGGGGCAGCGCCTTGCTCAT
>CAZLUL010000227.1:0-6135 GCA_964562635.1 uncultured Fibrobacteraceae bacterium | reverse complement strand
GCACACTGAAGCAGGAAGCCTATCAGGCCGGTAAGAAGAAAAACTGGGCCCAGGCGATCATGCTGTACGAACAGATCCTCGAACGGGACAAGAACAACCCGACGGTGATCAACGAGCTTGGTGATCTTTGCCTCAAGGGTGACGAAAGCCGGCGTGCAGTCCAATATTTCCTCAACGCCGCCGCCAAATACCGCACCACCGGTTTGCTCAACAACGCGGTGGCCATCTATAAAAAAATCCTGCGGCACGACTCCGAGAATTTGAACGCCCACTGGTACCTGGCCGAAACCCGCGCCAACCAGGGCCTGATCGTAGAAGGCGAAAACCACGCGGTCCACTTCCTGGACAGCAGCGAAAACGTGACCGGGGACATCAAGGAAATTTTCCTCAAGCGCTGCCAAAGCCTGTTTGATCTGTTTCCCCAGAGCCGCGTGATCCTGTCGCGAGTGGCGCAGATCTTCCGCATGTGGACCATGTCCCTGGAAGCCTCCCGGGCCGACTGCCTGATCGCCTGCATGGATTTTGCCGGTGGCAATGAAACCGAAGCCCGCCAGGTGATCGACGATTTGACGGGCAAGGTGCCCGAGTTGATGAACTATCCGGAATTTGCCAAGTGGAACACCCTGACCAACCCCACTGTGGAGACGACCGAGTCCTACGCCGATTTTGGCGATGTCGCCCTCGATGACGGTGGCGCCGAACCGGTGGCGGAGATCGAAGTACCGGTCGTGGAAGAAACTCCGGCCAAAGAACCTGCGGTGGCCATCGAAGCTGCCCCTGAAAAACCGGAAACTGACTTTGGCGAATTGGCTCTTGGTGCGGACGCCGCCCCTGAAGTGAAGTCCGAGCCTGTACCGGTCACAATTGAAATCCCTGTCGCAGATGAAGCCCCGGTAGCAGAGACGGATGGCAATGACGATCAGGAACTGATGCGCCAGGGCAGCAATCCCGCTTCTGAAGAACTCGACGACGACGGCTGTTTCAGCATCGAAGACGACAGCGACGAGAGCAGCTTTGACGACTTGATTGCCCAGGCTTCCAGTGGTCTCGGCAAGAGCGAACCGGCGGCGGTTGTGGACAAGCCCGAAGAACCTGTCGACCTGTTGGCCCAAATGCTCGAGGAAGATGGCCCGGAACTGGTGAACGGGACTTCGGGCGAACTGGAGACCATCGCTTCGGAGATCGGTGCAGTTGTCGGCGGTGGCGATGGCGACGACGCCGAACGCCTGTACGAGATGGGCATGGTCTACCTGGAGATGGGCTTGTTTGACCAGGCCTGCGAAAGTTTCGAAAGGGCGGCTGCCGACGAAGGATTCAGTGTGCGCGCCCACGAAATGTGGGGCATCACCCTGCAGCGGGCCGAGCGGCACGAAGACGCCATCGCGGTCTTGAACAGCGGTTTGGAATTTGCCGCCGAGGGCTCCCGCGAGCACCATGGCCTGATGTACCACCTGGGCATGGCCAAAGAGAAGACCGGTTGCGATGACGAAGCCATCGCGTGCTTCCGCAAGATCAACGATGAGGATCCCACTTTCCTTGACGTCGGCCGCCGCCTGGCCAAGCTGACTGCCGTCTAGCCCGCTCAGACCTTGCCCGGCCGCCGCGCTCGGCTTATGATGCGGCCATGAATACACCAGCGAACAAGACAAAATCGTCTGCCTCGGTACGGCAACCCGTGTTGCTGGGCCTGTTTACCGGCACGGCCATCGGGGCCGGCTACCTGCTGGCTGGCGTGCCCAATGTCGAATTGATGACCCTGATTATTGCCCTCTGCGGTGGCGTCCTGGGCGCCCGCTCAGGTTTTGCTGCCGGCGCCCTGGCGGCCATCGTCTATTCGCTGGGGTCGCCCTATGGATTGCCGGTGCCCCTGTTGTTGGCGGCCCAGGCGGTGGGCTTCGGCGCCACGGGCATTCTGGGGGCAATGGGTGGGAACCGTGTCCGATCCTGCTACTTCAAAGGGCAGAAACCGATGGCCTCGTTGTGGGCCATTTTCATCGGCCTGGGAAGTACCCTCATTTATGATCTGTTGACCAACGTGGCCAGTATCCTGGCTTATGGACTGGGCGAGACCACCGCCTTGGGCTACCTGTTGGCCGGCGTGCCGCTGGCCCTGGTCCACCTTGGCAGCAACGCTGTGATTTTTGCGGTCCTAATGCCCCTGTTGCTGCCCCGGTTGTGGGGTTTAAATCGGGCGGCACTCGTGGGGCGCAGTGGTTCCGCTGTGGTTGCAGCTCTGCTACTGACGTTTTTTACGACCACTGCTGAGGCCCAGTTGCCCGCCGCTGCAGATACCAGCGCGGTGATAAGCGAGGCGCCCGCCGATACGCCGATCGCGGCTCAGGATGCGGGCGCCACGAGTGCCGTGCCCGAACCAGAATCCAAATCCGAACCAGAGCCCGAAGCCGAACCCACCGGACCGGCCAAGGCTTTCGGTTGGCAGCGTCCACTTTGGGATCCCTTTGCCCGCACTGCCCTGGAATACCTGGACTGGTTCAGCAACCGCGTCACGGTGATCGACGGTGGGCTGGGCGCACCGGCGGTGGTGCTGGGCGAAGCGGGCACCGCCTGGAATCCGAAGGTGGTGCGCGATGGCATTCCGGTGGGCACGGGGCACATCATGGCTGATGACCTGTGGGTGGTGCCGACCGAAGGGTTGGTTGTTGACCGGATGGCCGACGGCCACGATGGCTGGGGAGGGACCGGTGGTCTGGTTTCCCTGCGCACGGCGGATCCCGATCCCGATAAAGCCGTTTCGGCCTACCGCGGGGTCA
The DNA here is from genome assembly GCA_964562635.1 of uncultured Fibrobacteraceae bacterium. Taxonomy (GTDB): domain Bacteria; phylum Krumholzibacteriota; class Krumholzibacteriia; order LZORAL124-64-63; family LZORAL124-64-63; genus JAGRNP01. The sequence goes on along the minus strand of CAZLUL010000227.1, from coordinate 3,364 downwards.
AGGGCAATCACGAAACCTACTTCCGTTCGGTCCATTTGCTGACCCCGGCCGCTGCCTGGCGCGCCGGATTCGAATTCGAAGAAAGCCTCGATATCGAAGGCTACAATTACACGACTGACCCCGATGACGTTTTTCTGGCCCAGGGGCAGAACGGATTCCCGGGGCACAGTCGGGTTCGCCAAAGCCGCACCCGGCTATTTCGGCAACTGGATCGCGACAACAGTTTTGTCTTCGAGTACAGCAACGCCCGCCTGACCAAGGACGGCCTGCCAGCCTATGGTGCGGAACATCTCGAATTGTGGGACGATGCGCTGTCGGCCACGATGAAAAACAGTTCGGCGGACTGGCGCCTCGATACCCGCATTTTCTGGCGCAACCGTGACGTGGCCTGGGGCGACCGCAGCACCACCGCGGTGATTGGCGAAAACAAACGCAAGCTGGAGACCGGGAGCGAGGGCGTGACTCTGGATCTGACCCGCCGGCAGACCGACGCCCGGCCCGCGACTGGCGTGCAGGTGCAGGTCACCAGTTGGTACATCGACGACACCCTGAGCACGGATTCCTGGTTGGACGGTTTTGCCGGCACCGCGGCGGGCGATGGCCAGAATGCACGGGCCACCCTGCGGACGGGCCTGTTTCTGGGGCCGACCCAACTGGCGTTCAGCGCCGGCGCGGACTGGCACAGTTTTGTGGGCCTGGGGCCGGAGGCGAGCCTCAGCTTTGGCGCTGACGGCGAGCGCCCGTGGTGGACCCTGAATGCCAACTACGGTGGCCGGGCTCCTCGCAGTGATGAGCTGTTGACACCTCTGCGCCGGGATGTCGCCGGGCGGGAACTTCAACTGCTGCCCAATGGAGACCTGGAACGCGAAGAAACCGTCCGTTTAGGCCTGATTCTGCAGGCTCGGCTGCTTGGCTTCGATCTTGCCGTGGATGGCAGCGTAAGGCGGTTGCAGGATGGCATTTCCTGGGTAGTCCTGCCGGGCGAAACCGACATGGGCACCTGGCAAAACGGGTTGGAAATGGAGAGCAGCCGCGTGACCGGCACCGTCGGACGCGAAGGCCGGTTCCTGGGCTGGGGACGCCTGATGCTGGAGGGCACATGGCAGCAGAGCGACGAAAAAGTGGGTCAGGCCAGTTTTCTGCCGCCGGAGCAGTACCTGCGCAGCCACGTGATGTGGGAGAACCACTTCTTCAAGGAAGACGGTATCCTGCAGTTGGCCTTGTTCAGCACCCTGCAGGGCGAGATGGCCGACCCCTGGGATGTGACCCGCACGGCCCAGTTGCCATCCCGGACCGTGCACGACCTGCTGGTGGGCTTCCGGCTGGTGGGGGCGCACCTCAGTCTGGGCTTTCGCAACCTGACCGGAGAGCGGACCCGCCTGACCAGCGGCGCTCTGAGCACGGGGCAGGAGCTGGATCTGCGTCTGCACTGGGCCTGGGTCTACTAGTCAGTCGTTCTCGAGCCCTGGGCATCTGCCTGGCCATCGTCCTGCTTCTGACCGGGCGCCTCATCCGGCAAAAAATGCTCATCGGCCCCGACGGCCACTGGCGGGACCACTTGTGGCTGGACGCCCTGGTGGAGGGCCCGGCAGCCGCCCAGGCCGCCGAAAAGCCGTCCAAGATCTTCCTGACCAAGCCTTTGCCCATCAACACCTGCAGTTTGGACAGCCTGAAGCTTTTGCCCCGCGTGGGTCCGGTCCTGGCCGCACGCATCGACGAAGCCCGCCGCAATGGGGTCGTCTTTTGCACGGCAGAGGACTTGCGCCGGGTAAAAGGCATTGGCCCGGCGCTTTCCGCCCGCCTCGATACCCTCGTGATCTATGCAAATCCCACGAACATCCCACCCGATTCCCTGAAAATGCGCTAAATCCCGGTAAAGTCTCGCGGTTTGCGACCGAATAAAAGGATGAAATGATGGACCGGGCCACTTGTGGGCACCCTTCTTGAGTCGCCCTCGGGAGAGTACAATCCACGGTTCGATGCCAAATCCTTAGTGAGGGACCACTGAGCGGGGAATTCGCAACATGAATACAGGGACGACAGCAACTGCCAAGGACAAGGTGGCGGCAAAACTTCTGGAAGCGAAACTCATTGACGAGGCCGCGCTGGCGAAAGCCAAAGAGATCCAGAAGAATGATGGGGGCAGCCTGGGACAGGCGCTCATCAAAAGTGGCGCTATCGACGAGAATAGCTATGTCGCCTTCATGAGCCAGGTCTACAACCTGCCCGTTATCGACGTGGGCACGGCCGAAGTGGACATCGCGTGTATCGATCTGATCCCAGCCGATGTCGCGACAAAATTTCAGGTTCTGCCGATCCACCGGGCCGGTCGTGTGCTGACCGTGGCGATGGCCAATCCGAGTAATATTTTTGCCATCGACGATATCAAATTCATCACCGGCCTGGACGTGCAACCTGCCGTCGCCGGTGAGATGTCCATCAAGAAGGCCATCGACAAATTCTACGCCACGACTGATTCGTTGGCGGCGATCATGGAAGGTATCGAAGACGATATCGAATTGGTCGAGGACGATGACGATGACGACATCACCGGCCAGGACGGCCAGAACGCGCCGGTCGTCAAGCTGGTCAATACCCTGCTCGCCGAAGCGGTGAAGGTGGGGGCCAGTGATATCCATATCGAGCCCTACGAACGCAACATGCGGGTGCGCTACCGCATCGACGGCGTGCTCAGCGAAGTGATGGAACCGCCCATCAAGCTGAAGAACGCCATCATCAGTCGCATGAAGATTATGGCCGAGCTCGACATTGCCGAGCGCCGGATTCCCCAGGATGGCCGCATCAAACTGAAGATCGGTGCCAAAAAGGTCGATCTGCGTGTCTCGACCTTGCCCTGCATCTTCGGCGAAAAAGTCGTGATGCGTATTCTCGATAAGGGCAACCTGAATCTGGATCTGGCCGACTTCGGCATGGAACAAAAGGCCATCGACGACATCACCACGGCTATCGCGGCGCCCTTCGGCATGGTGCTGGTGACTGGGCCCACGGGTTCAGGCAAGACCACCACCTTGTACTCGTGCCTGTCGGCACTGAATGACAGCAGTCGCAATATCATGACAGCCGAGGATCCCGTTGAGTACAACATCGACGGCATCAACCAGGTGCAGGTGCGCGACTCGGTGGGCCTGACTTTTGCAGCAGCCCTGAAAGCGTTCCTGCGTCAGGATCCCAACATTGTCATGGTGGGTGAAATTCGAGACCTGGAAACCGGCGGTATCGCGACCAAGGCGGCGCTCACCGGTCACCTTGTTTTGTCGACGTTGCATACCAACGACGCGCCCAGCACGGTCAACCGTATGATTGACATGGGCATCGAACCGTTCCTGGTGGCTTCCAGTACGGT
>CAZLUL010000226.1:4524-6151 GCA_964562635.1 uncultured Fibrobacteraceae bacterium | reverse complement strand
AGTCAGAGCCATTTCAATAAAGGAAGAGAGTTTCGGGTCAGCATTTATGCTTACGATTCCTTCAGGAAGCATTCCTCTTAATCTTGGGATTCCGGGAGATTCCATTGCAGATATTTTCAACGCTACAAAAACCAACTGTTGAATTATTTCCCTCAACAACAATCCAGCCCTGCGGGAAGAGTTTCAAAAGACAACAGGCCTAGGGTGTATTGCCCCTGAGACTGGCCGGCTGGGTGGTGATCCAGCCCGCTTCGTTCTGTTTGGCGATGATATCCACAGCATCGACGCAGTGGAGGCGCAACAGTTGGCGCAAGGTGCCCAAACCCTGCTGCTGCAGGCGCGGCACCATGCGGAAAAACAGCTCGGCGGTCACCAGGGCATCACCCAGGGCTGTATGCCGACCGTGCAGGTCGATCTGGTACAGATCTGACAGGGTTTCGAGTTCGAACTGGCGCAGGGTCGGGTTCAGCAACGACGCCAGGCGCAGGGTATCGATGAAGACGACATCTTCCCAGGGGCGACCGTGCCGCCAGCACTCGGCCCTCATCACGGTCAGGTCGAAGGGGATATTGTGCCCGATAATCACCCGATTGGCGGCCATGCGCTGCAGGTCGGCGTACACCTCGGGAAAAGCGCGGGCTCCGGCGACCATTTCGTCGGTGATGCCGTGGATGGCCGTCGACGAGGCCGGAATCGGCACGCCGGGGTCGATCAAATCGTCGATCATCCGGCTGCGGTACAGGCGGGTGCCATGGGCGGTCACCGCGCCCAACGAAACGATGCGATCGTTCAGCACATCGAGGCCCGTGGTCTCGGTATCCATGATCACGATGGGCAATTCGTCCAGGGGCGTATCCAGATTCAGGGTCGTCGGCACCGGCGGCACTTCGTGCAATTCCAGATCAAAATCAACCTCGGGCCGATGCCGGGCCAATTCCACCGGTGGGAAGATGATGATCGCGCCTTCATCGTTGGCCAGGGGCGCCACCCTCCCCTGCAGTTCCACACCATCGAGGCGCTCGACGACTGTTTCGAGGGGCCGGTCGGCCTTGATCGCCTTGGCGATGGCATTCAGGACACTCTCGCGGCTGAGCGCCGCAAACACAGAAGTGCCCACCCGCGCGCGTTCCGAACCCAGCAGTTCGCGCGCCGGGCCATTCAGCAGGCTCACTTGCCCTTGCTCCGTGATCACCACCACGCCACTGGCCAGGCTGGCCAATACCGATACCAATCGCCGATCCGGCGCCCGGCGTTCCCGGGAAATCTGATTCTGGTACAGGGCCAGCGAGCCCAGCATGGCCTCGATTTCGGCCGGTGTGTCATGCGGCAGGACTTCGGGCAACAGGGCGTTGCGGTCGGCCACCAGGTTCAATACCGCCGTGCGCGTGCTTTCGATGCCCACCCCCAGGCGTCGCGCCGTCCACCAGACCCGAATCAGAAGCAGCACCGCGGCGAACCAACTGGCGCCGATGAGAATCTGCAGGCTGAGGGCGGGACGACTGCCGGTCAGCATGTGCGGCAAGAGCGAAGCTGCGCCCAGAGCCGCACAGATGCCGGCCCAGATCATGCTCGTCTGGATGGTGTGGTAGTCGGGTCGGCGCATGATCGGCTTTCTGGGTCAGCTTTC
>CAZLUL010000226.1:0-4424 GCA_964562635.1 uncultured Fibrobacteraceae bacterium | reverse complement strand
GTCGGGTGATGCGATACCGGATTCTAGCAAGTCCGAGCCGATTTGTAGCGCTTTTTGTCCGAGAGTCCTTTTCGCAGCGGGCACCGTGGTGGTAAAGTGGGCCCAACCGAAACCTCAACCCAACCAGGGACACCGCATGATCAAGAATCCCAAACTGCGGGCCGTCGCCGGCGCCCTGCTCGGCGCCTGCGCCAGCCTGAGCCTTTGCCTGAGCATTCTGCCGCTGACCCTGCATCAGGCTGGCATTGGCGACGAAACCACCCTGGCGATGTTGCTGAGCCGTTACCTGCCCCACGCCGCGCTCATCTGGGCCGTTGGTGGCTGGGCCGTCACGCGCACCGGTTTTGTCCTGGGCGGCGGCCTGGTTCTGGGCGCAGCCGGCCTGGGCACGGGGTTGTTCCTGATGTTTGCGGCTTTGCATCCGGCGGCGAAAATTCTGGCGGTCGGGGGCGTGACCGGCTTGTTGTACGGCTTCCTGGGCGGCCTGCTATTGTCGCGCCTGCTGAGCCCGCAACCAGACGCAGAGGAGGAAACGGCATGATTGCCGAACTGCGGGATTTCATGCGGGAGCAGCATCCCTTTGTGCTGTTGAGCGAGGCCGAGCAGGAACAGATCCAGGCCACTGCCCAAAGCCGCACCTTTCCCGCCGGGGCCATGATCCTGCAGCAGGGCGGGCCCACCAGTACGTGCCTGTTTCTGATCACCGATGGCACCGCGCGACTCGAGCGCGATGCCTTGGCCGGCCGGGCGCTGGAAGCCGGCGACTGCTTCGGCTTTCCTTCGATCATCGGCCAGAGCAGCCCCACGGCCACCGTCATCGCCGAAACCCGCCTGACAGTACATTGCATTCCCGCCGACCTTTTTCGTCAGTTGCTGGGCAACACCGATTTTGCGGAATTTTTCCTGAAAGATCTGGGTGAACGCCTGCGTCTGGTGACCAATGGCGGTTCGACCGGTGTCGGCGGCGAGCTGACCGCCGCCATTAGCGCCCTGGGCCTGCGTCCCCTGATTATGGTCGCCCCCGATGACACCGTGGCTGACGCTGCCCGCGCCATGCGCGCCGCCCGCGAAGACGTGGCCATTGTCGAATGCGACCCGCTCGGCATCATCACCGACCACGATTTTCAGGTGAAAGTATTGGCCGATGACCTGGGCCCCGAGACCCCGGTTTCGGCGGTGATGACCCGCGACCTGAAAACCCTGTCGGCTGACCTGCCCGCCCACAGCGCGTTGTTGTTCATGCTCGAAGAGAACATCCACCACTTGCCCGTCACCCGCGACGGCCAGTTGGTCGGCCTGATTTCGGCCACCGACCTGTTGCGCCACCAGACCCGCAACCCTTTGTACCTGACCCGCCAGCTGGAACGGCTGGAAGACCCGGCGACTCTGGCCACTTACAGCCTGGATGCCGCCACCATGGTCGAGCGCCTGTTCAACGGCGGGCTGAAGGTCGCCCAGGTGGGGCGCATTTTCGCCAGCGTGAACGATACCCTGATGCGGCGGCTGTTGAAACTGGCCGAAAAATCCCTGGGCCCCGCGCCCTGCTCCTACGCCTGGCTCGTTTTTGGCTCGGAGGGACGGATGGAACAGGCGTTGATCACCGACCAGGACAACGCCCTGGTCTATGAAACCGGCAGTCCGGAAAACGCGGCCTATTTTGACAAGCTGGCCCGCATCGTGGTCAACCACCTGCTGACCGCCGGCTTCCCGTCTTGCCCCGGCGGCTACATGGCCACCAACTGGTGCAAGCCCCTGGACGAGTGGCTGGACCTGATGTCCAGCTGGGTCACCTCGCCCACCCCCGAAAGCCTGATGATGGTGGGCATCTTTTTCGACTTCCGCGCCGTGGCCGGTTCGTTGTCCGTCGAACCCATGGAGCAGGTGATCCTCAAGGCGGCCGACAACCAGATCTTCATGGCCCATGTCGCCCGACAGGGACTGGGTTTCCGCCCGCCCCTGAATATGTTCCGGCGCATCCAGGCTGATGACGGCATGGTCGATTTGAAGAAGGGTGGCATTGCGCCCATCGTGGCTTCAGGAAGAGTGTTCGGCATCAAGGCCGGTACGCGGGCGCGCCCGACTCGCCGTCGGTTCGAGGCCGCGATTGGCGCCGGCCTGATATCTGAAGACCTGGGCTCGACGGTGATCGAAACCTATCGCTTCCTTTTGCAACTGCGGTTGACCGAACAGCTGGAAGTTTTGCGCGGCGGCGGCGAGCCCGACAACCGGATTTTGTTGAAGGGCCTGACTTCGCTGGAGCACCGGCATTTGAAGGATGCGTTTGGCGTGATCCGGGAGTTGCAGGAGCGGGTGGGCACGGCTTTTCAGGTGAATTTGTTGGGATAGGGACGGATGGGACTCGGTTGCGGCGCAACGCCGGCTGATCGACGGCGGTCGACGCCTCTGCAATCCTAGGAAACGACTAGGTCGGACGAGCGCTTCGCCCATCGCTGCAGCATACCCCGGAGATTATCCAGAGAGACGGGCTTGGTGAGATGGTCGTCCATGCCGGCCGCGAGGCAGGCTTCGCGGTTCTCCGGTTGCACGTTGGCGGTCAGAGCCACGATAGGATGGCGGTGTGATTCCTCGCAACGGATGGCCCGGGTCGCCTCCAGCCCGTCCATGACCGGCATCTGCTGGTCCATGAGGATCAGGTCGTAGGATCCCGTCGCAACCGAACGAACGCCCTCGAGACCGTTGCCGGCGATGTCCACCGCACAGCCCAGCTTGATCAGCATCTTGGCGACGACCTTCTGATTCACCAGGTTGTCTTCCACTACCAGCACCCGCATACCGGTCCCGGCGATATTGCCGGCGGCCACGGGTTCCTCACGGCAGCCCCGGACGGACGCTGCAGCGACCGGTTCGCCGAACGGCAGGACGAACGCGACGGTCGTGCCCTGGCCAAGTTCGCTCGTCAGGTGGATGTCCCCGCCCATGAGGATGATCAGCTGCTGGCTGATGGCCATACCGAGACCGGTGCCGCCGTATTTCCTGGTGATCGAGGAATCGGCCTGCGTGAAGCGGGCGAAGATGGTCTCCTGCTGCTCGCGCGAGACCCCGATCCCGGTGTCTGCCACAGTGAATCGCAGGCGGGTCGTCGTCGCGCCGCCGTCGGCGTCCTCCTCACGCCCATCTCGCGCGATGTGCAGCGTGACCTGCCCGACATCGGTGAACTTCACCGCGTTGCCGATCAGGTTGGTCAGTACCTGGACCAGCCGTGTCGAATCGCCGACCAGGTCGTCCGGGATATCCGGCTCGACGAGGACCTGCAGGCTCAGCCCCTTCTCGTTTGCCCTCGCCTCCAGGGGCTTGGTCACGCAGGCCACGGCCTGCTGCAGCTGGAACTCGCGGGACTCCATGACCAGGCGCTGGGCCTCGAGCTTCGAGAAATCCAGGACGTCGTTGATGATCTCCAGCAGGACGCGAGCGGAACACTCCAGGACCGTCAGGTTGTCGCGCTGATCCGCGGTCAGATTCGTGTCGAGCGTCAGTTCCGCCATCCCCAGGATGCCGTTCATGGGGGTGCGGATCTCGTGGCTCATGTTGGCCAGGAATTCGCTCTTGGCCTGGTTGGCCGCTTCCGCCTCCCGGGCGGTGGCGGCCAGCTCCTCGCGGGAATGGCTGAGGTCCTCGAAGACGACCTCGATCTCCTCGGCCATGACGTTAAACCCGCTCGCCAGATCGGAGAACTCGTCCCGCCCCGAGATGCCGATCCGGTGGCGGAAGTTCTTCCGCCGGAACTGGTCGGCGCCCTCGGCCAGGCGCTGGATGCGCGACGCATCGTGGATGCCGGCCCACAGCGCGACGACGAGGATGGCCAGCATGATCAAGGTGATGAACGTGGCCTTGGTCTTGGTCCTCCGCAGGAACGAGTGATGAACATCCTCCGCGTGCGTGCGCAGTCCGGTCAACGTGGCCACGATCGACCGGTTCTGGGCCTGCAACGCGGCGAGGATCCGGGTAGATTCGGCTTGCAATACGTTGTGCTTGATGAGGTGCGGGGGGATTGCGCTCGCAGCCAGCATGACCTCCTCCACCATGATCCCGTCCTGAGGATCGAGCGACAGGTCCTCGAACGCAGCCAGGGTCTCGGTCAGTTCGGCGAGGATGGCCACCATGGTATCGGCGAAAATCTCGCCGTGCATGAACCGATGGAGTTCTGCATCCAGGCGATTCACGAGGTCGTAGATCTCGACCGAAAGCCCGACCAGCCTCACTTCCGTCTGAACATCGTCGCGGTCCTCGGTCCCGCCATCGGCGAAGGCCAGGTCGCCGTAGGCGATGAAGTTCTCGAGAAGGGTCAGGTGGTAGCCGTGGATGTACGTGATATTCTCGAGGACAACGCCCAGTTCCTGGGCGATCCGGATCTCCAGGGATCGGATGTTGTCCGCGACCTCTCGCTGTGTCGCGAGGTAGTTGCG
>CAZLUL010000225.1:0-6165 GCA_964562635.1 uncultured Fibrobacteraceae bacterium | reverse complement strand
CTCGTAACACTCCAGCACATCGTTCTCCTGGATGTTGTAGAAGTTCTCCAGACCAATGCCGCATTCGTAGCCGGTCTGGACTTCCTTGACGTCGTCCTTGAAACGCTTCAGCGAGTTGACCTTGCCCTCGAAGACCACGACTTCCTTACGGATCAGGCGGGCCTTGCTATTGCGCTTGATGAGGCCGTTGATGACCATTGAGCCTGCGACCTGTCCCGCCTTGGGGATGGTGAAAACCTGGCGCACCTGGGCGCTACCGGTGGACACTTCGCGCTGGATCGAGCCCAGCAGGCCAGCCATGGCCTTCTTGAGGGTGTCGACCACCTCGTAGATGATATCGAAGACTTCAATGGTCACGTTGTGGCGCTTGGCCAATTCGCGAACCGAAGAACCCGGGCGCATGTGGAAACCGATGATCATGGCGCCAGTATTAGCCGCCAAGAGCACATCCGATTCGCTGACCGCGCCGACAGCCTTGTGCACAACCTTCACGGCCACCTCGGAGGTCGCCAGGTCCATCAACTGATCAGCCAGGGCTTCGACCGATCCCGCCACATCACCCTTGATGATGATCGGCAGTTCTTTCAGGTCCCCGGTGGTCATCAGTTCGGCCAGGTTGTCCAGGTCGATGACCGTCTTGGGCTTGACGATCTGCTGCTGGCGTTGCAGACGACGGCGGTTGCCGGCCATCTCGCGCGCCTCGCGCTCGTCCTTGACCACGTAGAAACGATCACCGGCCTCGGGCACATCGTTGCCACCCATGATCTCGCAGGGCTCACCGGGTTTGACCTCTTTCAAGGTCTTGCCGCGCTCGTCGAGCACCGCCCTGACCTTGCCTTCGGTCATGCCGACCAGAAAATTATCACCCTTTTTCAGGGTGCCCTTGTCGATCAAGACGGTGAAGACCACGCCTCGACCCTGTTCCTTCTTGGCCTCGACCACGGTACCGCGGGCTCGGCCCACGGCGCTGGCCCTCAGCTCGAGAACTTCGGACTGCAGGTGCACCATTTCCAGCAGGCGCTCGATACCGAGGCCCTGCTTGGCGGAAATCTCGGCACACAGGATGTCACCACCAAATTCTTCGACCACCACGTGGTGCTGCAGCAGCTCCTGCTTGACCTTGTCCGGCTTGGCCGCCGGCAGATCGATCTTGTTGACCGCCACGATCAGCGGCACGCCGGCCGCCTTGGCGTGGCTGATGGCCTCCACGGTCTGGGGCATGACGCTGTCATCAGCCGCCACGATCAGGATGACGATATCAGTGACCTGGGCACCACGGGCACGCATGGCCGTAAAGGCGGCGTGACCAGGGGTATCGAGGAATGTGATCGGCCCGCCATCGGTATCGACGGTATAAGCACCGATGTGCTGGGTGATACCACCGGCTTCACCGGCGATCACGTTGGTCTTGCGAATGCTGTCCAGCAGTGAAGTCTTACCGTGATCAACGTGGCCCATGACCGTCACCACAGGCGGACGATCGGTCATGTCCTTGTCTTCCACCGGCTCTTCGGCAGCCTCGAGTTCTTCTTCACCGTACTCGGAGATGAACTCGATCTCGCGGTCGTACTCCGCGACCAGCAACTCGATATTGTCCTTCTCCAGGCGCTGGTTGATGGTGGTCATCGTCCCGAGGGCAAACAGCTTGCCAATGAGCTCCTGGGCCTTGACGCCCAGCTTCTCGGCCAGTTCCTGCACTGTGATGAACTCGGTGAGTTTCAACACCGGCAAATCCACGGTTTCGACGGCTTCATCTTCGGCACCGGGGCTCCCTTTTTTGCGTTTCTTCTTGCCGGCCGCGCCACCGAGCGAAGCCATGGTCTGCTTGAGGGCCTTGTCGACCTCGGCCTGGTCCACCTTCTTCTTCTTGCGGGACCGGGTGCGGCGGGCGGGCGTAACCCGGGTTTCGGCCTCGTCCTTGCGGCGCTGGATCGCAGCCTTGATCGAGTTGCGCACCGATTCGCCAGACACGGCTGTTGCCGGTTTGTCCGCACCGAATTTTTTATCGCGCGGACCCTCCTTCGGGGCCGGCCGAATGATGTCGCCGACTTTGAATCCGTCGTTCTTCTTGCTGCCCAGCTTGTCCAGAGGATCGTCCGGGGATTTCTTTTTCGCCGGTTCAGGCGCGGCCTCAGCCTCAGTCTCGGTCTCCGCCGGAGCTTCTGCGGACGCGGGCGCCTCAGCAGCCACCGGCGCAGCTTCAGTGGACTCGGGCGAGTCTTCGGTCACAGTCTCGGCAACCGGCGACTCTTCAGCGGTGGTTTCGACCACGGCTTCTTCAGTCGTCGCCTCGGTTTCGGCGGCAACCGTCTCGGCGGCCTCCTCTGCGATATCGTCTTCCTTGGGCTTGATGTCGGCCTTCTTGACCAACTTGGCCGCCGTATTTTTTACGATGCGAGCCTTGGCATGCTCTTCCCGCTTGGCTGCCAGTGTGGCGTCCTTGCGGTCTTTTTCTTCCTGGACTTTGGCGTCCTCGGCCGCCTTGGCTTTTACCACGGCATCCTTTGCGGCCTGGGCCTTCTTGGCCACCGCCGTCATGGTGCCGGATTTCTTGATCACCACGACCTTGGGCTTCGCCGACGCCTTTTTCTTTTTGGCGACCTTCTTTTTGGACGCCTTTTTCTTTTTCGGCTCGGGCTCTTCGGCTGGCTCGGGGCGATCGAGCGGCTTGAGCGCGGCCACGTTTTTCAACTGGCTGGGGTTCAGGCCGTGGGCCTTGGCGTAGTTCTCCCGGGCCAGCTCACGTTTGCGCTGAAAAACGGCGTGGACCCGATCCACGTCATCGTCTTCCACAACACTCATGTGGCTCTTGACCACGACCTTCATCTTTTTCAGAAGCGTCATGATCTGTTTGCTGTCGACACCATAATGACGTCCCAGCTCATATACTCGAAGATTCCTCGTCAAGACCCGCTACCTCCAGCGACCAGTTTTTTGATGCCTTTGACAAATCCGGCATCACTTACGCCCACGACCGAGAGCTTTTCGCGTCCCATGGCCAGGGCCAATTCTTCGGCGGTGAAAACATCGTTCAGCGTCCCACGCAGGGGCTCCCAACGGTTCACCTTGCTCATCTGACTGGCGCCCATGTCGGACGCCACAATGACCATTGGAGACTCGCCACGTCGGACGATCTTCTCCACGGCCGTAAAACCCACCGCGAGTTTCCCCGCCCGCCGGGCCAGGCCCAGCAATCCCAATAGTTTCTGCTGATCCACGTCACCCACCGCAGCTAGTCCTCCAGCTCGGTGTTGGCGAAGGGATCAACCTTCTTCTCTTCCTCGTCGTCTCCGCCGGCCTCTTCATCGCCGGTCGGGAAGTTGTCGAAGACGTCGTCGCCGGCCACCGCATCAGCCGCAGTCGCGGGAGCGGCCTCGGCATCCTCGGCCGCCAATTCGACTTCCTCGCCGGCCTCGGCCAGCGCTTCCTCATCGAACAGCGGACGGTCCTCGGCGACCTCTTTCTGCAGTTCTTCGGAAATCGTCTTGTCGATCATCCGGGACAACTCGCTGTGAGTCGCCTGGGCGGTGGCCAACAGCTCGTCGGCACCTTCTGCGCCCACGCCCGGCACGCCGGCCAGGGTCTCCAACGACGTATGGGCCAGATCGGCAATCGTCATGATGCCCACGGTTTCCAGCACTACCAGCAACTCGTCGCTCACGCCTTCCATCTCGCCCAGCTTCATGGAAATTTCGTCGGTCACCCGCTCGCGAATGTTGAATTCGCGGGCGCTCACCAGATCGATTTTCCACTCGGTCAGCTTGGCGGCCAGGCGCACATTCTTGCCCTCTTTACCGATGGCTTTGCTCAACTGGTCGTCGTTCACCACGACAGTCGCCTCGTTGCGGCCCGGATGCAGGGTGATGTTGTTGACCACCGCCGGGCTCAACGCACGGCCAATCAACAGGCTGGGCTCGGCGCTCCAGGGCACAATATCGACCCGTTCGCCGGCCAATTCGCGAGTCACAGCCTGCACGCGGCTGCCCTTCATGCCCACACAACTGCCCACGGGATCCACCCGCTCGTCGTTGCTGGTCACCGCAATTTTCGACCGCGTACCCGGCTCGCGGGCCACCGCCTTGATCGAAACGATGCCCTCCTGGATTTCGGGCACTTCCTGGTCAAACAGGGCCTTCAAAAAGCCCGGATGACTGCGCGAGAGGATCACCTGCGGGCCTTTGGCACTGTCGAGCACTTCGGTGATGAAGGCCCGGATCGTCTTGCCCTGGTGCAATTTCTCGCCCCGGATCTGCTCACGGTAGGGCATCAGGGCTTCGGTGCGGCCGAGATTAATCAGCACGTTGCCACGATCCACCTGCTGCACCGTGCCGACGATGATCTCGTTCACGCGATCCTTGTACTCTTCAAAAATCTGGGCGCGCTCGGCTTCGCGCACCTTCTGTACCAAAATTTGCTTGGCCACCAGAATGGCGTTGCGGCCAAACTCGGCCACCGGCAATTCCCAACGCACTTCATCGCCGACTTCGACTTCATCGCCGAATTCGATCTGCGCCTCTTCCAGGGCGATGTCGGTATCGGGGTCGTCGATCTCGATGACCACGGTCTTGACCTGCTCGATGCACATCGAACCGGTGTCCGGATCGAAACGCGCATCGATGTTGGCCTCGGCGCCCAGCTTCTTGCGTGCAGCCGACTGCAGCCCAGCCTCGAGAGACTCGATGATGACAGCCTTGTCGATGTTCTTTTCCCTGGTGATGTCACCGAGGGCATTGAGGATATCGTGATCCATTAAGTGGTACTCCCGCTGTCTTTTTCCGTACGGTCTTTCGATCGGTTTTTGGGCCGACCCTTTTTCTTGCGGCCCGCTTTCTCCTGGCGGGCCTGACGTTTCGAATCCTTGCGCTCGCGGCGATCGCTGTTGATGATCGCCTTGGCGTCGAAGTCCGGGTCCAGATTGCCTTCGAGGACCCGATGCAACTTCACCCGCACCGACACAGCTTCCGTATCCGCATCCGGGGCGGGAGTCTGAACAATCAGTTCATCCCCCTCGATATCTTCCAGCACCCCACGCACGCGTTGCGAACCGGTGCCCATGACCTTGAGGTCGACTTTTTTCCCGATCACTTGCCGGTAGTGTTCCGGTTTGCGCAGGGGACGCCTGATGCCTGGTGAGGAAACTTCGATGACATACTGGTCGGCAAACAGGTCGGCTTCTTCGAGCAGCATGCCTGCGGTGCGGGCCGCTTTGGCAACCTGATCCAGCGCGACACCTTTGCGGGGATCGTCGCTGGCTTGGTTATCGCTATCGAGCGAATCACGCAGCAGATCTACAAAAACGCGAATTTGATACCGACCGCCACCCTGGAAGACCCGCACATCAAGCAAATCGTAACCACCGGTGGCCAGATCGGCCTCCAGCAGTTCGATCACCCGCTGGGCAATCATTCTAGTATCGGGGCGCTTGCCCTCAGCCAAATCGGCGTTCCTCCGCGTAAAAAAAGAAGTGGACTTATGCCCACCCCAAACAGCCCACCGGTCAGGAGGGTCCTCGAGTCCCGGCGAATATACCCGGCTCCGAAGCAATAAGCAAGGGTTTTCCGACCGTTTAAAGCTTCTGACAGCGAGGATACGCCGCTGCGGGCACAACCCAATCCTGGCGCCAAAATGCCAGCTCACCCGCCCCAAACGAGAGCAACTGAAGAGAGGCAATCAAAAAAGAGATTTTGAAAGAGACTATCCGGCCTGCAGCGGCACGTGCCGGCCAAAACTCTCACGCAATGCCTTGGCCACCATCTGCCCGACTTTCGACTTCAGTTGCGGGTCGTCGGCCAGGTAATCCCGCGCGTCATCCCGACATATCTGCACCAATTCCCTGTCGGTCAACGGGTTGGCCAAGCGGAAGCCCGGCGCCCCACTCTGGCGCACTCCCCACGCATCGCCGGGGCCACGCAGGCGCAGATCTTCTTCAGCCAGGGCAAAACCATCATTGTGGCCGGCGAAAAAGCGAATCCGCTGGAAACTCTCTTCGCCCAAAAAGCGGTCAACCAGCAGCCAGCAATAGCTCTGCTCGGTGCCCCGGCCGATGCGCCCGCGCAACTGGTGCAGCTGGGCCAGGCCAAACCGCTCCGGATTGTGGATCACCATGGCCGTGGCATTGGGCACATCGACGCCCACCTCAACCACCGTGGTGGCCACCAGCACCTG
>CAZLUL010000224.1:0-6185 GCA_964562635.1 uncultured Fibrobacteraceae bacterium | reverse complement strand
CAAATCGAATATCGGCGGATCAGCCGGCAGCAACGGACTGGTCGAAGAGATGCTCGCCGACGAGGGCAAGATATTGCCCAGCGAGACCCATGGCATCCTGACCCGGGCCATGGACCGCTTGCACCACCAGGTGCGCCGCGTGACGACCATCACCCACAGCATGCTCGGTTTTGTGCGCTCACCCGAAGCGGGTATGGCCAAGATGGAGATTGGTAAGTTGCTGGAAGAATGCCTGAACCTGCTGGGCACCGAAATCCGGCGTTCACGCATCGAGGTGCGCCGTATTTTTGCCCCCGACCTGCCGTCGTTCATCTCGGACCCGATGCTGCTCGAACAGGTCTTCGTCAACCTGATCAAGAATGCCGTCGATGCCGTGGCCGAAGCCCCGAGCCGCAAGGGCCTGATCGAGATCCTCACGACCCTGGACGACAACCACATCCGGGTCAGCATCGAGGACAACGGCGTGGGCATCCCCAAGGCCGATCAGGAGAAAATCTTCAACCTCTTTCACACGACCAAACCGGCCGGCAAGGGCACCGGCCTGGGGCTGTCCATCGTGCATGACATTCTGCATCAGTTGGGAGGGAGTGTCCGGGTAGCAAGCGAACCGGGCCAATGGACCCGGTTCGTCGTCGAAATTCCCCTGGTACCGCCCGAGACCCCGTTGCCGGATCCTTCGGTCAGCATCTAGCGGACTATTCCTTGATGGCCTCGAGATCGCGGCGCAGGGAATCCAGTTTCTTCAGGAAATCCCCCTTCTTGTCGACCGCCAACTGGGACGCCTGCTCGCGGTAGAGCTGAATTCCCTGGCTCAGATTATTGCGGATCTCTTCGGTAGCGCTGGCCTTGGCCGCAACCAATCCCTCGCGCCGGCGGTCGAAGTCCGTCTTCATCCGATCCACATGCAGCGACAGTTCCTTGAGGAACATGTGCGGACGCCCGTCCGTGAGGGGCAACTGTGCGCGGCCATAGATGTGATCGACCATTTCGCGCAGGCGGGCCACGCGGCTGAAGTAGACCGTATTGGGACCGCAACAGACCGCCGTGCGGGCCATGGGATCAATCTCGTTGGGCACCGTCGCGCTGCCGGCCAGGTCATGACAGATGCACGCCTTGGCCACGACATGGTCAGTCATGTCGGCCTGGACCTCGGGACGTTCCTCGGGAGTATCAGTCAACGAAGTCAGCTTGCGGCGCTGATAATTGCGACTCGCGGTGCAGATGGGCACCTTGGTGAACTCGGTATTGGAAACCAGGAAACCCTTAGGGCATTGGCTGCCGGGTTTGCCTTCGTCGATGCGGCTGAGGCGCACCTCTTCACTGGCGGAGGTCTTCAGACACCAGAACGGCACACCCAGCGGCGAGGCGTCACTCAGGTGCACGTCTTTTTCTTCAGCGTTGCTCACCCGCTCCAGATGCTTCTCGTCGATATTCACAACTTCGGGCACCAACAGGAAAGGGCTACCCCAGCCGGTGCCATCGACCTTGTATTTCTCTTCGAGCATGTGGTTTTCATCGGCGGTGCCAATGCCGCCCTGCACCGTGACGCGCAGGTCCATCATGGCCTTGGGCACAGCGCGGCCGCTGTCGGCCAGGGCCTTGGCGCAGATCTCGTGCAGTTGGTCGCGCAGTTGCCCGCGCTTTTCCTTGAATTCCTGCAACACCGGACCGAGCAGCGCGCCCTTGCCACCGAAGGCATGGCCGCCACAGTTGAGACCTGATTCGATGCGGTACTCGCTCACCCACAGGCCTTTGCGAGCCAGCAGTTTGCCCTGCACCACGGCCGAACGGAAATCGCCCACCTTCAGGATGATGCGTTTGCGGATTTCACCCTGCTCGTCGGGAAAGAAGTCGCCAAACTCGGCCAGATAGTTGAACAGCCGGCGGTTCAGCCCGGCCGACAGGATCAACGAAGACTGAAGCTTGCTGTTGGCGTAGCCACGCAAGGCGCTCATGGCATCAGCAAAGACTGGCGGCAGCAATTCACCATTGCGCATGCGGTCGCGGTCCAGCTTGGTCATGATGTTCACATCGATGGCGCCGGCGCTGAGTTTTTCTTTCAACACACCCTGCAGACGGGCGCGCTCGGCCGGATCGGCCGCAGCCTTCATGTTTTCGTAGATTTGGCGCAGCGGAGAATCCGGCAACATCTCGAAGTAGCGCGTCAGGTCGCTGCCTTTTTCAAACAGCGAGCCTCGCAGCTTCTCCATCTGACCGCTCACCATGTCGTCCATCATGTTCAGGTACGAGGTGATGCGCAGGGCACGCGAATCCTCGGCATCGTTGCCGATTTCATCGTAGGTGCGGCCCGAGGTGCGGCTCAGGCGTTGGCGCATTTGCTCGATCAGAACATCATCAACCAGCGAGACGACCGAACTGATGCCGTAACGCGCCACCTTCAAAGGTGTGTCGATTGTGAATCCGGTGCCCATCACCGGTATGTAAAACCGATGCACCGGCTGTGTCAGGGGATGGCTCATGGCATACCGCTCCTTCGAAGTCTAGTTGGTCAAAAGATGACGTTAACCGTCCAGAAGCGCCAGTATATCCGCTGTTTTTTCTTCCATCAGGGCCTGGTCAGCCCGCGATTCCACGTTCAGCCGGATCACCGGCTCGGTATTGCTCTGGCGCAAGTTGAAGCGCCATTCGCCCATATCCATGCTTATTCCGTCGGTACGATCGATTTCCCGAGCCAGCGGGCCGTATTTTTTCTCGACCCGAGCCAGGGCAGCATCCGGATCATCGAGGCGGCGGTTGATTTCGCCACTGGCCGGGTAGGCCGCCTGCATGGCCGCCACGAGGGCAGATAAAGGATTGCCCGTAAAGGACATTTCCTCAAGAACCGACAGCCAGGGCAACATGCCGGTGTCGCAGTAGGCAAAGTCCCGGAAATAGTGGTGGGCCGACATCTCGCCCCCATAAACGGCGTCTTCCTGGCGCATGCGTTCCTTCATGAAAGCGTGGCCGGTCTTGTTCATGATCGGGCGACCACCCGCGGCATTGACCATCTCGATGGTATTCCAGGTCAGGCGCGGGTCGTGCACGATGCCGCTGCCGGGATGGTTGCGCAGGGCCGCGACGGCCAGCAGGCCCACCAGGTAATAGCCTTCGATGAAATCACCCTTCTCATCGAAGAAGAAGCAGCGGTCAAAGTCGCCGTCCCAGGCCAGGCCCAGGTCGGCGCCGTGCTCGCGCACCGCGTCGGCCGTGGCCGAGCGGTTGTCCGGCAGCAGCGGGTTGGGAATGCCATTGGGGAAGTTGCCGTCCGGCTCGTCGAAGACATGAACAAATTCGCAGGGCAGGGCAGCCGCCAGAGCGCGCACCACTGGGCCGGCGCAACCGTTGCCGCCGTTGGCCACGATCTTCAAGGGCCTGAACTGGTCGGTTTTGTATTTGCCCAACAGGTATTGCACGTACTCGGCCTGGATGTCTTCTTCGGTCACGGAGCCCGGCGTGCCCACCAGGTTCATGTCGCAGTCAATGGCCCCGGCACCGATCTCGTTCAGGCCGCTGTCGCCGCTGATGGGCTTGGCCTCGTCGCGCACCAGTTTCATGCCGTTGTGATCCATGGGATTGTGGCTGGCGGTCACCATCACGCCACCGTCCAACTCCCGGGCGAAGGTCGTGTAATAGACCATCTCGGTGCCGCATTGGCCAATGTCCAGCACATCGGCGCCGGCGTCGGTCAAACCGCGGGTCAATTCGCGGCACAGTTCTTCACTGCTGAGGCGACAGTCGCGGCCCACGACAAAACGCTGGCCCTTCAGATAGCGGGCCGTGGACAATCCCACGCGGTAGGCCAGATCCTTGTTCAGTTCGCCGGGCACCTTGCCGCGGATGTCGTAGGCCTTGAAGCAGGCCGGTTTGGTGGGCTGGGACGCCATGGATTTGGAACTCTCCTGTGCCGGTTCACACCGGTTTCTTCGGGAATCGACGACAGATTTCTTGTGATTCGCGCCTTCTGTGAGTAGCATGAAAACTTCAGATCGGCAAGAGAGGGCTCATCCATTTTTTGGGGCCGGCCGAAAGCCGTTCCCGAAATCATCCAAAATATGTCTCGAATTTGACCCGGAGGAAACCATGAAGAAGTTGATGCTGTTGGCAGTCACCCTGCTGGCCGCCCTGAACCTGACCGCCTGCGTGAATTTCCAGAGCCAAACCAACATCAAGTCCGACGGCTCGGGCGTGGCCCAAATGAGCATGTCGATGTCGCCTTCGATTCAGGAAGCCCTGGCCGAAATGAAGGAACTCGACTCGTCGCAGTCCGAAGACATGGACTTCCCCTTGATGGACGACCTGCAGAAAGACGAAATCGAGAAGGCTGCCAAGGGCCACGGCGTGAAGGTCAAGAAATTTGAGAAGGCCATGGTCGATGGCCGCGAGACCCTGGAAATCGTCATGGAATTTGATGACCTCAAAGGCCTCACCTACGTCATGAATCGGGTCATGGGTGAAGGCGGCAGTGGCGACGGCATGGGTATTTTTGACGCCGGTGACGGCAACTTCGTGCTCCGCCAGACCCACTACGACTTCCCGGACGAACCCGCCGCAGAAGAAGAAGTCGAAGAAGAGCCGGCGGACGCCACGGACGACATGCAGAACATGGACCCCGCGCAGATGCAGAAGCAGATGGAGATCATGGGCAAGCTCATGGGCGCCATGGCCGAGTTGGATGTCAGCTTCAAGATCACCGTGCCCGGCGAGATCGTCAGCACCAATGCGCCGCTGACCGAGGGCAAGACCAGCGTCTGGTCCATCAACTCGGGCAACATGATGACCATGGACCAGGACATGGAGCCGGAAATCGTGTTTTCCGGCAAAGGCCTGAAGCTGAAGCCGATCAAGGAATAGCATGACTCTTGCGCAGACCCTGGCCGCCCTCAAGAAAGAGGGCACCGACCAGAACCGGAAAGTTTATGGGCATCACGGTGTCACTGGCGCCATGTATGGCGTCAGCTATGCCGCCCTCAAGAAACTGAAGAAGAGCATCGGCACCGATCATGCCCTGGCCTGCGGCCTGTGGCAGACCGGCAACCACGATGCCCGCATCCTGGCCTGCATGGTGGCTGATCCGGCCGCCATGTCGGCCCGGGATCTGGACACATGGCTGCGGGAAATCGACAACTACGTGTTGTGCGATGCCTTCGGCAGTCTGGTGGCCAGCTCGGGTCAGGGCCTGCGCAAATTCGAGATCTGGAAAAAACGCAAAAGTGAATTTGCCTCGACCGCCGCCTGGAACGCCCTCTCTTCGGCGGCCACGTACGAAGACGGTGCCGCACTCAGCAGAGAATTTGTCATCGCCCAGATCGCCCACATCGAGGCCCATATTGACGACCAGCCCAATCGCACCCGCCACAGCATGAACCAGGCCCTGATCTGCCTCGGGGCCATCAACGGCACCCTGGCCAAGCGGGCCAAGGCGGCCGCCAAACGCATCGGCAGGGTCCAGGTTGACCACGGCCAGACGAGCTGCAAGACACCCGAGGCCGCCCCCTACATCGACAAGGTCCTGGCCCACCGCGCCGGCAAAGCCAAAAAATGAGACGCGACGAATTGGCCTCTCATGACGGTGAACTGTTTGCCGAACTGACCGGCGAAGTGATGGTCGGCTACCTCGGTCTGGTGACCGCGGCGGGAATACCGCGCTCCATCGCCCTGAACTTTGCCGCCCTCGGTGAGGACATCTATTTCCACGGCGCCCTCGGCGGGGAGAAGTTCGATCTGCTGCAGCACGACCCGGCGGCCGGCTTCACGATCGTCAAGGAATACAGCTATATTCCCTCGAATTGGTCGGCGCCGCGCTATGCCTGCCCCGCCACCCATTTTTTCAAATCGCTGGAGATGAAGGGCACCTGTGGCCCCATCGATGATCCGGTGGAGAAGGCCGCCGCCCTGCAGGCCCTGCTGGAAAAGCACCAACCCGAAGGCGGCTACGACCCGATCGACCCCACGGTGCCTCAATACGCCAAGGCCCTCGCCCACGTGGGTGTCTACCGGATGCGTGGCGAGTCCTGGACCGGCAAGGTGAAGTTCGGTCAGAACGAGCCGGAGAAATTGCAGCGGATTTTCGTAACGAAACTGAGAGAGCGGGGCGGCGCGACCGACGAGGCGACCGCCTGCGAGATCGAAAAGAACCTGGCCGAGTAGATCTTCACTTCACTGTCTTCACTTCACTGTCATCACTT
>CAZLUL010000223.1:0-6224 GCA_964562635.1 uncultured Fibrobacteraceae bacterium | reverse complement strand
CCCCGAGCCCGCAATGAACACCGGGTTGCTGACGTCATGGCAGGTGCCGCACATATCGCAATTCAGCATAAAATCCGACTCCAGCCACTGGTGGCTGGCATCGACATCGGAATAGGGCCCCCGACGCACGGGAGCCGGGTCGTAGATGAACTGGCCATTGGCCGGGTCCAAAGGAATTTCGTCAAGGTCGGCCAGGATCTGCTGATCAACCAGCGGACTGACGCCATCGACATAGTGCGGCGAAACCATGCGGTGACAGAAATCGCACTGCACGCCTTCAAAATCGGTTTCGTTCAACATGTCCATGCTGGTATCGAGGGAGCGCCCCCCCTGCCAGCCACCGGGCGAATGGCAGCGAATGCACAGATCGCCCACCGCGGGCACAAACTGTTCGGCAACCACCACGGTGGCCCGGTACAGGGGATCGCGCATGGCCTGGCCCATCATGCTGCCCTGCCAGTTGTGGTAGGGCTCGGTACCGCTGTCATAGTTGGCGTGGCAGGCGATGCAAACCTGGCTGGGATCTTCCAGTTCGTTGGCGCCAAAAGGCTGGGTACCTGACATTTCAAAATCGCGCAGGGTCGTCGGCACAATGCCGCCCACAAACGCGGCCAGATCAAAAGCCGACGGACTAACGCCCACGCCCACGTTGCCGGCGTTGTCGGTGGCCTCCACCTTGAACAGGCTGTTGGGGCTGGGCAGGTTGGGCACGAACTGGTCATGGGTGCCATCGTTGGTCAGGCCTTTGGCAAGCTGCTTCCAGGTCAGGCCACCATCGCTGCTGAGAAACAGGTCCACACCGGCAATGCCATTGGCATCGACGGCAGTCCAGCTCACCGTGCGCACCGTATTGGGATCCCAGCTTTCGCCACCGGCGGGCGCCAGCACCGTGACCACCGGCAGCACGTCATCGGTGCCACCACTGGGCGTCAGGATATCCGCCAAATCCGCCGGATCCACATTCGCAACATTGGCCGAATTGCCAGTTGTCAGCCCGGGAAAAGTGGGCGTATTGGACCAGTTGGCAAGGTCCGTAATTTCGATGAAGTTGGTAAAACCATCCCCGTCGGATTCCAGGAATTCGATTTCGGCAATGGCTTCGTCGTCACTCAGGCCGGCGGCGAGCCGCACCTCAATCGCCAAGCCGTAGGGGTTGCGGGTACCGCCGCCATCAAAGTCGAAATGGCACGCACCGCAGTGGCCGCCGTTGGACGGCAGGTCATCAAGGGCCGAACCGTTCGCCGCCGGATAACGATCAAAAAATGCGCGGCGATAGGGATTGCGGGCCTCGGCCGTGACCGGCGCCAAAAACAGGGACAACAGGGCGAGCAGGAGCAGACTCTTGGCGAGACGAATAGACATGTTGATCTCCATGGTCCGGCAGGGAACAGACGATGGGTGCGAGCACAACCCCACCCAACTATCACAAACAGGAGACAATCCTGACAGATACCGGATACACTTTCAATTATATTTGAAACTCTGCATATTGATGTGGGGTTTCACAATCTCACATTTTATTTATTCCAAACACCTTTGCCAACTTCAGCGCTGATTCAGGACCGCCGCATCAATCCACCAGAGGTCAATACTCCCATGGCCCGGACAGTTGTGCATGGTCAACCGTTGAGCGCCAGGGCCAGCACCTCATTCAATTGACGCAGGTTGTAGGGTTTGGCAATGAAGCCGGCCATATCCGCCACACCACAGTTGGCCCGGACTTCGGCCTGGTCGTGGCCGCTGGTCATCAGCAACGGCACATCCGGTCGAATCACACGCAGGCGTCGACTGGTGCCCCCCCCATCCATGCCCGGCATGGTGTAATCCAGAACGATCGCGTCGATTTCGTCGTGTCGCTGGCCGTAAAGCCGAACCGCATCATAACCATCAGCCGCCGATAGTACTCGGCAACCCAAGCGCCGCAAAAAGCTTTCCGCCACCGCTCGCACCCGTGGGTCATCATCGACCAACATGATCGTCCGGCCTTTCAGGTCGTAGCTGACCGACACCGGCTCGGCCTCTTTCGCTCCCGAGACCGCCTTGCCCGATGATTGGGCGGGCAGCCAGAATGAAACCACCGTGCCCTGCTCGGGTTGGCTTTCGACCATGAACGCGCCACCATGACTTTTGACGATGCCCAGGGCCGCGGACATGCCCAGACCGCGGCCGGCAAACTTGGTGCTCAGAAAGGGCTCGAACATGCGGGCGACCGTATGGGAATCCATCCCGCACCCCGAGTCGCGGATTTCGCAAAATACGTGGTTGCCCGGCGAAAGCTCGTCGCCGGCTGTCCATTTCTTCAGTTCGATCCTGGTCAGATCCTTCACTCCCGTGCGGATCATCACTTCGCCACCCGCGGAGCCCACGGCCTCAGCTGCGTTGTTGACCATATTCATGATCACCTGGCGTATCTGGGTGGAATCAATCAGCACTGTCGGCAATTCCTCGGCCAATTCAAAATGCACATGCGAACTGCCCGTCACCGCCGCCTGCACCAGGTGCTGGATCTTGCCAACGACCTCGCTCAGGTCATGGGCCTCGGTGCTTGAGGGGGTGGTACCGGCATAGGCCTGCATTTGCCGGCACAACTCGGCCGCCTGGTCCCCCGCCTCCATGATCGCCGCCAGACTTTTCTGGTGTTCGTCGGATCCGGCCAGGTCTTCGCTCAACAACTCCGCGTTGCCCATGATCGTCACCAGCAGGTTGTTGAAGTCGTGGGCGATGCCCCCGGCCAACACCCCCAGGCTTTCGAACTTCTGGGCATCCCGCAACCGGGCCTCAACCTCGCGTTCCTCAGCCTGGGTCTTGCGCCGGTCGGCAATATTCCGGGCCACCAACAGGACCTGCGGTTCACCCGAACCATTGAGGGGCCCGGGCAACAGGGTCGAACTCACCTCCAACGGCTGCGCCCGTCCGTCAGAACGCTGAAATTCGGTCTCGTACAGAAAGACACCGTCATCGCCGGCGACCCGGGCATCCCGACGTTTCAAGGCATCGAGTTTGGCCTCGGGGGTGAGCAGATCGATTCCGGACATGCCAATGATCTGCTCGCGCGGCAGCCCCAGCAAATCGATCCCCGCCTGGTTGACGAAAGTCACCCGGCCACTCAGGTCGTGCCGCATGAACACGTCGCGCGCGGTCTCAATCAGCAATCGGTAACGCTCTTCGGATTCGGCCTGAGACTGCTTGGCCAAATTCAAATCGGTGATATCAATAGTCGCCAGGGCCATCAACTGGAAAGGGTCGTCTTCTGCCGGAATCCAGGCTTTGTTCAGGGTTTCGTGTTCGCGTCCGTCCAGCGCACGGTAGCGGCATTCTCCCTCATAATAACTTTGACCTTCGGCGATAGCGCAGATCAGGTCCTTGAAGGCCTTGAGAGTTTCGGGCAGCACCAGTTTTTCCAAGGAGACCAGCAGATCATGCTCGGAGGCCGCCGCGTTCAACACGACAGCAGCCTCGTTGGCGTGCAAAATCTTCACGCCGGAAATCACCTGCAACACATACTGGGGATGGGCATCCAGCCAGCAGCGCAACCCGCCGTCACCTGCTTCGGCCACCATCTGCTTGATGAGGGGGCGCACCGAAGCCAAATCCTCAATGTACAACGGCACCTGGGTGTCTTTGAATATTTTCTGCCAAGCCGCCGGGTCCAGGGAGGCCCCGTCAGCCGACAGCGCATTTCCTCCGCTACCACTCGCACTGATCGCATCAAAGGAATTCTTTTTCATCATATCCTCTTGGTCTCTGTTTTTCGCGATATCTGTTTGGCCTCAGCGGCACCTTTCCAGCGCCTGTGTACCCAGAACCATTGTTCGGGACGGTCCCAGATGAACTTCTCCACCGCTCTGGAGATACGAGCCGTCAACAAGGCGACATCCTCAGTCGCCGTTGTCAGGCCAGTCACCGCAAGGGGCTCTCCAATGTGCAGAACATGTTGCCCATCAGCCTGCCGCAGAATGGCCAGCGGCACCACCGGGCAGCCCGTGCGCAAGGCCAGGCGGGCCGCTCCCGGCCAGGTCGAGGCGGGCAGACCCAGAAAATCGGTGCGCACTCCTTCACCTCCGGCATCCTGGTCACCCAGCAGGGTCACCAGACCACCACGGCGCAGATGAGTCAGCACCGCCCGTCCGGACTCATCCATGGGCACCGTTGCTATGCCGTGACCAGCGCGTTGCCGTTGCAGATAGCCATCAAACTGCGAATTGTGCAAAGGTTTGACCACATCCAACACAGGATAGCGAGCGGCCAGGATTCGGCCACCCAGCTCAAAGTTGCCCAGATGCGCCGTGACCGCCAGAACGCCCCGGCCTTCAGCCATGGCTTTGTCCAGCGCCGACCAGCCTGGCTCGACCGCAACCCGAGCCGACAAGCGAGAGGGTTCGGTGCAAAATGTCTCGGCGACCGTTTGCCCCAGATGGGCATACACCCGCCCCGTCAGGTCGAGAATTTCCGCCTCCGTACGGGCCGGATAGACCGCCGCCAGTTGTCGCCGCACCACCTGCTTGCGAATGCCCAGTACCGGGCCCGCCAACCAGCCGGCCCGCCGGCACAAGCGCAAAGACCAACGCTCGGGCAAGCGGGACAAGCTGCCGACCGCACCTCTGAAGGCCCAATACTCTGCTGCCTCATTCCATTTCATGGGGTGATCATAAGGCCTGTCGCGCGCAAATGAAAGACCCCGCCCCCCCCGGACAGCTTTCCGGGAAGGTTTTTTCTTCTGCCCACCTTAGCGGCCCTGTTTTATTTTACGCGACTTGAATTTTGGATATGATTTTAGATTTCATAATATCGCCCACTGTGATGCGGGGCGATACAAAGAGATTGCAATTTCAGTTAACTAGATATCAAGACCCTTTTATCTATTTTGGTTCGCATCACAGCGGTTCAGAAACCTTGGCCAACCGTTTTCAGACAATTGTTGGCCCCCTTTTTGGACCACTAAATGGAGTTGAGTGTCATTGTTATCGGACCAAAAGCCAAACCTGCAATAGAGAGTCCATTGTTATGTCACCGGCCTGTCACAAAGCCGTTGACCCTCCCTGCGCCACCGCCGAACATTGCTCCACAGTTCACTACAGATCCTGTCCCCTTTGAGTTGGAACCCATCCCACCGGAACCATCCGGAACAAGGAGCCCGACGATGAAACGAATCCTCTTCAGCGTTTGCGCCCTGAGTCTGCTTTTCGCTGGCGTAGCCCTCGCGGTTGACGACAACGTGGCCGGCAAGTGCATGACCTGTCACAAGGAAAAAACCCTCGGTATCTACAACCAGTGGTACAAGAGCGAGCACGCCAAGCACAACGTCACCTGCCTGGACTGCCATCAGGCCGCCAAGGCTGATGTTGACGGCTTCATGCATGAAGGCGCCCTCATTGCCACCCTGGTCACTCCCAAGGACTGCGGCAATTGCCACGGCAAGGAAACCGAACAGGTGATGGCCAGCTATCACGCCACCGCCGGTGAGATCCTCGACTCCAAGGACGCCTACCTGGCCCACGCTGCCGGTGGCGCGCCCGCGGCCATCGCCGGTTGCGAGAGTTGCCATGGCTCGAAGGTCAAGATCGACCCCAACAGCCCCAACAAACTGGACCGTCTCAGCTGGCCCAACAGTGGTATTGGCCGCCTGAACCCGGACGGCTCCAAGGGCAGTTGCACCGCCTGCCATTCCCGCCACAGCTTCAGCTCGAAGCAGGCGCGGCAGCCGGAGTCCTGCTCCAAGTGCCATCTGGGCCCGGATCATCCCCAGAAGGAGATCTATGAGGAGTCCAAGCACGGCAACGCCTACTACACGAACAAGGAAGAGATGAATCTGGACGCCGACCGCTGGGTCGTGGGTGTGGATTATTTCGAGGCCCCCACGTGCGCGACCTGCCACATGTCGGCCACGCCTAACCAGCCGATCACCCACGATGTGGGCCAACGCATCAGCTGGACCCTGCGTCCGCCCGTGTCCAAGATGAAGGACAACTGGGAAGTCAAACGCAACAACATGAAGGACGTCTGCTCCAACTGCCACGGTGCCGGCTTTGTTGACGGTCACTACGCGCAGTTCGACGGCCTGGTCAACATGTACAACGAGAAATTCGCCAAGCCTGGCCTGGCCCTCTTCAAGAAGGCCAAGGAACTCAAGCTCGGCGAAGGCAAAGCCAACTTCTCCAACGAGTATGAGTGGATCTGGTGGGAAATCTGGCATCACGAAGGCCGCCGCGCGCGCCATGGTGCAG
>CAZLUL010000222.1:0-6318 GCA_964562635.1 uncultured Fibrobacteraceae bacterium | reverse complement strand
CGGCCCAACCCGATCGGCATGTCGGTCCTGGAAGTCCTTGACGTACGGGACAACACAATCCGTGTGAGAGGCGTGGACATGCTGGATGGGACACCGATCCTGGACATCAAGCCGCTCATCGAAGATGAGCAAAGCTGCCCGAGCTATGAAGGACAACGGTGCTCCTCAACTCCGTGAAGCTGTCACCTTGTCTCCTGACACATCGTTCACGAAAGCGACCCTCGATAGTCTGTGGATGGAAAACCGTGCCAAAAATTCAACCCTTCGAGCAGAATGTTGAAAGGTACGAAGCCTGGTTCATCCGCTATCCGATGGCCTATGCGTCAGAACTCAGAGCGATCAGAGAACTCCTTCCCGAAACGGGGGAAGGTTTGGAGGTCGGGGTCGGCACCGGACGATTTGCGGCACCCCTGGGCGTGCGCGTGGGCGTGGAACCGTCGCGTGCCATGAGCAAATTGGCGATCCAGAGAGGCGTCCAAGTACGGTTTGGCGTTGCGGAGAACTTGCCATGTGTGGACAGCAGTTTCGACTATGTGATTCTGATCGTTACGGTCTGTTTCCTGGATGATGTCTACTTGTCGTTGCGCGAAGCCTATCGTGTGCTCAAGCCAGGAGGGTATATCCTGATAGGTATCATTGACCGTGTAGGTCCTCTCGGCAAGGCCTATGAGAAGCTCAGGGAGGACGATGTGTTCTACCGAGAGGCCACATTTCTCTCCACAGATGAAATCGTTTTCTATCTGTCCCAGGCCGGCTTCGGTGAATTTGTCTTCCGGCAGACGATCTTCAAACACCCAGCACAGATGAAAGAGCCGGACCCCCCGAAAGAAGGATACGGCCAAGGATCCTTTGTCGTGGTTCGCGGGGAGAAGCTGATGGCGCCTGAATCTCCTTCGCCATTCTATCAGTCTTCCTGAGCACGGTACCTGCCCTCCTCATACAGCCTGTCCCCTCTCGAGCAGAGCCGGTCTAAACCAAGACGGGAAAGCATCCACTCGAGACTCTGGCAAAATGAACACAGGCCAGTTGCTCTGCCGGTTAACGGAGTGGCAGACATCCGGGAAGGCGTGTTATACTATACTAAAGGGTCGTGGCCAATCTGGACTTTTTGATGCCGGATGTTGGTCAGAGGTTGGTCAGGGCCAGAATGCTACTCTGTAACAGGCGGATTTTGTAGCGTTATTCTTGAGGGCCACAGGTTCGCGACCGGCCGTGTCAGCGAAGAGTCGGATGCGAGCAGCGCCAGGATGCCGGTGATCGGCGTGGCCAGCACGATCTCCAACGGGCCCCACAACACGCCCCAGAACATCAACGCCAGCAAGACCGCGAGGGGCTGAATCTGCACCGAGCGACCCAAGGTCTTTGGCTCTACGAAGTTGGCGACGATAAAGAACGCCGTGGCGGGAAACAGCGGGGCGATCACCATGATCGGCGTCGACGAATCTATGAAACAGGCACTTTGAGGTGAAAGAGCGATGTTACACGAAATCTGGTTCCGTGCTTTGGTCTTTGCCGGACTTGGTCTGGGAGCGGGCTTTGCGTCGGGACTCTTCGGCATTGGTGGCGGAATCGTTCGCATCCCCATATTCATGTTTCTATTCCCGGTCTTCGGCGTGGCGCACCCCGTGGTGATGCACGTGGCAATCGGCACATCCGTTGCCCTCATCATTCCGACGGCGATCATAGCCACGCGCAAACAATACAAGCTTGGCAACTTCGACTGGAAGTTCTATCGCACGTGGGCCATCGGGATTCTCGCCGGGGTCGTGATCGGCATGTTGCTGGTCCCCTACCTGTCAACCGAGGTGCTCCAAGGGATCTTCGCCGGGTTCCTGCTTGCGGTGGGTTGCTATATGGGTTTCGCGAAACCCAGTATGGTCATCACCAAGCAGCCGCCGGTGGGTATTCTGCGGGCAGGCCTGGGCACCTTTGTCGGCGGGTTCGCGGCTCTGACTGGCACGGGGGGCGGAGCCATTGCAGGCCCCGCGCTGAAGGCATTCAGTGTTCCCCTCAAGAAGGCCATTGCAACCGCTTCAGCGACGGGTCTGCTGGTAGGAACTGCGGCAACCATTGCCATGATCATCCAGGGCTGGTCAGTCCCAGGAAGACCATCGCCCACATTGGGCTATGTGGATGTGGTCATCTTCTGCGCGATGCTGCCCACGACTCTCATTGGAACACCATTGGGCGTAAAGGTGAATCAAGCCCTGCCACAGAAGGTACTCAGGGTGATCTACACGGTCCTCTTGTTCGTTATCGCCGCCTACGTGATCTCGAAGCTTGTGATGTAATCAAGGCGACCCGATCCGAGATATCCCTCTCTATCTTCAGGCGGCGCTCGGGAACATCGCCGAGATGATGAATGCGATGCGCTTCGCCAGAGCCGACCAGATGGACCTCGCGATCGGAATCCCGGTCGGTGGCAGCATCCAGGTGGCGCTCCTCGTGACTCCCGTGCTCGTGCTCGCGGGCTTCCTGATGGGCCAGCCGCTGGACCTCCTGTTTCACCCATTCGCCGTGGCGGGGGTCTTAATCGCCGGGCGACTGACGGTGGACGGGGAGACCGACTGGTTGGAGGGAGTGATGCTGCTCGCTGTTTATGTAATGCTCGCGACCGGGTTCTACTTCCTGCCCGCCGGCGCCTGACCGGCCCGCGTGCACGCGACCGCGGCCGAGTGGGACGACGAGCAGCTCGTTCCGTTGCTGAAGACCCAGCCCCGGCGCTACGCCCCGGACCTGGTGGGCTCGGTCTCCGTGCTGGCTATATACGGGCTGTATGCACTGGGCATCCAGATGCACTTCGGTCTGAAGGCCTTCTATCCCTGGGGCATTGTGCTCGGCGGTATCTTCTTCGGGTCGGGTATGGCCATCTCGGGATACTTCCCCGGTTCGGAATGGATGGCACTGGCCGAAGGCCGTCGCGATGCGTTGTATGCCATACCGGGCGGGCTTATGGGTGCTTTCGCATGGACGCTGCTCTCATCCACTGCTTTCGGTCAGTGGCTCGTCCACACTGACAACCTTGGCCAGATTCTAATTACAGGCAAGACCATTGCCGAGAGCAGTCCGCCCTTCTTGTTTCTCCTCGCCATCCCCTTTGCCATTATGCTGTTGGTGGTGGCCTGGTTCATTCCGCGCTTTCCGGCGTCCAAACATGTTTGCCTGCGGGCGCACCTGCGGGGACGCAAGGGGCACGACGAGGACAATCCCGTACTGCACGCCATCCGCGACGATAGCCAGGCCTACCTGCTTGAGGGATCGATCGCAAGAAAAGGCAGCAAGGCCGAGAAATTTGTCCGGGCGCTGGTATCCGAGCCGAACTCCTATTCGCCAGTGCTGGTGATTGTTGCCGTGACGGTTGCTCTGGTGATGGTCCTCGGTATGATCCTTCACCAGATATTCGGCGAGTCCACCACCTATTCCTGGCTGGTGTCGTTCATCACGCCGTCGATTCAGTACTCGGAGACGGTTCAGCGACACGTCGGCTGGGAGCCCTTCTCTGACCTGGGGACTTACCTGGGTGCGTTCTTTTCAGCGGTCCTCATCTCCAAGCGCTATACGGCATTGCGGAAGGTCATCCCACCCTCGTGGCGCAATCGATTCGGCAATTCGGGGTTCAAGCGGGCTGTGGGCGTGACCATTGGGAGCCTCGTCATGATATTCGGCGCGAGGATGGCGGGCGATTGCGCATCTGGACACATCCTGAGTGGGATGTTTCAGATGGCGGCATCCGGGATCTTGTTCGGAATCGTTGTGATCATCTCAACGGTCATCGTGGCCAAATTGGTCTTTGGCAACGTTCCAGAGACAGTTCCAGCGACAACCAAAACCCAGCCGGTCGGGACAATGCAGGAGAGCGATGCCGACCTTTCCGGACCCCACGGACCTGAGTTCAAGTACTTCGACATCAGAAACAAGTATGTTGCCAGACTGATGGGCGTCTGCGTCATTCTTACCACTATCGTGGCGGCGATTGCCACGAAAGGTGACACGGGCTACTCGGTGAACGCGGCTGCGTGGATGGCTTCGCTGATTATCCCGCTGTTCATGGCGCTGTTTGCGGCGGCCTACTTCGGCGATCAGCCGGGTTATGGAGAGCATGAACTCCCAGCAAGCAGTCCGCCAGCATCACGAGCCAAGGGGTCTTGAACCTACGTGCTGACCTACGTCAAGTTCGCGGCGCCGGCGGAGCTCGAGGCGCTGATGCACAAGCCGAAGAAGGCCAACGCGGTGCTCGGCGGAGGAAAGATCGAGGCGCAGAAGCGGTCGATCCACAATTCGGGTCACCCGAGCGACTAGACGGAGGGAACAGTTAACCAAGGCATGACAAACCGGGCGCCCCTGGAACGAAGTTTGGGGCGCCCGGTCTTCTCGACGCGCACGGGTGGAATCAGAGCCGATCGTAAGACGCGTCTTTGGGTTTCAGCTATACATAGGCTGGGATACGACAATCCTTTACGACATGTCACCCGTTGACAAGACTGGGCGAAAGTGCGGACCGTTGGCCGAGCACGGCACTATGAAGAGAGATCCTTCCTCTTTTTTTTTCACCGACTCGTTATTCAGATGCGCATGCTCGTGTCGCGAGGGGGATGGTCGGCGGACGGGGGGTGGGAGCCGCTGGCGTACGTGGACGAGCACGTGGCGGAGCGTTTGTTCCGGCACAAGGTGATGCGGTTTCTTCAAGACGAGGGGCTGCTCAACGAAGAGCGGACGGAGCTCTTGCTCTCGTGGCGCCACACGGGGTTTTCGGTCCACAACCGGGTGCGGGTAGAGCCGGAGGACCAATCTGCCGTGGAGCGCCTTGCGCGCTACATCATGCGGCCGCCCATCAGCCAGGAACGGATGCGTTGGGACGGGGAAGGGGAGGTGCGCTATCGGAGGAAGGGCGGGCACGACACGGCGGCGCTTCAAAGGGGTGAAGAGGAGAGCTTCGACCCGAGGGAGTTCCTGGCGCGGGTGCTCATGCACATCCCTGAGCCGCGGCGGCACCTGGTGCGGTACTACGGCTGGTATTTGAACGTGTCGCGAGGCAAGCGGCGAAAGGCGTGCCCGGAGCATGAGAACCTCGGAGACGCCGCCATCGCCGTGCCATCCCGCGCTGCTCGCGCGGAGACCCGCGACGCCCGCGCACTGCGACGGAGCTGGGCGCAGCTGATCAAGCGGATCTACGAGGTCGACGCGTTCTGCCTTTCTTCGCGCTTTGCGCGAACTTAGGCCCTTCGGGGCCGCAGACGAACACTAAAGAGCTTGTTCGTTTCAGTTTGAGAATTATGGTTTGTCAGTAATCCTCAATATAGTTAACCCGTCGTTGGGAGAACCGAGATTAACGCAGGGCAACCTAAAGGTTGAATTACAAACGAATCCCATTCGCAGTAGAGACTTCAGCCTGCTGTGTTTTTGCTATCATGTTACGATGCACCGGCATCATTTAGTGCCTTTCGTACAATTCGGGTTACAACAATGACTGTAGCTAAGGTGACAAGCAGCATCCCAATCATAGCTACGTAATGTGTTGGAGGATGATATTCCTGCCCGCCAGCCAATCTTGTTACATGGTGTGCCACATATCCGTAGTATACACTGACGAAATTCGTCAAAATCATTCCGCAAGACGCCAGTATGTAAGAAGGAAAAGAGACCTTTGTAATGCTGAGGGTATAGCTCAACGGTGCGAAAGGCAGAGGCGAAAGGCGCAGCATCAACATTATCTTGAATCCATTTTCACTTGTAGCGCTATCAATTTTGTCGAGCTTGGGGTAGCGTTTGACAAAAGCTGAAACTCGCTTATACGCTAAATATCGACCTATAAAGAAAATGAGTGCGGCACAAAAAACAGTTCCCGCATAGGCATACAGAAAACCTTTAAACAACCCAAACATGACGCCGGCAGCAAATGACAATACGTCCACAGAAAACAAAAAGGCGACCATTATACAATAAATTAGAATATAGACAACCGGAGCCCAGATCCCCTGGCTGCGGATCCAGATCTCTGCCTGTTGTACATGATGTCCAAAAAATTTTCCGACAAGTGCCAGTATGCCTACTCCCATCACGATAGCACAACCTCTAAGCAGGCACTTTCGTCTTTCATGACAATTAAGGTGAGAAGAAAACAAACCCAATATCTTGTTTCCCGGCATCCTAATTCCTCTCTTGTCAGATATATCAATTATTCCGTTCACAACGACAAACTTTTTCTGATAAATATTTCAGAAATTAATGTCTACGCGGGCCCCCGGATCCATCCCCGGCAGAAGAGATCCCTGGAGAACCTGGCCGCCTATCTGATCCGCTCCTCCTTCTCTCAACAGC
>CAZLUL010000221.1:0-6341 GCA_964562635.1 uncultured Fibrobacteraceae bacterium | reverse complement strand
GTTTTTGCCGTAGCCGGTGCTGCTGCGGTAGTTCACCTGCATCACGGCATAGCCGCGATTGGCCAGGAACTGGCAATAGGGCTCGTAGCCCCAGTAGTCACGCGCCCACGGGCCGCCGTGAATGTACATCACCGTCGGCAGATTCTCGGCTTCCACGCCGCGAGGCAACGTCAGGTAACCGTGAATCGTCATGCCGTCACGGGCCTTGAAACTCACGGGTTTCATGTGGGCCAGGTTTTCGCTGGGCAATTCGGGCCGCGAGCGGTACTGCAGGGCGCTCTTACCCGTATCGGCGCTGAAAAGGTAGATCGAGCCCGGGTCCACATCGCTGCTGACCGAAACCAGAATGCGGCTCATGTCGTTGCTCATGCTGCTGACGCCGATTTCGCCGTCAGGCAGGCTGGCTTCCAGGTTCTTCCACAGCTTCTTGGCTTCAGGTGTTTTGGGGTACACCCGCATGCGGTCACCCACATAGAAAGTGGCCAGCAATTCGTCGGTCTCCGGATGGAAGGCCGCCCCGGCGATATCCACTTCGTTGTCCGGGTCCTTCTCCACCAGCGTGAAATCACCGGTTTCGATGTCCATCAGCATCAGTTGCTGCAGGTCAACCTCACCACGGTTGGTCTGCACATAACACTGTTTGCCGTTGGCGTGGAATCCGGCCGGAGTCATCTCTTCTTCATAGGTCGAGGTGGCGAGCTGATGCAGGCCCTGCATGTCGACTCGCAGCAATTCGGCGCCACCGCCGGGTATGGGACGATAGGCCAGGCGTAGTTCGCCCATGTTGTCGAACACCCAGAAGCCCACGCCCTCTTCGTTTTTGCGCAGCAGGGTGCGTTCGCCGGTATTGATGTCCACGCGATAGATATCGTGGTAGCTGGGGTCGCGGTCGTTCAGGCCGACCATGATGGTGTCGGGCGCGTTCTTGGGCACCGACAGGATCTGGGCGCGCACGCCGTCGACAGGTGTCAGGTCACGGGCGGCCGGCACGCCGGTCTCGGCCTCGGTTTTTCCCTTGGGGTTCACGGCCCAGACATGGAAGTTCTCGTCGCCGTCCTTGTCCTGCACATACAGCAGGTTCTTGCTGTCGCGGCTCCAGAAATATCCTGGGACCGGGCGTTTGTCCGCCGTCACGGGCTGCGCAGCGTCGAAGGGATCGTCGGCGCCCTTGACCCAGATGTTGCGCGCGCCGTTGTAGGGCTTCATGAAGCTCATCCATTTGCCATCGGGCGACAGCTGGGAACCACTGATCTCGGGATCACCAAAAAACAGCTCCCGGTCCAGAAGCGGCGCAGGTGTCATGGCGACGGCCTCCTCGGCGGCCTGCTTGTCGCCGTTGTCGCAGCCGGTCAAGGCCAATAGGACCATCAAGAGGATACCTATCGAAATTCGCCTGTTCACTCTTCTGTACATCAGGGGCTCCTTGCTGGAGATGGGTGGAGAGGGGCGACAAGTCTACGGCAACGGGTTCAGGAAGGTTTCAACTGCCCGGGCCGGGTTCCGTTATCCTACCGATAATCCGGGTATTTTGACAATTAATTTTCATAAAGACTTGATTCTTTCCCCCAGCCGTATTCTCCTGAAAATTCGGGTCCGCCTGTCCTTGACCTTCGCCAAACCGAGTATTACTATATGCCGAGTATATAATATTAACATATTCGCAACAGTATGAAATGCGTTGCAATTAGAATCGCCGGGATGGCCCCGGCCAACAGGAGAGAAGCCAATGACCGTCAATCGAACCCTGCACATCGTCGCCGGTGCCTTCATTCTGATCAGCCTGGCCCTGGCCCACTACGTCAGCCCGAAGTGGCTGTACTTTACCGCCTTTGTTGGGGTGAACCTGTTCCAGAGTGGCTTCACCAACTGGTGCCTGATGGCAAATATTCTCAAGAAGATAGGCGTCCCCGAGGCCGCCGGTCCCGCGCAATAATTTCAGGGAAGGTCGATTCATGAACCGCACTATTTCCGTTCACCGCGTCCTGCTTGTTCTGGCAGCGCTTTATCTGGTGCCCACCGTCGTGGCCGCCCAGGAAGCCGCCGCCGACTCCAGTTGGGTCCAGCTGGGAGAAGTCGTTCAGGACACTCTATATGTGACGCGCTCAAAAGTGGTCACCCTGGCCCTGCAGCAGAACGAAATGCTGGCCGCTTCAGGCGCCATGACCGATGCCGCCGCCGCTGATGCCCAGGGAGCCTGGCGTGCTTTTTTGCCCCAGGTGTCAATCAACGAGTTCTTTCTGCGTTCGGATGATGCGCTGATGAGCTTTGGTTCAAAATTGCAGAACCGCGTGGTCTCTCCAGCAGATTTTAATCCGGCCTTGCTGAACCAGCCCGGTGAAACCAACAATTTCATCACGCGCTTTCAGGCCATGATGCCGATTTTTAACGGCGGCAGTGGCATCAACGGCAAGAAGGCCGCCAACGCCATGAGCCGGGCGGCCGAGCACCAGCACGTGCGGGCCGCAGAAACTGTGCGCTACAACGCCATCCAGGCCTTTGAAGGTTTGGCCCTCGCGGCGTCCTATGAAAAGGTGATGGAAGCGGCGGTGCGTTCGGCGACTGGTCACGTGCGGCAGGCTCAATCCCTGGTCGACAACGAGATGGCCACCGAGGCGGATCTGTTGCAGGCCACGGTGTATCTGAGCGGACTGAAACAACAGCTGATCCAGGTGCGCAACATGAAGGCCATCGCCGGCGAGAACATCAAACTGCTGACGGCCATCGAGACGCCGTTGCCCATCGCGGCCAACCTGCAGGATGACCCAACCAGCAAATTATCACTGCACGGGCGCTTTGACCTGACGGCCGCCGGCAGTCGCAGTGACATCATGGCCCGGCGCGAACAGGCCAACGCGGCCGGCAACATGGTTGGCGTGGCCACCGGGTCAATGCTGCCCCACGTCAACATGAGCGTGCAGCGCGATCTGTACAGCATGGACAACCTCTTTGGCAGCGACGCCAAAAGCTGGACCATGGGCGTGTACGCCACCTGGGATGTCTTTCGGGGCATGCAGAACATTGGCGAAATCAAGAAAGCCAAGGCCCAAAAACGCGCCGCCGAACACATGGTCGATTTTGAGACACGGCAGGCGCGGGTGCAAGCCACCGAAGCGCTGCTGACGGCCAGGGCCGCCCACGAAAAAGTGATCGTGGCCCAGGGTGCGGTGGACGCCGCACGCGAAGGACTGCGCATCGTGACCAACCAGTATCGCGAGGGGTTGGCCAGCATGGTCAACCTGCTCGACACCCAGGCGGCCGCCATCATGGCCGAAGGCAACCTGGTTCAGGCCCGGCACGACTATCAGGTCGGCCTGGCCAGCCTCGAATTTGCCGGCGCCGCGCGACTTGACCGCGCCGCCGCCGAAAGCACCACCCCCATTGCGGACCAGGTTCGTTAACAGGAGGACCGATTTTCATGTCTAATCGCAACCAGTTCCAGACCGGCGCTACGCTCGTCATGCTGACGATGCTGCTCTTGCTCGCCGGCTGTGGCGACAAGGCCGACATCGCGACGGCGCAGGGGAAAGACGTCAAGGCCACCACCGGCCAGGCCCGTCTGGCCAGTGTGCCGCGCAACGTGACGGCCACCGGCAGCCTGCAGGCCGGCACCACGATCATGGTCTCGACCCGCATGATGGGCTGGGTCCGCACCGTGCATGTCACCGAAGGCCAATCTGTGGCCAAAGGCGACCCCCTCGTCAGCATCGACGATTCGGACCTGAAGGCCAAGCAGGCCCAGGCCGAAGCCGGCATTGCCGAGGCCTCCGCGGTTCTGGCCAACGCCCAGAAAATGGCCGTACGCTTCGAGAATCTGTACGCCGAAAAGTCCGTGTCCAAACAACAACTGGACGACGTGCTGACCGGCCGCGACCGGGCGGCCGCTGGCGTGGAAATGGCCAAGGCCGGACTCGCCGAAGTGAAGGTGCACCTGAGCTACCTGGACATCACAGCGCCCGTCGACGGCGTCGTGACCCGCAAGATGATCGAAGCAGGCAACATGGCCAACCCCGGCATGCCCCTGATCAGCATGGAAAGCGCCGGCGACATGAAGGTTGTCGCCCACCTGGGCGAGAAGGATGTTTCGGCGGTTTCGGTCGGAACCCTGGTCAAAGTTGAAGTGACCTCCCTGAGTGGCGCCGTTTTTGAAGTGCCGCTGACCAAGGTCGTGCCCACGGCCAACCCCGGCAGCCGCACCTACGACATTGAAGCTTCCCTGGTCTCGACCGACGCTCGTCTCAAAAGTGGCATGTTCGCCCGCATGACCGTGCCGGTGGGCACGCGCGAGGCCATTCTGGTACCGGTGGCAGCGGTCCACAATCGCGGCCAACTGACTGGCATCTGGATTGTGACCACCGACGGCATCGCTCACCTGCGCTGGGTGCGCCTGGGCCACCAGATCGGCAACGACTACGAAGTGCTCGCCGGCCTCAGTGGCGACGAGACCGTTGTCCTAGGCACCGAAACACCCCTGACCGAAGGCGACAGGGTGGTGAACTGACATGGACAACAACTACCAGGATATTCCCAAATACAGCGGGGCCACGGGGCTGGCCCAGGTCTTCATCAACTCGAAGATCACGCCCCTGCTGATCCTCGCAACGGTATTACTGGGCATATTCGCCCTCATGCTCACGCCCCGCGAAGAAGAGCCCCAGATCGTCGTGCCGATGATCGACGTGATGGTGATGATGCCGGGCGCGACACCCGAAGAGGTGGAGAACCTGCTGGCCCGACCCCTGGAACAGAAGATCTGGGAAATTGAAGACATCGAGTACGTGTATTCGGCCAGCTACCCCAGCTTTGCCATGGCCACGGCCCGCTTTCTGGTGGGCACGGACATGGAAGAGGCCATCACGCGGCTGAACAACAAGGTGTTCGGCAACGCCGACCTGTGGCCCCAGGGCATGAAAACGCCGCCGTTGATCAAGGTGCGCAGCATTGACGATGTGCCCATGATGACGCTCACCCTGTGGAGCGACCAGTATGAAGGCTACGATTTGCGCCAAATCGCTGGTGAACTGAAGAACGAACTCAATTCCATCACCGACGTTTCGGTCATCGAATTGATGGGCGGGCGCAAACGCAGCGTCAACGTGCAACTGGACCCCCAGCGCATGGCCGGCTTCAACATCACGACCCTGGCGATCCTGCCGGCCTTGGAGATGCAGAATACCAGCCTGCCCTCGGGCAGCTTTGCCACCGGCAACAACCAGTACGTGGTCGAAACCGGCACTTTCCTGCGCTCGGCCAATGATGTGGCCAACCTCGTGGTCGGCAGTTTCAACGAGCGCCCGGTGCGCCTGATGGACATCGCCACGGTGACCGATGGTCCGGCCGAGGTCGACAGCTACACCTTCCTGGGTGTGGGACCGGCCGCAGCCGAGACCGGCATCGACACCGGGGCTTTTCCCGTGGGCAGCGAACACGCCGCCGTGACGATTTCCATCGCCAAACGCATCGGCAGTGACGCCACCCGCGTAGCCGACAATGTGCTGGCCAAGGTGGACCGCCTGCAGGGAACGCTGATTCCGGCAGATGTGCACATCACCACGACCCGCAACTACGGCGCCACGGCCAAGGACAAGGCCTCGAACCTGATTTCGAACCTGGGCCTGGCCATCTTCCTGGCGGTGGTCGTGGTCTTTTTGGCCATGGGCTGGCGCGGGGCGACGATCATCTTCCTGTCCATCCCCACCACCTTCAGCATGACGCTGTTCATCTACTACATCATGGGCTACACCCTGAACCGGGTGACCCTGTTTGCCTTGATCCTGGTGACTGGTATTGTGATCGACGCGACCATTATCATTGTCGAAAACATGCATCGGCATTTCCAGATGAAGGGCGACGCTTCGTTGAAGACGGCCCTGGAGGCCATCCTGGAGGTTGGCAACCCGACGATTCTGGCGACGTTGACCGTGATCGCCTCGATGATGCCGATGGCCTTCGTGCGCGGATTGATGGGGCCGTACATGGCGCCCATGCCTATTGGCGCGTCGCTGGCCATGGTGTTCAGCCTGTTGGTGGCCTTGACGATTTCGCCCTGGCTGGCGGTGCGGTTGCTGAAACCGAAACAGCACTTCCGCGAAGACATGGACGGCGAAGGCACCCTGGGTGGCGCTGACATCGACGAAACCGCCGTGCATGAAAACACGATCTACCGCGTCTACAACAAAGTGGTGCGACCGCTGATCGATTCACCGCGCAAGGGTATCCTGGCCCTGCTGGTGGTCGCCGTACTGACGGTGGCCTCGACCTTCCTGTTCGTCACCCGTACGGTGCAGGTCAAGATGCTGCCCTTTGATAACAAGAGTGAGTTTCAGGTGATTCTCAACATGCCT
>CAZLUL010000220.1:0-6475 GCA_964562635.1 uncultured Fibrobacteraceae bacterium | reverse complement strand
CCGGCGATGGCCAGCCCGTAGGGGTCAAGCAGGGCCGTGTTTGGGGCTGCGCTCAGGCGCCAGTTGTACACCTGGCCGTGGCCAGCGCCAGGCACGGTCAGGTGCCAATAGGAATCGGTCCGGTCACGCGCCGGGTCCAGGTCCAGAACCTGGGCGGGCTCGGTAGCAGACGGGTTGTCAAAGAGCAGCAGCTGGGCGGTGCCGCCCGCAGCGGCGTGCGCGGCAAACTGGACTCCGCCGGGTACGATGGTGGCGCCCAGACGACCATTGAAGACGGATGCGGGTGGGGTGTTGGTGGCTTCGCTCAAGGGTATGGACTCCAGGGTCGGGACGGAAAAGAAGGTTCACGAATACCATCATAAATCCGAAATTGCGGTGGGTCACCTTGGAAACTCAACTCGTCTAAATTTCGGCCGATGAATGGATGGAGAATCACAGGCGGGCCAAGCGGTCCGCAGCGCCTGTATTTGCCCCTGTGGGCCTG
The DNA here is from genome assembly GCA_964562635.1 of uncultured Fibrobacteraceae bacterium. Classification (GTDB taxonomy): domain Bacteria; phylum Krumholzibacteriota; class Krumholzibacteriia; order LZORAL124-64-63; family LZORAL124-64-63; genus JAGRNP01. The sequence goes on along the minus strand of CAZLUL010000220.1, from coordinate 5,991 downwards.
GATGGCTGGACTATGCTGCTGGAATCCCTCAATGCACTCATAACCGCGGGCGATGACGCCCTTTTGACCACTTGTGGGCTGCCCACGGTGCAGCATGCCATTTCCCAGGTTCAGCAGGGCAGTTTGACTTTTCCAGCCCTGGGTGAGTTGCGCATCAAGGGCGGAGCTCTGCAAACAGTCCATTTGGGCTGCGATTCGCTGCTTTGCGGGCAGTTGGCGGGTCTGATCGAATCGGACAGCTCCGAAACGGGCATCGAAACGCTGACGAACCGATTTTTGCGCCAATTGTTGAGTGAATTGGCTGCCCGCAACCCCCGTGGCAAGGTGCACAGCCTGGACATCGGGCCGATAGACTTGGTTTCCCGGGGCCTGCGCTCTTTCGGCATCCGGTTTGAGACCGGCGTGGGACAGCTGTATATCCTGGCTGAAGTGCCGTCCCGGATGGAGATGGAGATTGCCAAGGGCAGCGACTATCTGCAGACGATGGAGACGGCCTACCTGCCCCGGGACTGGGGCAACAGGCAGACCATAGACAGCCCGCGGGCGGTGGAAAATTTTCTCGTCTTCCTGCGCAAGGTCGAGGGCGATGTCTCCTTCGAATTTCCCGGTGGTGAGGACTTCAGCTGTTTGCACAGCGGAATTCTGCTGGGCCCGGGCACGTATGATGGTGAGCGGGGCCTGAAGTTCTGCACTGACCTGTCGGCTGCCACCGAGGCGGGCCTCAGCCGTGGTGACGAGGTTCGCGCAACCGTGGGTATTGATGACCGCTCTCTGCAGTTTGTCGTGCGCTTTCTGGGCGAGGGCAATCACTCGCTGACCAATGGCGCCGAGCTGCCTTGCGCCTTCTTTGAACCTCCCGCAGAATTGACGATCATGCAGCGGCGTCTGGCGTTCCGTATTCCGGTGCGCAGCGATGTTTCGGTGGTGCTGCGTTGCGGTGAAGAGGGCAACGCGGCTTCGCCATGGGAAGATCAGGGCCAGGACGGGGCGCCTCTCTACAAAGGCGCCCTGGCGGATCTCAGTTTCAGCGGTGCCCGGATCGTGGCCAGTGGGGTGGACGAAAACGAAGTGCAGGTGCCCTGTCTGGAGATCAATCGTCGGGTCGTTTGCGATATCCATTTCCCGGATTTGGCGGAACCCCTGTCATTGCTGGGCGTGGTTCGTCGCAGCACCTCGCGCCTGGTTGACCGCAACGAAAGGTTGCAGGAAGTGGGCCTCGAATTTCTCATCACCGGTGATTTGGATCGCGTCGCCCTCGAGCATGTGCGGCAATTCGTATTGGCCGAACAACGGGCGCGGTTGTCCCAGCGCGTTCACATCAGCAACCCTGCCGGATAATCCCCGGAACTCCATGCCTCATACAGCGTAGGAAGGTTTGACGGTTGGGTGATCCTTCCCTAATCTGATAGATCCCGTGTCCGGATTGGCCCTAGCTGACGTGGAGCTCCTATGCTTGATATGGCCCGTTTGAACGACCATTCCCGCCAATTTGCCTACCGCCTGTTTCGAGTCTGGCCCGACTGGCACCGCTTGTCCCGCTATGATCCCAACGAGGACTTCGAAAAGGAAGCCCTGCTGGTCGAGGTGCCCCATCCGGTCAACGGCTCGGATCATGGGCTGTATATCACCACCAGCGAGTGGGAGATTTCGGTCGGATTCGGCGAAAGCTTTCACACCCGTTTTGGCGCCGCCGGTGAAGAGTCCAAGGACAATTTCCACGACAAGGCCATGGACTTTCTGGAAGGATTTGTGGCCGAACGCATCGTTCTGGCGGTCGCTTCCCAGAACAAGGAATGGCTGGGGGCCTGGAAGATCGACCTGGCGCACGAGTCCCTGGACGACATCAGCGCCGAGCCCGGCGAGGTGGTCCGGATCAGATCCTGGCGCGGAACCTATGACCGGGATGTGCAGGGTGAGCGGGAGCAGGCCTGACGATTTCCCGTTCCTGACCTTGTATCGGCGGCTGATCCCACCTATCGTGAGGCCAAAGTGAACCTGGCCACCGTTCCGGCGGGCTGGGTGGCAAAATGGTCTGACCAAAAACAAGGCACCAAATCTTGAATCCCAACTCCTATCAACGCGCGGTCTTGATAGTCAACCCGGTGGCCGGTACGGCCCGGGGGTTGCGTCTTGGCCAACAGATGCGGGTGGCCCTGGAGGAAAATGGAATCGTCTGCGCGGTGCGCCTGACCAACGGGATGGGCGACGCCATGCGCTGGTCTCGCAGCGCGGCCGCCGATGGGTTTGATCTGATTGTTGTTATTGGCGGGGATGGCACCGTGGGCGAAGTCGTGTCGGGACAGGCTCGGACCGCAGAGAAAGTGCCCATTGCCATCGTACCGGTCGGCACGGCGAACGTGGTCTCGCTGGCCCTGGCCTTGCCCTGGTTTCCCGGCTTGGCCATCACCAACATTCTGGACAGCCGGGTTCTGCCTTTTGACGTCGGCTTCCTGCCCGAGCTGGATCGACACTTTTTCCTGATGGCGGCCCTCGGTTATCCGGCCAAGGTGATCCAGGATTCCCCGCGACGTCTCAAGAATCTCTTCGGCGTTTTTACGTATTTTGGGGCCGGCATCCGCAATGCCCTGAAACTTGATGAAGTGCGCATCTTCATTGAAGACGAACAGAAGAAGGTGCACGAATTTGAAGGCAATACGATCCTGCTGTCAAACATCGGCAAAATCGGTGACCTCAATCTGAAGGTGACGCCCGATACCAGTGCCCATGACGGCCGCTTTGACGTGACCGTGATTTCGAGTCGTTCGTTGTGGGACCTGATCGCGGTGGTTTTTCGCATGCTGACCTGGCGATATCGGCCCAGTTCACGCCTGCATCATTTCCAGGCCTCCAAGGTGACCATAGCCACGGAGCCGCCAGTGGCGGTCCAGATTGACGGCGAGAACCTCGGGGAAACCCCGATGTCTGCTGAAATTATTCCGGCCGGTGTTCAGTTGATTGTAGGCAAGCGATACCGGGAAGACCCTGACCACGGCGGTTTTCTGGAAGAATTGAAGTTGAATCAACTGTGGCAGCGGCGAAAAAACTGAGGGGTTGCGGGTTGCCCTGCCGGTCAAAAATTTGTAACTTGAGACAGCTGACCGGAATCACATGGGTGCAACAGTATACTTGGAGAAAATTTTTCTGAACCGCACCACGATCTAATTTCGGAACAGCATTGGGAGGGCTTAAGGCTCTCCCTTTTTTTCTTGTGCCTTCCGGTCTTCGTGCCGCATCAGGAAGGTGATTCCCTCTTCGAATTCCATTTCGTTTTCGTTCATTTCTTCGGCCACCGGTTTTTCAAGATCGGGCGGGGTGGGTGGCGGCTCGCTTTCTGGTTCCGGAATCGGATCCGGACTCGGTTCGGCAATTGGTTCGGCAATTGGTTCGGGAATCGGCTCGGGAATCGGATCGGCAACGGGTTCAGCCGTCGGACGCGCCGAATGTCCAGCCTGCCAGGCCAGGGTCAGCGTGCCGCCCATCACAGGCGCGATTGGGGAATGATTTCCCCACCAGCCGCTGGGCGCCGATCCGGTTTCGTCTGCCAACACCGCGCTCAGCCAGGCGCGGTCATCGACGACCACTTGCAGAAATTCCTGCTGCGCCAAGGGGGTCAGGTCGCTGAGCGGACTGAAGACCGTGATCTGGACGTTGTCCGAGATCATGGGCACCGGACTGAGGACCCTGACAGTTCGTTCGGGGTTCTCACCCAGTTCTTCGAGTTCGGCCCCGAGTTCGCGCAGGCTTTCGCGGGAACCAAAAATCGTGACGTGCTGCTGGCATCCAGCCAGCAATTCGCGGGCCTTGGCCATGATCTGGGTGCCGCTCGAAAGGCTCAGGGTGACGCCGTCAGGCTCGGGAGTCTGGAAGGATTGCAACAGCTCGACCGCTTCACGGCCATTGCGCTGCAACCGCCTCAGGACCCGTTCGGTGAAGTCCGCGGGGTCTGTGGGCAAAAAAAGGCGGGGTTTGTCCTGCACCACGGTCATGGCTTGCAAGCGGACGAGAGCGGCGAGGGTTTTGGCCACATTGGCGGGGTCCCGGCCCATGGTCTGGGCCAATTTATAACTGCTGAGGGGCCCGTTTCTACAGGTTTGCAGTGCCGTAAAGTATGTTTCGGCTTCTGCTTCGGTCAATCCGAGTCCGCGCAGGACCTGGATGGCCTTGTCATGTTCCGGGCCGTACTGGGGGCCGAGGTCAGGATTCGTCATGGCCGCGATTTCTCCTTGTGGTTTGTCTACCACAAGTATTTTGCAGCCAAAGAAAACCTATGGTCAAGTCCCATTTTGCGCCGTCAGCATCGATGGTTTGGCTGAACAGGAGTTGTTGACTATTCTTTGGCGGCTCCGTGGCGTGTCAAGGTGACGCCCGGAAATCGATCTATTTGAAGCCGCTTTTTACCGAAGGAACCCGCATGCAGATCCGCAATGTCGCCATCATCGCCCACGTCGACCATGGCAAGACCACCCTGGTTGACCAGATCCTGAGGCAGTGCGATGTGTTTCGCAGCAATCAGGAAGTCGCCGAACGGGTGATGGATTCGAACGACCTGGAGCGCGAGCGGGGGATCACGATCACTTCGAAGAACTTCTCGATCACTTATGGGGACACACGGATCAATCTGATTGATACGCCGGGTCATGCCGACTTCGGCGGCGAGGTGGAGCGGGTCCTGAAAATGGCCGACGGCGTATTGCTGCTGGTCGACGCCTTCGAGGGCACCATGCCCCAGACGCGCTTCGTCCTGCAGAAGGCCATGCAGTTGAATCTCAAGCCGGTCGTGGTGATCAACAAGGTCGACCGCAAGAACGCCCGGCCCGACGAGGTGCTGGACGAAATCTTCAATCTGTTCGTGGAGCTGGATGCCAACGACGAGCAGTTGGATTTTCGCGGCGTGTACGCCGCCGGGCGCGATGGCTGGGCCGTTGGCGAGTTGGAGGACGAACGGGTTGACCTGTCGCCCCTGCTGGACATGATCGTGGACCATGTGCCGGCCCCTACGATCAAGGAAGGCCCGCTGCAGATGTTGATTTCGGCCATGGACCACAGCGGCTATGTGGGGCGCATCGGGGTGGGGCGGGTCGAGCGCGGCACGCTGAAGGTCAAGCAGCCGGTGGTGCTGTGCAAGCGCGACGGCAGCCAGGCGAAGACCCAGGCCCGCCAACTTTACGTCTTTGACAATCTTGGCAAGAAGGAAGTGACAGAGGTGCAGTGCGGTGACATCTGCGCCGTGGTGGGGCTGGATGGCGTGGATATCGGCGATACCCTGGCCGATGCGCTCAATCCCGAGGCCCTGCCCTTGATTGCCATCGATGATCCGACCCTGTCGATGAACTTCCGGCCCAACGACAGTCCTGGCTACGGCCAGGATGGCAAATACGTGACCAGTCGCCAGGTGCTCGAACGTCTGCACGCCGAATCCGAACGGGATGTGGCCCTGCGGGTCGAGGAAACGGCCGACGCCTTCAAGGTGTCCGGCCGGGGCATCCTGCACCTCTCGATTCTGATGGAAAACATGCGTCGCGAAGGTTTCGAGATGATGGTGGGCCAGCCCCAGGTCATCTACAAGGAGATCGGCGGCAAGAAGGCCGAACCCATCGAAATCCTGAGCGTCGATGTGCCGTCGGAATTGGCGGGCACGGTGATCGAATACGCCGCCACCCGCAAGGGCGAGATGGTGAACATGGAACAGCGCGACCTGCGCACCCTGCTGGAGTTCCACATTCCCAGCCGGGGCCTGATCGGCTTCCGCAGCAAGATGCTGCGGGCGACCGCCGGTGAGATCGTCATGCACCACCGCTTCCACGATTACCAGTACTTCAAGGGATCGATCCCCGAGCGGACCAACGGTTCGATCATTTCGCTGGCCGCCGGCAAGGCCGTGGCCTTTGCCCTCGATGCGCTGCAGGACCGCGGCATGTTCTTCATCGAGCCGGGTGACGTGTTGTACACCGGCCAGATCATCGGCGAGTACACGCGGGATGAAGACCTGGT
>CAZLUL010000219.1:0-6494 GCA_964562635.1 uncultured Fibrobacteraceae bacterium | reverse complement strand
GCGAAACCTGGGTGGCCCTTCTGTCGGGTCTGGTCATCACCGCCGGTTTGCCGCCTTATTCGGGCGCGGGTGCGCTGGTACCCCTGGCGATGGCCCTGCTGTTCTGGGCCTTGCTGGGCACAGACAAACCGGCCCGCACGGCCTGGTTCTTTGGCCTGACCCACCAGGCTAGCACGCTTTATTGGCTGTTCCTGCTGGATCCCTCGAAGTCCATTCCGAGCCCAGCGCTGGTGCCGATCCAGGCGTTGGCGGCCATTGGCTACGTCAGCCTGTTCTACCTGCTGTTGGGTTGGGTCCACGGCCGGTTGCGCAGTCGTCTGGGCACTGCCAGGTCGCTGCTGATGCTGCCGGTGCTGTGGGTGGCGATGGAAGCATTGCGCTCGCGGGGTGAGCTGGGCTTTGCCTGGTGCCTGAGCGGGTCTTCGGTGATCGGCGGTCCGCTGTTGAGCCTGGCGCGGGCATCGGGCGAGATCGGGGTCGGGGCGGGCTTGGCCTTCGTGGCGGCTCTCGGTGCGGCTTTGCTGGTCCGGCGCCGGGGGGCGAGCGAGCAGGTGGTGGGCGCGCGCGCGGTGACGATGTTGGCCGCTGGCACGGCCGCGGTCTGGATTTTCCTGTTTCTGGGCGCCCAGGCCGAACCCGCCTCGCCGGCGAGCCACGCCCAGTTGGCCGACAGCTTGGGGTATCAAGGGAAGGCAGTGCCTGTGGCGGCCATCCAGGCCGATGTGGCCCTGGCAGACAAGTGGAACAAGGCCCGGCTGGATGCCACGAAGATTCCCTACCGGGAACTGTCGGTGCAGGCGGGACGGGAGGGCGCCGAGCTGATCGTCTGGGCCGAAACTTCGGTGCCCGCCTATGTGCGCTACGATGCCGACCTGTTGGCCTGGTTACGCGAAACCGTGATCGAGTCCGGTGCCTGGCTGCTGGCCGGTTTTCCGGATGCGGACCGCAGCCCTGAAGGCGAAGTGCGCACTTACAACTCGTCCGGCCTGTTTGATCCGCGTGGCGCCCAGCGCGACCGCTACGCCAAGCATCACCTGTTGCCCATTGGTGAATCGATGCCGTTCCAATCCTGGCTGCCGTTTCTGGCCGGAGTGAACGTGGGGCAGGCCGAATGGACGCCGGGCCCACCGCCCGAGCCGATGAACATCGGGCTCAAGAACGGCGGGTTTCGTATCAGTGGTTTGATCTGTTTCGAATCCGCCTTTGGCCAACTTGCCCGCGACTCGGTGCGGCGGGGCAGCCAGTGCCTGGTGGTGATCACCAACGATGGCTGGTTTGGCCAGTCGGCCGGGCCCCGGCAACACGCCTGGCTGGCCCGCTTGCGTGCCGTCGAGTGTGGCGTGCCGGTGATCCGCTGCGCCAACAACGGCATCAGTTTTATCGCCGACGCCGAGGGCAACATCCTGGACAGCCTGGATCTGGGGCAGCGCGGGGTCGTGCGCGCGGAAATTGTCCCCGGTCAGGGCCGCACGCTGTTTGTGAAACTGGGGGCCTGGCCGCTGTTGGTCTGGTCGGTACTGTGGTTGTTGCTGGCGGCTGTGGCGCCCGTGGAGAGACGGAAATGAGTCGGAAATGAGCCGGAATTCATGAGTGCCGCCAACCGCCACGTTTTTGCCCACTGCCCTCATTGCCGCGCCGAGATGATCCGGCAATTGGAGGGCGGCCTGCAGCGCCCGGTGTGCCCCGATTGCGGTTTTGTCCAATACATGAACCCCGCACCCGGTGCTGGAGTGATCGTGCTGCGGGGCGAAAAGGTGTGCCTGGTCAAGCGCAAGTTCGAGCCCAAGCAGGGCCAGTGGTGCCTGCCCACCGGATTCATGGAGTGGGACGAAGACGTGCGCCTGACCGCCCGGCGCGAAGCCCAGGAAGAGACGGGCCTCGAGGTGCGCCTGACTTCGTTGTACGCCGTTGAGTCGGGTATCCTGCCGCCTGATATTCCCGTGCTGGTGGTCTTCTACCGAGCCGAAGAAACCGGCGGCCATCTCGAAGCTGGGGATGACGCTGCTGAAGTCGAATTTTTTGCCCTCGATGATTTGCCCCATCCCATCGCTTTCGCCGCTCACCGCAAAGTGCTGCAACGTTTGGCTGACGAGTTGAGCGCTGGCGCCGCCAGCGGGGAATCCGAAAGGTGAGATCCATGTCCGGTCCCGTGAAGGCGGCGGTCCTGCTCTCGGGCAGCGGTCGCACCCTGGAAAACTTTTTTGCCAAAATCGAAGCGGGCGAATTGCCCCTGGAAATTGCCGCGGTGGTCAGCAGTCGCGCGGGCGTGCGCGGCCTGGACATCGCGCAGCAGCACGGTGTGCCGGCCGCGAGTTTTCGGCGCAAGGACTACACCGACAAGGTGGCGCACAACGAGGCGATCAATGTCTGGCTGGAAGGCTATTGCCCGGACCTGATTATCCTGGCGGGGTACCTGAGTTACTACATCAAGCCCGCCGGCTTTGGCGGTCCGATCGTCAACATCCACCCGGCGCTGCTGCCAAAATATGGCGGGCAGGGTTACTACGGCGACCGCGTGCACGAGGCGGTCCTGGCGGCCCGCGAAAGCGTCACCGGTTGCACGGTGCACCTGGTGGACGAGGTCTACGACAACGGCCAGATCCTCGGCCAGCAGGAAGTGCCGGTGATGCCGGGCGATGACGTCGCGGCGTTGGCGGCGCGGGTCTTTGCTGCCGAGTGCGAACTTTATCCGGCGGTGCTGGCCCGGTTGGTGGCCGATATCGGCTGAAAACAGAAATTCGGCAGGGCAAAATAAACACCCCTCGCGGCCGAAGCCGGAGGGGTGTTTTTATTCCAGCCAGGATGCAGGCCCGTCTGGAAAGCTGGGATCAGATCCCACGTCATTATAGGTAATTAAGTGAGGTTAGGGCAAACATCACTTTTTTCGTTGTCTTTATCGGCCGCGTCCCCGGTCGTCAGGTAGCGGTGCATGGCGTCGGCCGCCACGCGCCCCTGGCCCATGGCCAGAATCACGGTCGCCCCACCGGTGACGATATCGCCGCCGGCAAAGACGTTTTCGAAACTCGTCTGCGCCACGTCGTTGATCACCACGGTACCGCGGCGTTCGTCGCGGGCCAATTCGGGGCAATCGGCCGACAGCAGGGGGTTGGGTCCCTGGCCAATGGAGATCACCACGGTGTCGACGGCAAAGTCGCGGATCTTGCCTTCGATGGGAATGGGGCGCCGGCGACCGCTGTCGTCAGGCTCGCCAAGTTCCATTTCCTGGCAGCGGATCGCGCCCACGGCACCCTTGCCATCATCGATGATCTCGATGGGGGAGTGCAGCAGGTTGAAGTCGATGCCTTCTTCTTCGGCGTGGTGGATTTCCTCGATCCGCGCCGGCATCTCCAACCGACTGCGGCGATACACCAGGTAGACCACTTCAGGCTGCAGGCGTTTGGCCGTACGCGCGCTGTCCATGGCGGTGTTGCCGGCGCCGATGACGGCGATGCGCTTGATCTTCTTGACCGGCGTATCGGCCCCGTCGGGGAATTTGTAGCCACCCATCAGGTTCACCCGCGTCAAAAACTCGTTGGCACTGTAGACACCATTGAGGTTCTCGCCGGGGATACCCAGGAACCAGGGCAGGCCCGCGCCGGTGCCGATGAATACGGCGTCAAAGCGGTCACGAATCGAGTCCAGGGGTTCGGCTTTGCCCACGGGGTAGTTCATGACAAACTCCACACCCATATCCTTCATGCCTTCGATTTCGCGCATGAGGATGGCCTTGGGCATGCGGAACTCGGGGATGCCGTAGAACAGCACGCCGCCGGGCTTGTGCAGGGCCTCGAACACGGTCACCTTATGGCCCTTTTGGGCCAGGTCACTGGCAGCGGTCAGGCCAGCTGGGCCCGAACCAATGACCGCCACGGTCTTGCCCGTCGACGGAGCTATATCCGGGGTGATGGTCAGGTTGTGTTCTATGGCGTAGTCACCGAGGAAGCGTTCAACACGGCCGATGCCACCGGGCTCGCGACCCTTGGCCGGCTTGTTCAGCGTGCAGACCATTTCGCACTGGTCTTCCTGGGGGCAGACGCGGCCACAGATGGCCGGCAGGAAGTTCTTCTCTTTGATCTTCCGCAACGCGCCCTCAAAATCCTTCTTGCCCACAAGTTTCAGGAAGGCGGGGATGTCAATGCCCACCGGGCAACCGGCAACGCAGGGCTTGGTCTTGCAGTCGATGCAACGCAGGGCTTCCTGTTGCGCTTCGGTTTCGTTGTAGCCCAAGGGCACTTCTTCAAAGTTCAGGATCCGGTCCATGGGGGCTTGCTCGCGCATGGGCACCTTGGTCTTGGATTTGTTGATGACCCTTTTGGGCTTCTTGACGTCGTCAGACATAGTGATCTCTCCCTACCCGTTGGTACCAAGGTTGTCGGCGGCTTCTTCCATCTTGCAGCGGTGGTAACTGTCGCTCGCCGCGCGCTCTTCGGGCTGGTAGTAGGCCAACCGGGTAATCAATTCGTCAAAGTCCACTTCATGGCCGTTGAATTCCGGGCCTTCAACACACGCGAAGCGGGTCTTGCCGCCCACCGTGACGCGGCAGGCGCCGCACATGCCGGTGCCGTCCACCATAATTGGGTTCAAAGAAGCCTGGGTGGGGATGCCATGGGGCTCGGTGGTCTTGCACACGAACTTCATCATCACCACGGGACCAATGGTGATCACTTCGTCGATCTTCTCGCCTTCGTCAATCAGGTCGTCCAGGGCGTGGGTGACCATGCCCTTGCGGCCGTAGCTGCCATCGTCGGTCGTGGTGATGGTCATGTCGGCCAGGCTCATGATTTCCTCTTCGAGGATGAGCAGTTCCTTGTTCCGGGCACCGAGGATGGCGATCACCTTGTTGCCGGCTTCCTTGAGAGCTTGCACCTGGGGCCAGACCACGGCGTTGCCGATGCCGCCGCCGACACAGACGACTGTCTTGCCGGTGGGGATGTCCGTCGCTTTGCCCAGGGGACCGGCCAGATCGAGAATTTCGTCGCCAACATTCAAGGCGCCGAGCATGGCGGTGGTTTTGCCAACTTCCTGGAAAACCAGGGTAATGGTGCCCTTTTCGGGGTTTCGGTTGGCTATGGTCAGGGGAATGCGTTCCCCTTCATCATTGACCCTCAGGATAATGAACTGGCCGGCTTTGCCGCGTTTGGCAATGTGGTCGGCCTCGATCTCGAAGAGCATGGTCTTCGGTGCGAGTTCCTTGGCGTAGACGATCTTGTTCCCCACAGGTAGCTCCTTGCGAAGGGTGGAGTTGGCAGCAGATTAACAGCTTGAAATGTAGTTTTATGCGGCAGTGAATCAAGGGGAAAAGCTGATAATGATTTGTATTGTCAAGACTTAGGGGGTTTTGAATGCGAAGCAAAAAAAAGGGCTGCACTGGATCCGGAACGGGTCGCGGGGGGAGCGCTACGCCATTCAGTGGATTTCCGTGTCAGCCCTTTTAAACCTCTGGCAATTTGCCAGTTCTAAGAAGGTTCACGCAGAGTATTGCACCTTTTGTGCCGGGTCGGCCTGGCCAGCGATCAGCAAAGCTTGACGGTCGCCAATTGTGCCTTATCGTTGGTCAATCCCCGATGTGGGTACTTTATTTTTTTGGGCGGGAGGGCCAGGCCCCCGCCGGCAACCCCCGGACGCCAGCTTGCAGTTTGCAAGATACCTGGCAGCGAGCAGGAGATTTGATGGAGAAGCTGATCCGCCAGATGTTGGTTGAATTGGGCGAAGATCCCCAGCGCGAAGGGCTCCTCAAGACCCCCGATCGTGTGGCCCGGGCCTGGGGCGACATCACCGTCGGCTACCAGCAGGATCCCGGCGAGATGGTGCGCAGCGCCCTGTTCGAAGCCGAGGGTAGGGAAATGATCGTCATCAACGACATCGACTTCTTCAGTATCTGCGAGCACCACATGCTGCCCTTCTTCGGCAAGGCCCATGTGGCGTACATCCCCGGCAAAAAGATCGTGGGCCTTTCCAAGATCGCCCGCGTGGTGGAGGCTTACGCGCGCCGCCTGCAGGTCCAGGAGCGCATGACAGCGCAAATCGCCACCTGCCTGATGGAAAACCTGGAGCCGCTCGGGGTGGCCGTTGTGCTCAAGGCGCAGCATCTGTGCATGATGATGCGGGGGATTCAGAAGCAGAATTCGCATGCGGTGACTTCGGAGATGTTGGGGTGTTTTAAGAATGATCCCAAGACGCGTGGGGAGTTTCTTACTCTTATTCGTCAGAAGCCTTGGGAGTAGGGGATTTTCGGAGACACACAGGACCGTTCCTGCTTGGAAGATACGCGCGGTACGGTCCTGTGTGTCCCCGAAAATCCCCGCACCACCGGCTGAAACACTCTCCCGTTCCTAACCCCTGCGGGGTGGAACCAGAGATGACATTCCTGCCTTCCATGCTGTGGCTGTGGGGTGTCTTAGGGTGCTTGGGTTACGGTTTTAGGTGAAGATGGTGTTTCCCACAAAGAGAGACGCCCCCACCGGAACAGCGCATCGCAAAGCGCTAAGCAGTTC
>CAZLUL010000218.1:0-6509 GCA_964562635.1 uncultured Fibrobacteraceae bacterium | reverse complement strand
AAAGCGTAGAATCCGGCGGTAGGGATTGTCCCGGACAGAGGAAAACGAACCCTTCGCCCTGAGGTTCGTTTTCTTCGTCTCGCCCGTATTTTCTCGCTTGAGCCTTGAACAACACCGCAAGGGGGAAGCGGGTTGGCTGATGTCCTTGGTTCGTAGTATTCTACGCACCTGCGCGGGGAAAGGTTCCCCGGTTTCAATAAAAAAATGGGAGAGGACCCAAAAACATGTCCATGCTGAGGCAGGACCCCCTGACCGGACGCTGGGTGATCATCGCCGCAGGCCGCAGCGCACGCCCCAACGAGTTCCCCGCCCAGGTCCGCGACAAGTCGCCGCGGACCGACTGCCCCTTCTGTCCGGGCAATGAAGACCAGACGACTCCGGAAGTCCTGGCCCTGGGCCGCAGCGACGATCAGCCGGCCAATGGCCCGGGTTGGCGTCTGCGGGCTTTTCCCAACATGTATCCGGCTTTGGTGCCCGCGGACTCTGTCGCCCCATTTGGCGTGCAGGAGGGGCAAGACGAGGCCCTGTTTGGCTATGCGAGCGGACTGGGGCGCCACGAAGTGGTGGTTTATTCGACGGACCACCAGGCCAGCCCGGCGGCTTTGCAGCCCGACCAATTGGCGGAATTGCTGATTGTGCTGCGCGACCGGGCCCGGGATTTTGCCACCCACCCGGAGGTGCGCTATGTCTCGGCCTTCTGCAATCATGGCCCCGAAGCCGGCGCGACCCTGGCCCATCCGCACATGCAAATCATCGGCGCGCCCGAAGTGCCATTGCTGGCCGTGGCCAGAGCGGCACGTTTTGACGCCTACCGCCAGGAAAATGGCCGTTGCTTGGTTTGCGACATGGAGGCCGCCGAGCGCAAGGCCGGCACCCGCGTGATCGCCACCAATGACGACTGGACCGGCTATGCGCCCTGGGCCAGCCGATTCCCCTGGGAAATGCTCTTTGTCCCGCGCCGTCACGTCGCTTCGCTGGCCCAGGCCACCGACGCCGAATTGGGGGCCCTGGCGGCGGTCCTGGCTCTGTCCCTGCAGCGCCTGTTTGGTTTTCACGGCGATCCGTCCTTGAATATTGTGATCCACAGCGCGACCGTCGACCGCAATGGTGCCGACGAAGGCGCCGAAAGTTTTCATTGGCACCTCGAGGTTCTGCCGCGGCTGAGCCGCCCGGCCGGATTTGAAGTGGGCACGGGCTACACCATCAATTCGGTGGTGCCCGAAGACGTGGCCCGTTGGCTGCGTGGCGAAGGAGTTGCATCGTGAACATCCTGATGATCAGCGCCGAGATGGCCCCGGTGGCCAAGGTCGGCGGTCTTGGTGACGTGGTTGATGCCTTGTCGCGGGCCTTGGCCGCCGGCGGGCACGATGTGCGGGTGATCTTGCCTTTGTATGGCGATCTGGACCGCAAAAAGGAAAAGATCGCGCCCATCAAGACCCTGCCGCCATTGTCGGTTCGGGTCGGACAAAAGGCGCATGACATCCGGTTCTATCGGCGCGGCTCGGCCCGGGCCGCGGTGAAGGTCTATCTGGTGGAATGTGCGGCCCTCTTTGATCGACCGGGCATCTACACCGACGCGGCAGGCAACGGGTTCAGCGACTCGTTGGACCGCGCGTCGTTGCACGCCCAGGCAGCGCTCATGTTGCCCCGCCTGCTCGACTGGCCCGTAGACGTGTTTCACGCCCATGACGCCGAAGCGGTGCCGGCTTTGCTGTACCGCCGGCAGTGGTATGCCGATCGTGAGGTGCCGGGCCCGGCGGCGACCGTATTGACGATCCACAACCTGGCCCATCAGGAAGTGCATCCGGCCGGCGCGGCCGAAACGTTGGGTCTGCCGGCGAGCATGGCGGCTTATCCGGGTCTGTTGGAATTCCACGGGCAATTGAACCTCTTGAAGGCCGGCATCGTGGGCGCTGACGTCGTCAATACCGTGAGCCCGACCTACGCCGAAGAAACGCGCAGCACCCAGGCCTTTGGTTGCGGACTGGAAGAAATGCTGGCCAGTCGCGGTGACGACTACACGGGTATTCTGAACGGGGCCGACTATGGCACCTGGGATCCGGCGAAAGACAAAGCGCTGCCGGCGACCTTCACTCCGGGCGATCTGGCGGGCAAAGCGCGTTGCCGAGCGACACTGCTCAAGGAATTGAAGCTCGATAGCGGCGGCGCCAAACCGTTGTGCGGATTTGTCGGGCGCCTGGTGCGGCAAAAAGGCATGGAGTTGGTCTTGCCGTTGTTGGACCGGTTGGCCGGCGATGGCTTCACCTTTGCCATCCTGGGCACCGGCGAACCGCGCCTCGAAAAAGCCATGCACGCGGTGGCGAAGAGGCACCCGGCACAGGTGGCGTTCTGTGATGCTTTCGATGAAAAATTGGCCCATCGGATTTACGCCGGCAGTGATCTGTTTTTGATGCCGAGCGATTTTGAACCGTGTGGTCTGTCCCAGATGTATGCTTTGAAGTACGGCACGCCGCCGGTGGTGCGCAAAACCGGCGGCTTGGCCGATACGGTGGTTGATGCGGTGGGCGATACAGGCACCGGATTTGTTTTTGACGAGGCCCGCCCCGAAGAACTGCTGTCTACACTGCGCCGGGCTGAAAAGCTGTGGGCCGACCCCAAGGCCTGGTTGGCCTTGCAAAAACGAGGCATGGCCTGCGATTTCAGTTGGGCCGAGGCGGCCACCGCCTACGAAAAATTGTACGCGCGCATCCTGCGCCCAAAAGTGAGGTAGAGAATGTCGGGCCCGGAGTCACCGTCTTCTGAGAAACCGGAAATCGCGGCCTTGGTGAGCGCTGGTTTGCGGGAGTCGGACATGGCGTTGCTCCTGTTGGACGAAGCGGGCCTGGTGCTCACCGCCAGTCGGGGCGCCGAAGAACTGTTTGGTTGCCAGCCGGGCCAATTGCACGGCGTCGAGTTGGCTCTGCGTTTCACCGAACCGGATGAACTGCGGGATCTGGCCGCGGGCACCGCGGGACATCCGGACGGCACGGCGCAGTTTGAAGTGCGCCATACGATGGGTGATGACCTGACGGTGGAAATCCATGCCAGTGATTTCGAAACCGGCGGCGCCCGCCACAGCCTGCTGCTGGTGCGCGATACCCGCACCCGCCAGCACGAAGACGAACTGCGGGCCGCGCGCCTGGCCAAGTTGTCACTGCTCAACCAGGTCAGTGAAGCGCTCTATGGGGCGCGGTTGAATCTTGATCAGATCCTGCAGGCGGTGCTGGTGTGCATGACCGCGGGGCAGGGGTTGCGTTTCAATCGGGCTTTCCTGTTGCTGGTAGATCCCAAGACCGAAGCCCTGCAGGGCGAGATGGCCATCGGCCCGAGCAACGCCGATGAAGCGTCGCGCATCTGGCAGAATTTGGCCCACCAGTCGAGCGACCTGTTCGAGATGGTGACCAGTTACGACCAGTCCATCAAGCAGACTGATGTGGCGGTCAACGATATTGTAGGCCACATGAGCATTCCGCTGAACGATGAAGACAACATCCTGATCCGCACCATGAGCGAGGGGCATGTGCGCAGCGTGAGCGGTGAGACGGATCAGCCTGGCGTGGAAACCCTGCGCCACTGGCTGGGCTGCCACGAGTTTGCCATCGCGCCGATGAGTACCCGACGCGGCCCGGTGGGTGTGATCGTGGCCGACAACGCCATCTCGGGCACGACAATCACGGACCTGGACCTGGAATTTTTGCAGATGTTTGCCAATCAGAGCGCCGGCGCGATCGAAAACAGCCGGTTGTATACCGAGCTTGAGCAGCGGTTGAGCGACCTGCACAGCGCGCACAAGAAGCAGCGCCAGGATCAGGAAACCCTGCTGAAGATGGAACGCCTCAGTGTGATGGGCGAAACCAGCGCCATCGTGGCCCATGAGCTGCGCAATCCGCTGGTGGCCATCGGTGGCTTTGCCCGCAGTCTGACCCGTGGTATCGAGGCCGGCGATCCCAACCGGGTGGCCGCCACGATCATTGTCGAAGAAGTGGCGCGCATGGAGAGAATCATCCATGACCTGCTGGATTTCATCCGGCCACCGAAGCTGTTGCGCCAGGCGTTGGTCGTTGATGACATCGTGGCCCAGGCGACTCAGAAATATCGGCTCCGGGCTGAAGAGGCCGAAATTGATCTGGTGTTGGATCTGCAGGCTGAGGGCCTGGTAGCCGAGATGCATCCGGGCGAGATTCAGCAAGTGCTGCAGAATTTCCTGATCAATGCTTTTCAGGCCCTGGAGGGTCCTGGCCGGGTTGAGGTTCGTTCGCGGGGGGTAGAGGGCGGTATCTGGGTCGGAGTATTGGACGATGGGCCAGGATTTGATCCCGAATCGGTGGAAAAGCTGCACACTCCGTTCTTTTCGACGAAACCCACCGGATCTGGTTTGGGTTTAACGATTTGTGCCCAAATCATCAAGGCTCACGGGGGCGTGATAGAGGCCCGGAACCGCAACGAGGGCGGCGCCGAGTTCTCATTTATCCTGCCGCGCCACAAGCCTGGTGTTTGACGAAAAAAACTTATGATTTGGCCTGGAACCTGCTAGCAGGGCAGTGAGGATTCTGGTACATTGCTTTTAGGTGGATTTGCAATTCTGCCGCCGGCTACAAGGATGCAGCCGGATCCGGACGGGGACCGGAACAGGATCTCTCACTGGACCTCTCACGGGAGAGAATTTGATGCCAACAGGAGGACAGGCCATGAGCAAAGTATTGATTGTTGATGATGAACCCCATCTGCGTCTGTTGTACGAGACAGAGCTGCGGCGCGCTGGCTATGAAACCATGACCGCCGGCAACGCCCAACAGGGGCTGGAATTCGTCGAGACCATGAAGCCGGATCTGGTTATTCTGGATATCCGGATGGCTGGCATGGATGGTATCGAGGCATTGCAGCGCATCCTGGAACGGGACAACAGTATTCCTGTGGTCTTGAATACGGCCTTCTCCAGTTACCGCGACAACTTTCTGACCTGGGCGGCTGATGCCTATGTCACCAAGTCGGCCGATGTCACTGAATTGCTCGACACGGTGCGCGGATTGGTGAAACCCGAGATGGCCACCGGAAAATAATTGCACGGCTATTGCGTGTACCAAAATTCGAACGCCCATCGGACGTGATGGTAAGGAGTGGTTTTGACTGACCCCGTACTGAGTACCCGTGATCTGGTGAGCGAGACCCTGACTTTGATTTTGGCCGGGGGCCAGGGCGAGCGCCTCTCCCCGTTGACCAAGGACCGCTCCAAGCCCGCCGTGCCTTTTGGGGCCGCCTACCGTATCATCGATTTTACGTTGAGCAATTGCATCAACAGCGGCTTGCGTCAGATCTACGTGCTGACCCAGTACAAAAGCTACTCCCTGGACAAACACCTGCAGCGCGGCTGGAACGTTTTCAGTTATGAAAGCGGCGAATTCTGCTACCGCATCCCGCCCCAGCACCGGGTGGGGCAGAAGTGGTACATGGGCACGGCCGACGCGGTGTACCAGAACATCTACCTGCTGGAAAACCGGCGACCGGCCCACGTGCTGATTTTGTCGGGTGATCACATCTACCGCATGGATTACGCCAAGATGCTGAAGCATCACGCGGGCCATGAAGGGTGCCTGACCTTGAGCGCTGCGGTGGTGCCTTTGGAGGGTGCCGACCAGTTCGGCATCGTGGAAGTGGATGAGAACTGGAAAGTGGTGGGTTACGAGGAAAAACCGAAAAATCCCAAGACCATCCCCGGCGATCCGGAGCACTGCCTGGTGAACATGGGCGTGTACATTTTCGACACCAAGGAACTGGTGCAGGAGCTGTGCAGCGATGTGAAGAAGCAGGACAGCCACCACGACTTCGGCAAGAATATCATCCCGGCCCTGGTCAAGAGTGGCGAGGTGCATGCGTACCCGTTCCGCGACCCCGATACACTGAAGTCCAAATACTGGCGCGACATCGGAACTCTTGACAGCTACTACGATACGGCCATGGAGCTGGTCTCGCGCGATCCTCAGTTTGATATGTACGACAAGAAATGGTTGTTCCGGGCCTGGCAGCCGCCGGTGCCCCCCTGCAAATCGGTGCATGGTTTTACCGAAGACGGCACCCGCCCCGGTCGGGTGGAAGACAGCATTGTCGGTGGGGGAACGATCATCTCCGGTGGCACGGTGGAGCGGTCCATCGTGGGCCGCGGGGTGCGGGTGAACTCGTACAGCCACATCACCGACTCGATTGTCATGGATGACGTGATCATTGGTCGTTATGCCCAGCTGAAGCGCTGCATTGTCGATAAGGATGTGATCATTCCCGAGCATTTTAAGATCGGGTATGATGAAGAGCAGGACAAGCGGCTGTTTACGGTTTCGGATTCGGGTATTGTCGTGGTCCCCAAGGGCATGGATTTGACGGAGATGGGATAGGTTCTGCCTCCGAAATTGCGTTCTCTTCTCCCCTTACTGCATCTGCCAGTGAGGGGAATTTTTTTTTGTGTTTCGAACTCCCGGTGGCGCAAAAAAGGGGACCCGGATTGCTCCGGGTCCCCT